>NZ_JAQREO010000010.1:0-164203 GCF_028599385.1 Pseudoalteromonas sp. CST2
ATATACAATGAAATGCGACCGCACTTAAGTTTGGATATGAAAACACCAAATCAAGTGCATAAAAAAGACCTGGCGCTTTCGCACCAAGTCTTTCATTAAAACCGTCAACCTATTTCAGGACGGGACATGTTGGTTACTTATCCAGTAACGTATTTATCTCATCAATGAGTGAATGTATACGTTCAGCATTTTTTCCTAAATCGCTTCGCCCCACGCGTGACTTACTGCGTATATCGACAAAGCGCTGGCTGCCTTCATCATTGATACGCACAACTACATCATCTTTAAAACCAAACCATGTGGTGGTATCCGTTGCTTCTACAATGCCCGTAGCCGCATTAACATTAACAAGCTCAAACCCTAAATTTTTAACCGCTTGCTCGGTAGCAGCCAATAAGTCTGTTTTTGATTGTGCATAATTTAGTGTTTTTAGCTCAGGGTAAGCTTTGCGTTGCTGCGTGGCTGTTTCTTCTCCTGCGTATTCAGCTGGGTTTTTAGCATCCGCTCGCAGCGGTACAATTGCCACAAATTTTGGCGGGTTAATTAAATCGGTCGAAATATCATGGATCGCGGGTACACTTTTAGCCTTGCTCATCATGCTCAGTGGCATTGCAATCGCGATGGCTGCAAACACCAATGCCATTAAAGTGCTGCCCATGCTAAGCGTTTTACGCATAAAAATAACCTGTATAACAAGCAGCACTAATGCAGCGCCACCCACATACACACCAAATCTAAACCCTGTAAACGCAGTACTTAGTTCAACAACGCCATACTTATATAAAGGCCCTGGCAGTAAAACGAGTAAAAAAGCGATTAAACTTACTAAGCTCACTAAAATTTTCATTATTATGATTCCTTTATCATGTGTGATCTTTAATTTTAAGTATTTGAAACCAGTACATTATACTGCCAAGCACTGGGTTTAGATTACAATTAACAGCTCACGCCACTGTATAGTGATAATTAAGTGCTTTAAATAATAAGCTTTGTTCAAAAACCTTAAAATAAGCTAATTAAAACAACTAAATAACGCATTTTTATTATCAAGCAGCGGCGCTTTAACCTTAAACTAACGTACCTAGGCTGGCGTGTCAGTATCATTACACAAAAAAGTCTAAGGTCGCGCTGTTAAAGTTACTTAAATTAGGAAAAATATCAACCAGCTCAGAAACAGGCACCCCAAACCACTGCGCTAATGTTGCAAAGTATTGCTCGTTAGCCACTTGCGGAATTAACCGCCCGCCACCGGTATCGTATTCGCCCTCTAATTGCTGAGTAAGTAACTGGCCATAAATAGAACGGCCTTTTACCGCGCCGCCCATTACTATTTGATTACCCGCCCAGCCATGGTCGGTGCCATCGCCGTTTGAGGTGAGCGTGCGGCCAAAGTCCGACATAGTAAACGTGGTGACTTTATCATTCATGTTTAGCTCTTTCATGGCACGGTTAAACTCGCTGAGCCCTTGAGCTAGCGTATTTAATAATGCAGGGTGCGCAGTAAGCTGATCATCGTGGGTGTCAAATCCCCCCATAGAGACAAAAAATACTTGGCGCTGTGTACTTAACGACGACTGCACACTAATAGCTTTGGCCACCGCGGCTAATTGCTCACTCAAGCTAGTATCGCTAAAGGTGGTAGTAAGCGCTGGGGCTTGTTCAAGTGCACTGTTCATCGTTTGCGTGTTGGTAATTGCGCTATTTAAGCCATTCGCATATTCACGCCCTAGTACATGGCTTGCATTACCTAGCAAGCGGTTCATTATGTTAGTAACGTGCTCAGTGCGGGGCTGATACCCACCAAAGGCGTTAATTGTGCTTATGCCACTTTTGTTAAGCGCAAAGGCACTGGTATTTGTGCCTGTTTGCCATAAATTAGTGCCATCGAGAGAGATATTTGCCGCAAACTGATCCTCTACAGCTAATCGCTCTAGCATACGTGCGCCCCACCCACTGTTTAAAGAGGCTTTTTCTCGGCCGTACATCCATGACGCTTGCTGATCGTTATGCGAAAATAAATGCTTAGGTAAAGGCACCGCGTTATTTTTGTAATCTGTTAATGTGGTGGGGGTAAGTAAAGTGCCTACGCCACCAACAAAGGCTAAATCATCCGACTCAAACACGCTCTGTAAAGGCGCAAGTGAGGGATGAATACCCACGCCACCTGCAAACTGCTGGGAAACACTTAACGCTAGCGGATTGTCTACTGCGAGGTTTTGCCGGCTTTGCTCGTATAAACTACGCTGCTCTCCCTCAAGGGGTAGCAACATATTCAGTGAGTCGTTTCCGCCGTATAAAAATACACACACTAGGGCTTTATAATCACCGAGTTCTGTTGCATTAGTTGCCCCCGTGAGTGCTTGTAGCTGCAAACTGGTTAAAGCGGCTGCTGATACCCCGCCTTTTAAACATAATGACAAAAAGTTTCTTCTATTTAGGCTCATTATGCGCTCCTAATACTGCACGTTAAATTCAGGTGAAATAGCAATCATGTATAACAAGTACGAAACCCTCACGCGGTACTGATCCTCATCAAAGTAGGCATCTAAATCAAGCAAAGCTTGTGTAGTGTCAGCGCTCATATTGCCGGCAAAATACAGGGTATTGTATTGCTCTATCAGTGCGCTAATGCCATTTTGCGCCAAGTAATCCATATCGCTTTGTACATAAACATAAATTCCTGCAGGGTTTAACTCGGTATGCGCTTCGGCTGTACTCCAAACCAAACTTGCAAATAAGGCATCCATTGTGCCTATTAAAGTCGCATCGTTGGCTATTTGTAATTCAGGCGCTACCAAACCTTGCGTGCGTAACGCCGCACTTTGGTAATCGGGTCTAAAAAAGTTAAATACAGAGCCCGACTGCATGGGGCCTTGCCCATAGCTATCGACTAAGTTCCACGTTTTATAATAACCTTGCTGCGACTTCGCATTAAGGTTTCGCCAAAACTGTACAGTTTTTAAAAGTGGTTCTTTAATTTTACCTTGATAGCTAAGTACACTGCCAAAATGGCGTGCTTCGTCATCTAAATAAATAGCTTTAACAACTGCGGCTAAATCGCCTCGCACACCGCTTCCATTATCGTTAAATACACGTGCAACGCGCTCTACATATTGCGCAGTAGGGTTTGAGGTAATTAACCGCTGAATAAGCTGCTTAGAAATAAACGGTGCTACGTTATCGTGATTAAATAAATTATCGAGGGCTATTTTTAGCGACTCCTCTGGCCCATAACCAGGCGGTATAACCTCATTATTTAATAGGACTTTTTCTCTATCCGAATGATATTCGCTGTAAGCTTGCATAGGGTTTATATAATCACGGCTTTTGCGTTTAAAGGTTTCGCTGCCGGCAAATGTCCAGCCGGTAAATACACGCGCAAACCCCTGTATTTGAGCCTGCCCGTAAGTTGCTATGCTATTACCGTTTGCATCTAGCTTAGCGGAGCCATCAAGGTTTAACTCATCTAGGCCAATGGTAAATAATTGCATAACCTCACGGGCGTAATTTTCATCTGGGCGAATATTAAGTGCCTCATCAGCTTTTTCGTTCCCTAAATGGCTGAGGTACGTGCCCATAATTGGCGAAAGCGTTACCTCTTCGAGTAACTCTCTAAAATTGCCAAACGCATGTTTAAGTAATAAATCGTAGTAAGTTACCATCCCCTCTGGTTGTGCACGTAAATCGCTATTTTCATCCGATACGACCAATATTTCACTCAGTGCAAATGCAACGCGTTGGCGTAGTTGATCGTCACTTTGTAGCACCGCTTTCCACCATGCATCTATTCGGCTTATATATTTAAAGTCTTCGTCATCTTCAAGTTTTACCAAGTAGTTTCGATGGTAGCTAACTGGCAGTGCTATTTGGCCATCGAGCCATTGTTGCTCACTTAAACCTTGAGCACTGTTTATTTCAGCAAGCGTTGGGCCCATGCTAGCTTGGTGTAATAACCTAGCGGCGCTGTGTATGTCCATGCTGTTTTTGGCTACAAATGTAACGGTTTGCGTGTTTGTTGCCCCTTCATTATCGGTGGCTGTTACGCTAAATGAATACGTTATAGGCTCATAACTTTGCGCAGCGGGTATAGTAAGGCGGGTACTTAACGCATCTAATGGTTCATTCAATAACGTGGTGCCCGCAGTTTGTTGCCAAACCACACTGCTTATTGAGCCGTCTTCATCGCTTGCTGTTGCAATTAGCTCAATGGTTTGGCCTTTAGTTAATTCGCTGGGTATGTTGGCAATCGATAAGGTAGGAATTTTATTTGAATTAACGGTGGGCGTGTCATCGCCGCCTGAGCCACCACAGGCGCTTAGCAATAAAGCACAACTTGCTAATAAAACTGATTTGTAATGCATGTTAAATCGTCATCGTAAATTAAAGAAGGTACGCGTGTATGTACCGAGTTTGATACGATTATTGAAACACAAAATTTACAATTTAACCTTTTATTTTTTGTAACCGAGCGCTATTTAGCTGTTTTGTCGTTAATATTAACCTCAATAATGGGCTTTTTTTTATTAAAAACGTTCACCTTATTAGCGGCTTTAGCCACACGTTGCCAAGGCGTTTGTAGGTTCTCGTAAATTGGCCGCCAATACGCATCCATTACACTGTTGTGCCCCCGGTCGTTATTGCCAACCCCCACGGTAATTTTACCTACTTGATGCGCTTTTATCAGCGTGCCACAGGCTCTATCCCAAATGGCTAACGCTGAGCCTAAGTTACGGTCAAAATGTTTTGGGTTATCGCTGTGATGAATTTGGTGCTGAGCTGGGCTAATTAACCAATTTTCTATTTTTTTACCAAAGCTCCACCACACATGTGAGTGGCGTAAATTAGCGCCTAAAGCATTAAAGGCAAATACAAATACATTAGCCCCCAAAATATCTAACATTGATAAATTTCGGCCAAAGCAATACACACAAACGCCCACTACAAAACCTTGGGCTAACGCCATTCGACAGGCATATAAATAGCTTTCAAACGGGTGGCTGCGATAAATGGTCATTGGGGTGAGCACTAACGCACTATGATGTACCTTGTGAAAATGCCACAAAAACGGCACTTTATGCAGTGCTAAATGTAATAAAAACCGTGTTAAATCATCAAATATAAACAATAAAACGGTAAAAATAATTAACACCACAGTACTTGGCAGCTGCCATACTGCGCGCTCACCAAAAAGCCATTGCAGGGCATCACTTACGCCAATAGCAACAGGCACCATAGTTAACACTATAGGCACCCACAGCGCGGCTTTAAGTAAGCGGTTTATAATTAATAATTGGTAGTCGAGCTTGGCACTTTTACTCAGCCAAATACGCTTACTAAATAAATAGCGCCCCAGCCCACGCCACGTGCGCTTTTTTTGCTGCGCACGGCCCGAGAAATACAGCAACATTGCAATCACTAACGCCGCAATGCTATAGCCAATAAAAATACGTTTATTGGCATCAAACAAATAATTTGGCGTTTGAAGAAGCGTTTGCCATATAGTCTCGAGCATAACTTACCTCTTAAAATTGATATTTGTAACCCACGGCTACGCTACGCGGTTTACCCGGGCGCGCGCCATATGGGCGACGACTAACAATGTTATCTTGGTCAAACAGATTATCTACCTTAGCGTAAATATGACCATATTGATCAAGCTCGTAGCGCGCAGCAATATCTAGTACTGTTGTAGCGGGTACATCGACACCTGCTAACGGTAATGAAAAATCATTCCCTGTGGTGTTACCAAGCTCACCAGCGGTATAAGCTACGCCAGCGGCCTCTGGCATTTCTGAGGTGTATTTTATTAATACATCAACCGACCAATCGTTATGTGCAAGGCCTAAGCTCAGCGCAGCTTGATGATTAGGCAAGTACGGTAAATGATCGCCCGGGCGAATATGCCCCCACTGCGTAAATTCGCTAAATAGCTCTTCTTTAAACTCACTTTGCGTGTAGGTGTAAGTTAAGCGTACCGGCACATCAATGTGCTTATTTAATGCGTAAGTGTGTGCAAATTGAGACTCAACGCCCCATACATCCACTTCCCCACCACTAAATTCGCGGTCAATTTCGTTTTCGATTCCACAATTTGACTGGCCACAGCTTTCTACTAAGTTTGAATAATCATTAAAAAAGCTCACTACTTCCACTTGGCTGTTACCGTTGTTGTAACGGCCACCAAATTCATAGTTTACGCTTTTTTCAAACTCTTCATCTCCTTCACGTACAGGGCTAGATGGGCTTGAGGGCACAAACCCTTGGTGTACACCAAAAAGTAACCCTGCATTGGCCGATAATTGGTAAAAGCCACTTAAACCAGGTAACCAAATACGGCTCGATTTATCTTGCCAATCGTTTGCTTGTCCAGGGGCGTCATTTTGATACGACATATCCATTAACTCGCCGCGCACGCCTAAACCAAGAGTTAGCTTATCGAAGGTTACTTTGTCTTCAATATATAACGACCACGCATCGGTAGATTCGGTATTTTGTGTGGTAAATACACTCGCGGTGTCTGTACGGGTGTTAACCGCGTTAACCATGGCGTATGTGTCTTCAAAATGATCGCGCTCTATTTCATCTTGATGAAAACGCACCCCGAATGAGAGTGAGTGCTCTAGCCCAAACGCAGCGACTTGCCAATCACCATCAAACTGTATGCCCTGCGAGAAAAAGGCTCTGTCGTTAGTTCCCATGGTTAAAAACACATTGCTTTCACCACTTTGAACCGAATCGGCTTGGCCACTAATAACGCTATATTCACGCTCAAAGCGTGTTGGGTCTGCCAAAATATCCGACAAACTACCACTGCTGTTAGTAACCGCGTTGAGTTTAAGCCACGCACGTTCAAAATCGTTGCGATAGGCGCGGGTTGTAAGGGCAAAATTGTCGCTGCTAAGTTGGTGGGTAAACATCACTTGCGTATGCTTAGTATCCATATTTGCAGGGCCGCTGGCGGCATAACGGCGATACGGTGTTTGCTGGTAATCTTCTTCGGTTAACCCAAGGTAGGTTTCGTTAGAAAGCTCATCTGAATAGGCCAGCTTTAACTCAAAGCGTTGTTTATACTGCTCGCTATTAAGTGTGTAATCTAATTTAACTAATAGATCGTCTTTTTCAAAGCCAGTGTCTTGCCCGCCATCAAGCTCTTTAAAACCGTCACTTTCTAGGTGAACGCCTTCAACTAAAAAGCCAAACTGCCCTTGGCGGTTACCATAATACGCGTGCGCTTTTTTATAGCCATCGGAGCCTGCTGAAATATCAAGCATACCGCTGGCATCATCAGGTACTTGACGCGAAACTAAATTAAGCGTACCCGCCACCGTTTGCGGGCCATAATGTATGGCTGCTGGGCCTTTAAACACTTCAACTGCGGTCATGCGTGTAGTAAGCGGAAAATAATAAGCCGCCGGTGCCGAATACGGCGCAGGGCCAATTAAAACACCGTCTTCTAAAATGGTTATTTTTTTACTACGCTCAGGGGTTACGCCCCTAAAACCAATGTTAGGCCTTAGCCCAAAGCCATCTTCTTCGCGTATGTTTACCCCAGGCACCTGCGATAAAATACGATGAATATCATCAAACTCAAATTGTTCAAGTTGTGCTTCGCCAATTAAAGTTGCCGAGCCTGCTTCGGTGCGCAATTTATCGTTATGGCTAATAATTTGAATATGTTCTAATTCGTTTTTTTGCTCTGCCACTGCTTGGCAACTTACGGCCATAAGCAATGCAATTGTAAGTTTATTGTATTTCATTGTCGCCCTTAGTCGTTATCGCCTGCAGAGGTGGTAGGTAGCTCAAGTGCTAGCTCATTAATAAAGTCATTTTTTAGCTCATCGGTCAGCACTTTCACTTGCCCATGTACATCACGTACCTGTTGCTCGTTATCAATTAGCAAATCGGCCAGCGAGCTATCAATGCTATTTAAAGTGGCTTTAAGGGTTGCTATTCCTTCAACTAAACGTGTTTTAGTAGCCTGTGCTTGCTCTGCATCTAAAAAGTCATCAAAGCCAGTGCCTGCTTGCTCAGCGTCTAAATTACCCATAATTAACGCTTCAAACGCCACTAAGTTATTACGAATATTATCTAAAGAGCTTTTTGCATCTAGGCTTTCTACATCTTCAGGGCACGCCGATGCGCCACACGAATTTGAAAAAATACCAATCGGCTCTGCTAATTTTTTATCTTTTACTATTGTGTCGATATAAAACAGTGCATCGCTAATATGATTAAGTGCTTCGTGAGTTGTGCTAAAGCGAGAGCCACTTTGGCCGGTATTTTTTAATTCGTTAGCAAAACCGCTATCCCCTTGCCAAGCTTGTAATAACTGCGCTGACGAACTTAAAACATCTTCACTTGCCACCACAGCAAACTCACAACGAGCCTGACGACGCGCTAAATCTGTACGGTTATTCCAATCTGCAAGGGCGTCATTTGCCACACTACAGTGATGCGCTAACTGCTCGTTAAACAACACATGCCCAATTGCAAACAGGCCACGGCGTGTTGCTGTTCTTTCGCTAATGGCATACGGGCGATTTTGATCTTGGTTAATAACACCGTCTTGGTTATACACCACGTCTTGGTCTATCCCACAGCGGCTAAAAGTAGGCCATGAATATATTTGGTTACGTAACTGCCCTGCGTTATCAAGAAGCGGCCCCATTTGCATCATTTCGGCTTGTTGCCAACCCGCCATGGTATCTAGCCAGGCTTGTTGTGCTTGAGCACGCAGCGCAATGGCCTCTTCTGAGCTTTCTTGTACGCTTTGTATTTCAGCTTGGCAGTAATTTGCAACGGCCTGTGTTTGTGTTTGTGCTTGTTGATTAAATAAAACAAACGTCGGTGTTATTACATTATCGACTAAGTTAGCAACGAGTTGTGCTTCATCAAACTCTGTAACCGCAGGCGTCGTAGTTTGCCCGCTATCACTACTTTGAAAATCACTGCCTGTGCTACTTGAGCTACTTTCACCACACCCACTAAGGGTTAGTACAGTAGCTGCAACCACAACCCCTTTTTTTGCATAATTGATCATTATTTCAACCCTAAAAACTTTGAAAATTAAACGGCAAAAGGCCAGCCCGTGGGCTGACCTTCCTTGGTGCTAAAACGGGTGGTTATTACCAGTTTTCAACGTTTTGAGCATCAAAGCCGTAAACTTCCTGCATCAAATCACGTGCCTCTACTAACTGCGCTTTGTATGCATCTGTTAGCAGTGGCGCTTCACCGAGCAATGTATGTAGCTCGGCAAATTTACCTGCGTTATCGTCGCTGTAAAAAGGTGAAAATGGGTTAAATTGAAAGTTCAGTGCAAAGCCTTTCATTTCACTAAAGTGTTTAGCTAAATTAGCAAAATCGTCAGCACTTGCCTCTGTACCTTGTACTGTATCAATGTCGGCTAGTGTGTCGTTGATGTAATGTACAACGGTGGCTGCAATTGCGTTTTCCCAGTTGGCTACTGCAATATCACGTTGTGCTAATAACTGCGTTTTTTGATCATCAGTTAATGCACTTGGTGCAGCATCGTTAATAATTTTACGACCCGCAATAAACGCCGTCATTGCTGCGCTGCTAAAGTCAGTTGCTACTACCGCGCCTTTATCACGTTTAGCTGCATTGGTAGAGTTACCCCAATTGTATTCACTCGCTAAGTCAATTTTGCCATCGCCATCAATATCAGCGCTTGCGCTACCATCAGCAATAGCCTCGTCGCTAAATTCTAAATAATGACGAGCAGCGCCAAAGTAACCAAAACCTTCATCGTATTGATGCTCTAAAGTACTGTAAGTACCATCGGCTGCTGCATCGGTGTTATCTTCATCAAGCCCTTCGTCTAGGTAATCGTCAGTGCCTTGCGAGAACATTAACGCACCTAGCGTGTGCTTTTGAATAAGCTGGTTTAAATCAAGGCCACTTGTTGTGATGTATGCCGCAGTAATGTCATTACCGTTTACATCCTCAGACTGCGTACCGCTTGCAATTGCATCTACATTGGCGGCAATTAAATCAAAGTAATGAAAAATAAGCCCTTCTGGCGTTTTTGCTTGAGTGCCGAAGTCGCTCCAGCCTTCAAATGTACCTTCTGTTAGCCAGTCTTCTTCCATTTTAGACGCATCGTTACCGGCAATTTTACCTGTTAAGGTTTTGCCTGAACTCGAAATTTCTGCAAACGACTGTTGCAACGTAGTTGCGCCATCAATAAACAAAAAGCTGTTATCTTTTACGGCTTCATAATCGCTCCAATAAGCCATTAACTGCGCTTTAACGGCATCGCCTGTTAAGCCTTCGCTTTCAATGTAATCAACACTTAATAAGCTTATGTAGGCTTTAATTTGCGCCGAAAGTGCATGGCGAGCCACTTGGCCTGTGTAACTTACCGCAGAATTACTAGCATTAACTGTTGAGGCAAATTCGTAAACGTTTACGCCATCTTGCGCTTCAATATCAGTTACAGATACGCTCAGTGTTTGTGTAAAACTTAAATCGCCAGCATCGGTTGCAGTAACTGTTACATCAACTGTTTCTACTTGCTCAGCATTAAGCGCTAACGTGCTTTTAAGCGTTAGCTCATTGCTGTCATTAATTTCAAAATACTGTTCATCATCAGAAAGTGTAAATACCATGCCTGTTGCATCGTCATCGGTTGCACTTAAAGTACCGACTACTGCGCCTACTACATCTTCTGTTACAGCCGCTGTAGATAAGCTAATAGCGGTAGGTGCCGAATTAGTCACTGTTGGAGTGGTTGGTGTTTCGGTGCTATCGCTGGAGCTTGAGCCGCCACACGCAGTTAGACCCATAGTTGCAGTAATTACTGCACTAGCAAGGAGAGATTTACGCAAATTCATGTTGAATCCTAATATTGTATGTGAATCATTCTTATTTGTAATAGCGACTATTCTAATTACAAATACCTAACAATCAACCTAAATGTTTCTTTTTTGTTTTATTTTTAAAATAGTTTTAGTTTTTAGAACAAAGGGAGTTCGGCAAAAATACTATTTAACATAGCTAAACAACACGTAAATTGCTTAGCAAAACATTCGCTGTACAAAGCTAATCTACTTATTAAAGTAATTAACTATCAAAAACTTATAACAATGCTTGGTTTGTACTAGATAAGTATTTTTAGAAAGGAACACCGCACCTTAAAGCAAAATGCGAACATTACGTAAAAATAAAATCACATTAACTTTTTAGATATAAAAGCTATTTGTAATAATTATTATTTATTTTAAAAACGCATCACTTATAGCGTTTAAGTGTGGTTTTTTGCTCCACTTACTGTTTTAGAGGCTTATATCAGCGTATTGATTAAAGGTATACTAGGGCGTGTTGACCTTGGCGGATAGAAATTTGTTCAATCTAGGGGCGATTAAATCGCGGCGCGTGGTTTGTAACTTAGTAGGCTCGATAACGGCTCCTGCGTTATTTTAATGACTTACATCCATGTAAGAATAAGTAAAAACCAATAAACAAGAGTTTATCACCCTAGAAAGAACCCAACGGGCAGCCCATGTTTGGCTTTTATGCTGCGTTATCGCCTATTCATGGTGAATAACCAAGTTACATAGGCTTTGCCTTGCCTTAAAACCAAACATACGGCTGCAAATTCAACCATTAAAAATCAACACACCCAAGAGATTATGAGAGGTGGTAATGCATTAAATAGTGTCATTTTACTACTCACTTTTAGCTAAGCCATACAATAACAGAGCCTTTTTATGAAAACAGAAATTCGCTACCGCTTTGAAACCTCGCAAGTTGCTAACCGCTTTGTGCATGTACTAAAAGATTGGCCCGTAAACCAAGTTAAAACTCGCCTATTTAATGGCGGCGACAGTGTAAAAGTCACTTACGAGTATGATGAAAGCGGGTTTGATTACACCTCTGCCGAGCTAGATGATTTAGCAGAGCAGCACGGTGGTAAAGAAGTTTAAGCACTTAACAACAAAAAGCTATTACAGCCCAATTAGCCATTAGCTTTGCTTTAATGGCTAGCGCGTTTTATCACTTTACGTTTTATTCGTGATATTTACGGATCATCGCCACTTTACCGTTTTCAACTTCTATTACTTCCATCATTACTGATGTGTACTCGATTGGCTGCTTACTTTGCGGATGAATGCCCTTAGCGTGGTTTTTATAACGAATCGCAAAACCGCTATCGTTAAATATAAAAGTATTGAGTAGCTCACTTTCATAGTGGGTATGCGCGCCTAAGTAAAAGCTCATGCCTTTGCGCATTAGTTTTTTGCCATCGGCAGTGCGAGAGTCATCTACTTGATACGGTATGTGCTGGCTGCCTACATCGTCTGTTAATAAATTAAGGTAGGCTTCAAGCTCTTTTTCACTTGCGTTAGGCGCTTGCGTGGCGGTCATTGTGTTGTAGTAATGCTGTGCAAATTTGTTTAAGTCCAGCGCCTCTTCAGCATTAACCGAAAAGGTACTCACTAATAGCAAAGCTAATGTAAATAGTCGTTTCATCACTTCTTCCTTGTAGTTAAAAGTATTGATTTATTTATAGGTACACTATATTCACATGTTCAAAAATAAAACAAATACTTTTAAGTTAATAAACCTACATTTTGCTTTTTACTCTATTGGTTGCCACGCTGTTGGCTGGATCGTCGGGCCAAAAATGCTTGGGGTAACGTCCTTTCATTTCTTTTTGTACATCGCGATAACTACTAGCCCAAAAGTGCGCAAGATCTTGCGTAAGCTGTAATGAACGCTTACCTGGCGAGAGTAATTCCATAAGCAGAGGCAGCTTGCCATTTGCAAGCATTGGCGTACTTGTTAAGCCATACACTTCTTGCATGCGCACGCTAAGTTTTGCGGGGCCATCTAGCTGGTAATTAATTTTTATATTTGAGCCACTCGGTACCGTTAACCTAAGCGGTAACAGCGTTTTTAGGGCTGTTTGCTGTGTCCAGTCAAAACAATTTTGCAGTGCTTCAAAGTAGTTAAACTTTTTAAGCTGCTCCAGCGTTTTTATATCCTGTAAATATACGCCTAACCAATCATCAGCTGTTTCGATAAGTTGCTGCTCGCTTATGGCCGGGAACGTATCTGGCATAAACTGACTGGCTAAACTCATGCGTATTAAAAACTGCTGCGCATCGGGTTGTTCATTAAATAATGCAAAACCATGCTTGGTAAATAAATTAAGCCACGCTTTAGCGCGCTCGGTTTTATCAAGCTTTTGCTTACTTGGTTGGCTTGTAAGCGTAATAGCGCCGAGCTTTACTTCGTCTTGATGGATAAAGCGCGCGGTTTTTTCATCAAACTCACAGCGGGTAAGCGTAGTAAACAAATGCGGTAAGTAATCTTGTAGCTCAAATGGGCTAAGTGCGGTGGCGGCAAAAATACGCGTGCCTTTATGGCCGCCCATACTTGCAATAGCAAGGTAGTCATCGTTATGCCAGTAATCGGTGTTTAAATCAGCGCCCGCACCATTGGCAAGTAAGTAGCCATTGCCGCGTTTTTTTGCAATGCGATCGGGGTAAGCTAATGCCACTAGCAAACCTAAATACTCGGTGTTTAGCTCGCTGTTACTGTCGGTTACTTTTAAACGGCTTTGCCAGTATTTTAACTGCTGTTTAAATACTGGGTGTGGCCTTTGCTGTTGGCTATGTAGCGCCAAGCTTAGCTCGTTGGCGCTGTTTATTCGGCTCTCAAGCAGCGCCACTAAATAAAGTGCTAAGCGATAAATACCAGGGAGTTCTGCCTCAAGCGCTTGCGCTTTTAAAAGCATATGCGCTAAACGAATATCCGCCCCAAAACCCAGCATGTTGCTGCCCAATTTAGTGAGCTTACCTTTAGAGTCGATGGCTTCAAGCATGGTTAATAAGTTTGCCGCTTGCGTGCATTGCTGCGCTGTTGGCGTATCAAGCAAGGTGAGTTCGCTAATATTTGCGCCCCACTGTTTTGCCTCCAGCATAAGTTGGCTTATGTCTGAGGTGAGTATTTCCGGGCTATCGTGGCTATTACGTCGCTCAAATGTTTGCTTTGAGCCAAGCCTGTAAACAACCCCTGGCTCTATTCGCCCTGCACGCCCCGCTCGCTGCACAGCAGAGGAGCGCGATATACTTTGTGTTGTAAGCTCAGTTACGCCAGTTTTTAAGTTAAACGTTGCGGCACGGCGTTTGCCGCTATCAATAACAATACGAATGCCTTCAATGGTTAAACTGGTTTCGGCTACATTGGTGGTAAGCACAATTTTGCGCATACCTTTAGGCGCAGGGGCAATCGCCGCTTGCTGATTGGCTTTATCTTGCTCGCCAAATAATGTGGCAACTAAGCAGTTACTTGGTAAATCATTAAGGGCCTGCTGCACACGTACTATTTCAAACTGCCCAGGCAAAAACACCAACGCACTACCGCTTTGCTCGTTTAGTGCTTGTTTTATTAAAGAGGGAATAGCATCTAACCAGCGGCTCTCATCTTTTATTGGTATGTATACTTCGTCTATGGGGTAACTACGCCCGCTTGATTGTATAACCGGGCAATCAAAAAACTGCGTATAGCGCTCGGTATCAAGGGTGGCCGACATAAGTAGTATAGTTAAATCATCACGCAGCGCACTTTGGGTCTCTAAAGCAAAGGCCAGTGAAGTGTCGGCCGCAATTGAGCGTTCATGAAATTCATCAAATATCAGTAAGTCTATATCGCTTAATTCGGGGTCGTTTTGTAGCATGCGAGTAAGCATACCCTCGGTGACTATTTCAAGGCGCGTATTACTGCTTACTTTACTCTCGCCGCGTACTCGCAAACCAACACTCTGCCCCACTTTTTCGTTTTGGCACTGTGCTAAGTAATTGGCAATATTACGTGCTGCTAAGCGGCGCGGCTCAAGCATTACAATACGTTTAAAATGGCCGTCGCGCATAAGCTGTAGCGGCAACCAGGTTGACTTACCTGCACCAGGCGGTGCTTGTAATAACGTTATGGGGTTACTTTGTAATGTAGTTAGAAGTTGTTGATATATGTTTTGAACCGGCAGCACTGCTATTTATCCAAAATTGCTTTGTGTGCATTGTAACAAAAACCAATAATAAACGCGCCGCAAAAGCAGATGAGTTTACGCGTATCCATAATCAGAAATAATTACAGACCGCTCTGTACATTTTTTAAGAACATACGTGTTGCAATAAAAGTAACGCTTCGCTTAAATATATAAATAAATGATTATAAACACAAAATAAAAAGTTTAACTGATTGGTACACGCTTTGCTCCTTTTATACTGAACGTTAATTAAAGCTAAGTAAGGAGATACTTATGAACAACGATCGTATGAAAGGTAATTGGAACGAGCTTAAAGGTAAGGCGCAACAAAAATGGGGCGATCTTACTGACGACGATTTAGACAAAATTGAAGGTAGCCGTACAGAGCTAGTGGGTAAAATCCAGCAGCAGTATGGTAAATCTAAAGAAGAAGCAGAGCGCGAAGTAGACGAGTTTGAAAGAACTCACTAATCGCTAACTTCTAAAAAAACCGCCATTTGGCGGTTTTTTTGTTTAACGGCTAAAAAAGGACGTTATTTACGCTTTTAATTGGTTACCTATAGGCAGTTGCCTAATACGCTTACCGCAAGCGGCAAAAATAGCGTTACATAGCGCAGGGGCGTAAACCGGCGTTGCGGGCTCGCCTACACCTGCTGGTGGCGCATCGCTTTGTATTATTTCTACTTCTACCTCTAGTGGTGAATCGCTCATACGCGGTACGCGGTAATCATGAAAATTACTTTGCTGCACGCGGCCTTTATCAAAGGTAATACCGTCGCTAATTGCAGTGGTAATACCGTAAATAGAGCCACCTTGGGTTTGGTTTTTAACGGTATCGGTGTTTACAACCGTACCTGCATCAATAGCTACCCACGATTTAATCACGTTTAAATCACCAGCATCCGATACCTCTACCTCAACCACAGTAGCCACATAGGTTAAAAAGCTGCGGTGCGCTGCAATACCTAACCCGCGACCTTTTGGCAGCTTTCGGCCCCATTTGCTTATATCGGCTACTTTTTCAATAACATGGCGTAATTTACCAATATCTAATGGGTAAACATCTTTATCGCCGCCATAGTTATCGTACGAGGCATTTTGCTCGGTTACATCTAAAATGCGATCAGGGCCTATGGCTTCAAGTAAATAGTCTTTTTGGTCGCGCCCTGCTTTATGCGCAGCTTCAGCAATAAATGACTGAATAGCAAAAGCATGAAAAATATTTGATACCGAACGCATCCAACCTACTCTTGTTTTAGCGGGTGCTTCGCCGTTTTCTAACTTTAAGTTAGGTGAGTTTATGGGGTTATCGGTAAAGCCCAAGCGCAGCTCAAAACCTGCAGGCGACGTTGCCCCTTCTTGAAAGGTCGACATAATTGGCGAAAACGCCGTACGGTGTAAGTAAGCCTCAATATTACCTTTTTCATCTAGTGAAGCTTCAATATGTTGAGCCGATACCGCATGATAAAAACTGTGCTGAATATCATCCTCTCGCGTCCACTGTACGCGTATAGGTTGTCCTACTTTCATTGAAATGTAGGCAGCTTCTGCTGAAAAATCAGGTTTTGATTTACGCCCAAAACCGCCACCTAACATGGTGACATGCACGTTAATTTGGCTCTCTTGCATACCAAGTAACGCAGCTACGGTTTTCATATCAGCTTGCGGGTTTTGCGTTGCAGCCCAAATATCTACCCTGTCTTTATTGTACATTGCAGTGGCGCAAGGTGGCTCCATAGGTGCTTGAGCCAAATGCGGCGCGTAATAGTCGGCTACTAACTTATTGCTCGATTTAGCCAATACACTTGCTGCATCGCCTTTTTCGCGTACATGCGCTTGCGGCTCATTAACGGTTTGTAATAACGACTTTTTAAAGCTCTCTGAATTATAATCGCCGTTTTTACCATCATCCCACACTACTTTTAGTGCTTTACGCGCCTGCCATGCAGCCCAGGTATTTTTAGCAACAATTGCAATACCGCCTTTTGGCTGAAATTGCGGCGCACCTTTTGGTACAGGCATTTCAATAACATCAACTACGCCATTAATTGCTTTAGCGGCGCTGGCATCAAACGATTTAACCACACCACCTACTACCGGCGGGCGCTCAATCATAGCCACCAGCGCCTTTGGTTCGCGAACATCAGCAGCAAATGTGGCTTTACCGGTTACTAAATCGGTTAAATCTATGTGCGCCATACCGGTATTTATATAACGCCATTCTTTACGTGTTTTAAGTGTTAACTTGTCAGGCTCTGGCGGGGTAATACCAAGCGCGAGGTCAATTAAGTCTTTATAGGCAAGCGTTTTACCCGAGCTGTGGGTAACCACGTGCTGATTAGCTGTACAGGTTTGCGGCTCAACGTTCCAATATTTAGCAGCTGCGTGCTGCATCATGTAGCGAACACTTGCGCCCATTTCGCACAGGCGTTGCATGTTGTAGCGAATACTGCGCGAACCATCGGTATTTTGATCCCCATATTTAGGGTCGCCCTTACCTTGAATAACAACCACTTTATCCCATGCAGCTTCCATTTCGTCTGCCACAATTTGGGCAATGGCGGTACGAATTTGTTGGCCCATTTCAGAGCGGTGGCAGGTTATTTCAACCATGCCATCGGGGCGCAGCGCTATAAATAAGTTGGCACGTTTTGCTTGCTCAGACGGTTGTTCTAACACGCCTGCAAACGCTTTTGGTGCACTGCCTACAAAATAAGTGCCTAATACTAATGCGCCTATTGCGCTGGTTTTTAAAAATTGGCGACGGTTTAGGTCAAAGTACGTATTGTCGTTTTTCATACCTCTTCCCCTTGTTCATTTGGGTCAAAATACTCAACGCCCGCAATGGTTTTAGCCGCCGACTTAATCGCTTTATGAATACGCGGATACGTACCACAACGGCAAATATTGCCCGACATATTACTCACTATTTCATCATCAGTGGGGTTGGGGTTAGCGGCTAATAAGCTTGCCGCTAGCATTATTTGACCGCACTGACAAAACCCGCACTGCGGCACTTTATGCTCAACCCAGGCTTTTTGTACGGGGTGGTCGCCTTGCTCGCTTAACCCTTCAATAGAGGTAATAGCACGCCCTGCCACAGCCGATACCGGTAAAATGCACGAGCGCTGCGCTACGCCATCAATATGTATGGTGCACGCACCACATTGCGCCATACCACAGCCAAACTTAGGCCCGGTTAAATTTAATTCATCTCGAAGATACCAAAGCACCGGCGTTGACGGATCGCCTGTAAACTCATGTTTATTACCATTAACGGTAAGCGTGATCATATTTAACTCCTTGGCAAAGCGCTTTAAAGGAATGCCTTGTTGCGCGAGAACGGTTTGAATAATTGCTACTTTTTTAGCCTACCACTTAGAATTGGTTTATTGAAATTTTTATCGGCGAAACGCCAACCTATAGCTGTTATTAAGTGGCAGCTTTATTGGATAGAGATAAGAAGGGTTTACTGATTCTACTTAGTACTTATAACTGGCTCATTTAATAGCTGCTCATCATTTTTATATACTTCAAGCCAACCAGGTGGCGATGTATCGCAACCAATTACAGTAACGTGTAATACGTAACTATAGCGTCCGTTTATAAACGTATAGTGGTGATTGCCGCCGCTACCCTCAAAGGTAATATCACCGTTAAATAAAACCATATCAGGCTTGTCCTTTGGCCTTTTATCACTACTCCACACTGCATAACGGTAATTTCTATCACCTAAATCATCAACGCGAATATGGTAGCTAGCCGTTTTCCAATCCAGCACTGGCTCTTCAAATGTATTAATACTTGAATGAAGTGATTGCTTATCTTGTTCAATTAAGCGTTTAGCAAATGCCTGCTCTTTAGCTGTGTGGCTATTTATACCGATAATTGTACCGTTAGTATCTACCCACATCACGCCGTTATTTAGCATAATGCCACGCCAACCAACTTTATCCCAATCGGTATTAATATTAGAGCTGCCAATAATAGTAACAAGCTCATCGTCAAACACTTCATCAAAGCGATTAATAAACTCAGCTTCATTTTTAATGTCGGGCAATGGATATTGCCTTTTTAAAGGGTAGCGAATATGCTCAGCAATCACAGTTTTATCCTGCGCTTTAAAAGCAGCAATAACAGGTAAAACACTCTCGTGATACTTCTGCTCAAGCGCAAATGTGTTCGATGTGAAAAATAGGGATAATAACACCACTACGTGGTTTATAAACTTCATTGTAGTCCTCTAATAAAGCTTTCAGAAATAGAACAGTCTGGGTAAATACGTCTACACCAATTTTGGGATAAAATCATAAAATTGATAATTCCTGGATATGCTAAAGATGAACCTCTTTAATATAAAAAAGTAATTAATTCATAACAATACCTGTATTCTGGCTCGTTGATTTCATTCTCACTTGATTACCTTAAATAAAATAACTATCTGCTGTTTAATAGGCTTAAGCAAATTAAGTAATTATCTAAGTTTTAGCACCTGTGATTTGGCTGTTTGATGTTAATCTAAAATAAAATTAACCACTATTTAAATCTGTATTTATATTAATGTGTAATGTTTTTTCCGACATTACTAAATGCGACTTAATGAATAAAAGTGAACAAGACATGGAATGGCTTAATAATAAAAAGTTGGAAATAAAACAAAATCATCATTATGTATGGGCCAATTATATGAAGCATTGGTCTACTAACGGCCGAAACATATATTACACTAAGAAAAAAGGTGGCATAGCTCAAGACAGCATAAAGAGTGTGGCTGTGGAAAAACATTTCTATCGTGTGAATATGCTAACTGAAGAACACGTTTACTTAATTAAAACACTCATAGCTATGAGTAATGATATTGAATTAAAAAAGCACCATGAAAAAGCCCTTAAAAGCTATTTAGACACACAAGAGATATATAAACACTATACGTCTTTGGGTGTTAATAGTGAATATGGTGATAAGTTATTTAATGCTGCTAAAAACAACTCAATAGAAAATATGCACTCCCAACTTGAACGCGATGCTTCAAGTGTTTCAAATGAACTTAGAGGTTTAAATGTAAGTACTTTAAGAAAGATTGATAAAATGACACCTTTCTTATTATTTTTAGGGCATCAATTGACTAGAACTAAAGCTTTTAAAGAAAGCTTTATTAAATCTTTTGCTAAGAATTGCGGCCCTCAGATAGCTGAATTAATAGAGGAAAGTTGGTGGTTCATTTCTTTTCTATATGGTAATAATTTAGGTAAAAGCTTATGTATTAATAGAGATTACTGCTATCAATCAATTTTAGAAAATAATACCAGTACCCCGTTTATTACAGCTGACGCACCTGTAATAAACATTCACCCTAAAATCAATATGGGTACACCACCATTAAAACAAGAAACAGATTATTTTTACCCGTTATCGCCTACTAAAGCATATTTTATAGGTTGGTCAGATAGGTTTGTAAATGGCACAAACTTAGTTAACGAGTCATTTGTAAAAGAAGTTAATACTAAAATGGCTGAGGGTGCCCATTATCATATTATTTCAAACAAGGCAGAAATATTAAAACCATACGAGTATTTAATCGGTAGGAAACGGAAATATCGAAATTAGCTCTTGCTAACTTTTCGTGATCAGAAAGATCTCACTTTAAAAAACGAGCCACATAGGCTCGTTCTTGTTTTACTGATAGCTGACAGCTATAAACTGACCGCTGCTCTTTTACTCCGGCTCATACCCCAAATTAGGCGACAGCCATCTTTCAGCCTCTTCGAGCGTCATATTAGTTCGCTTGGCGTAATCTTCTACCTGATCCTTTTGAATAGATGCTACGGCGTAGTATTTTGCCTCTGGGTGTGAGAAATACCAGCCCGAAACCGCAGCCCCTGGCCACATGGCGTATGAGCTGGTGAGCTGCATGCCAATTCGTTTTTCGGTATCGAGTAACTGCCAAATTTTCTTTTTCTCGGTGTGCTCTGGGCACGCTGGGTAACCAGGCGCTGGGCGAATACCTTGGTAGTTTTCGCGAATTAGCTCATCGTTACTTAAGTTTTCATCGGCTGCGTAACCCCAATACTCTTTACGCACTTGTTCGTGCAAGTATTCTGCAAACGCTTCTGCGAGCCTGTCGGCAACCGCTTTTACCATTATTTTATTGTAGTCGTCTTGCTTGGCATCGAACGCGCCGGCTAGGTCGTCTTCTTCTAAACCACCCGTTACGGCAAACGCACCAAAGTAATCAGGTGTGCCTTTTGGCGCAATGTAGTCAGCCAAACAATAGTTAGCAAAGTCGGTTTTTTCGGTTTGCTGGCGTAAATGGCATGAGGTAGTTAACAGCTCTTTGCGGGTTTCGTCGGTGTAAATTTCTATGTCATCACCCACGCGGTTTGCAGGGAATAAACCAATTACACCTAAAGGTTGCAAAGCACCTGACTTTTCAAGGTCATCGAGCATGTCGTTAGCGTCTTTAAATAAGCTGCGTGCTTGCTCGCCCACTACTTCGTCATCCATTATGCGCGGGTATTTACCAGCGATTGACCACGTCATAAAGTACGGGGTCCAATCTATGTATTTACGTAAAGTCGCAATTGATACATTTTTAAATTCGGTCACGCCCAGCTTTTTAGGCACCGGTGGCGTGTAGTTATCCCAATCAAGCTTGGCTGCGTTATCGCGGGCGCGCTGTATGGTAACGGGTTTTGAACGTGGCTTTTTGCGCGCTTGTTGCTCGCGTACTTTTTCGTACTCGGCTTTAGTTTTTTCTAAAAAGGCCGGTTTTAGCTCTTTAGATAATAAGCTTGATACCACGCCCACTGCACGGCTGGCGTTATTTACGTACACTACGCCTTTATCGTACTGCGGCTCAATTTTAACGGCAGTATGCGCTTTAGAGGTCGTTGCGCCGCCAATCATAAGTGGTAGCTCAAAACCTCGGCGGGTCATTTCTTTGGCTACGTGTACCATTTCATCAAGCGATGGGGTAATTAAACCTGAAAGGCCGATTATGTCGGCTTTTTCGTCAATCGCGGTTTGCAGTATTTTTTCGGCAGGTACCATTACGCCTAAGTCGATTACTTCGTAGTTATTACATTGCAGTACTACGCCTACAATGTTTTTACCTATGTCGTGCACGTCGCCTTTTACGGTGGCCATAACTACTTTACCGTTAGTGGCACCTTCTTCTTTTTCGGCTTCTATGAATGGGTCTAGGTAGGCCACTGCTCGCTTCATTACGCGGGCCGATTTAACAACTTGCGGTAAAAACATTTTACCTGCGCCAAATAAATCCCCTACCACGTTCATGCCATCCATTAATGGCCCTTCAATTACGTGAATAGGTTTATCGGCGGCAGCGCGGCACTCTTCCGTGTCTTCATCTATAAAAGTAGTAATGCCTTTCACAAGAGCGTGCTCTAGGCGTTTTTCAACAGGCCATGTACGCCACTCTAAATCTTCTACGCGTTCGGCTTGTGCCATACCCGAAAACTTAGGGGCTATTTCTACAAGGCGCTCACCTGCACCGGGGTCAGTGTTAAGAATTACATCTTCTACGGCTTTGCGAAGTTCCTCGGGGATGTCGTCGTAAACCGCAAGCTGGCCTGCGTTTACAATACCCATATCCATACCCGCTTTTATCGCATGGTATAAAAACACCGAGTGAATCGCTTCACGTACGGGGTTATTACCTCTAAACGAAAACGAGACATTAGACACCCCGCCCGACACTTTACAGTGCGGTAAGTTTTGCTTAATGCGGCGTGTGCCTTCAATAAATTCTACGGCGTAGTTGTCGTGCTCTTCTATACCGGTGGCTACGGCAAATATATTAGGGTCGAATATTATATCTTCCGGCGGAAAACCAATCTCTTCGACTAATATTTTGTAGCTGCGCTCACAGATTTCGTATTTGCGGTCTGCGGTGTCGGCTTGGCCGTCGGTATCAAACGCCATTACAACAGCGGCGGCGCCAAAACGTTTAATAATTTTAGCTTGGCGTTTAAACGGCTCCTCCCCTTCTTTAAGCGATATTGAGTTAACAATAGCCTTGCCTTGAATACATTTAAGGCCTGCTTCTATTACTTCCCATTTAGAGGAGTCGACCATAATGGGCACTTTAGAAATATCGGGCTCTGAGGCAATTAAGTTTAAAAACTTAACCATGGCCGCTTTTGAGTCCAACATGGCTTCGTCCATGTTTATATCAATAACTTGGGCGCCGTTTTCTACTTGCTCGCGGGCAACATTCAGGGCGGTCTCGTAATCTTCTTCCATGATTAAGCGTTTAAACATGGCAGAGCCGGTTACGTTGGTACGCTCGCCAACATTGGTAAATACTGCAATTTGCTGGGTCATGTTGGCTCCTAGTTTAAGTTACAGGCTTCAAGGCCTGATAAACGCATGCGAACATCAAGCTCTGGCAATGCGCGAGGCTTTACCCCTTCAAGCCCTTTGGCAAACGCACGAATATGCGCAGGCGTGGTGCCACAGCAACCACCAACAATATTTATAAAGCCCGATTTGCCCCAATCTATAATCTCTTTCGCCATGTCCTCTGCTTCTAGGTCGTACTCACCAAATTCGTTAGGTAAACCGGCATTTGGGTGTACTGAGGTAAATGTTTCGCATACGCGCGAAAGCTCCTCTACGTATTGGCGAAGTAAATCGGGGCCAAGGGCGCAGTTAAGGCCTATAGAAAGCGGCTTAATATGGCGAATAGAATTATAAAATGCTTCGGTTGTTTGCCCCGAAAGCGTACGCCCAGAGGCATCGGTAATTGTGCCCGAGATCATTACGGGTAATGTACGCCCTGCTTGCTCAAACGCTTCTTCTACTGCGAATGAGGCCGCTTTTGCATTTAGGGTGTCGAAAATGGTTTCGATAAGTATTAAATCAGCGCCGCCTTCCATTAATGCAAGGGTAGACTCAACATAGGCTGTAACTAGCTTATCAAACGTTACGTTACGATAACCTGGGTCGTTTACATCTGGCGAGATAGAACAGGTTTTAGATGTTGGCCCTAACACACCCGCTACATAGCGAGGTTTTTCTGGATTTTTAGCGGTGAACTCGTCACATATTGCGCGTGCGAGTTTGGCCGACTCTAAGTTTACCTCACGGCTTATGCTTGCCATGTCGTAATCTTCCATCGAAATGGTGGTTGAGTTAAAGGTATTGGTTTCAATAATGTCTGCACCGGCGGCTAAAAAGCTGCGATGTATATCGGTTATTAACTCAGGTTTTGTAAGGCTTAATAAATCGTTATTGCCTTTTATTAGTACGTGCCAGTCTTTAAAGCGCTCGCCTCGGTAGTCTTCTTCTTCAAGCTTGTGAGTTTGGATCATGGTACCCATGGCACCATCTAAAATTAAAATACGCTCTTTTAATGCAGCGCTTAATTCGCTGTGTTTATTATTGTTTTGCACGTTATTCGGCATAGTTGTTAGTCCTCACATCTTGGCTAACTAAATTAATATCATAAGGGGTCGTTTGGTACACGTAGTAATTTAACCAGTTCGAAAACAGTAAAAAGGCATGGCTTTGCCACGTTTTTGACGGCTTTTTGCTTGCATCGTTATCTGGAAAATAGTTTTCGGGTTTTGGCGCATCAGGACTTTTTTGTAAATCGCGCTCGTACTCTGCTTTTAATGTGTCGGCATCGTATTCTGGGTGGCCGGTTATAAACACTTGGCTGCCCGACTTATTTTTCATTAAGTAAGCGCCTACTTTTTCAGAGCCTGCCAGCACGACTATATCGTCGCAGGCATTTATTTTATTTATATCTATGTGGCCATAACGTGAGTGCGGCACTAAAAAGGTGTCGTCGAAGCCACGAGTAAGTGCCCCGTGATCAAAGTAACACTGGTGAGTAAACACACCACAAAGTTTATCTTCTTTTAAATCGCGTTTTAAATTGTAACGATGATACAACGCGGCATGCGCCGCCCAGCACGAAAACAGCGTAGAGGTAACGTGCTGCTCTGCCCAATCAA
The DNA here is from genome assembly GCF_028599385.1 of Pseudoalteromonas sp. CST2. Classification (NCBI taxonomy): domain Bacteria; kingdom Pseudomonadati; phylum Pseudomonadota; class Gammaproteobacteria; order Alteromonadales; family Pseudoalteromonadaceae; genus Pseudoalteromonas; species Pseudoalteromonas sp. CST2. Next base: position 24,997 of record NZ_JAQREO010000010.1, read on the forward strand.
TAATCACTTTTAGCTCATCCCAGTACGCAACATCGTCGTATTCAAGGTGTGCGAGTGGCGCGCCGGTAACAATTAACGCATCGTAGTTATTGTCTTTCACTTCTGAAAAATAACGGTAAAAGGTATCTAGGTGCTCTTCTGAGTTGCTACTGCTACGGTGCGTATCTAGGCGTAATAGCTCTACATTTACTTGCAAAGGAGAATTGGCAAGCAAACGAATAAACTGCACTTCGGTTTCTACTTTATTAGGCATTAAATTTAAAATAGCCAAACGCATAGGACGAATTTCTTGCGTTTTTGCGCGACTTTTTGGCATTACAAACACGTTTTCTTCACGTAAACGGGCAATAGCCGGTAGCTCGTCTTTCACTGTAATTGGCATATTTTTTACTCCTACTCATAAAAACCGAGAATTTATACGCTCTCATTATGAACAGTATGCTAAAAATATCAACCTCTAGATGTATAGATGTCTAAATGAAATTTATTCATGATTTTATACTTTATCAACCTGCAGCCATTAGCGCTTTAAAACCCGCCATTCGTTGACTGTTTCACCCGTGAGCCACTACAATACAACATTGAAATTTTTATTATTATTTGAAGGCTTTCCTCCATGGTTTTACCTGATAAGTTTATATTCTCGATGAGTCGAGTATCTAAAGTTGTGCCACCTAAGCGCACAATTTTAAAAGATATTTCATTGCACTTTTTCCCTGGCGCTAAAATTGGTGTGCTAGGTTTAAATGGTGCTGGTAAATCTACATTACTTCGCATTATGGCCGGTGTTGATCAAGACTTTGAAGGTGAAGCTCGCCCTCAACCTGGTACTAAAATTGGTTACTTACCGCAAGAGCCAGTGCTGGACGAAAGCAAAACAGTACGCGAAATAGTTGAAGAAGCTGTTGGCGAAGTAAAGCATGCCCTTAACCGCCTTGACGAAGTGTACAACGAGTACGCAATGGAAGACGCTGACTTTGACGCCCTAGCAAAAGAGCAAGGCGAGCTTGAAGCAATTATTCAAGCGCACGATGGTCACAACATCGATAACGTTTTAGAACGCGCTGCAGATGCACTTCGTTTACCTGAATGGGATGCTAAAATTGAGCACCTTTCAGGTGGTGAGCGCCGCCGTGTTGCTATTTGTCGTTTATTACTCGAAAAACCAGATATGCTTATTCTCGATGAGCCTACTAACCACTTAGATGCTGAGTCGGTTGCTTGGCTTGAGCGCTTCTTACATGATTACGAAGGCACTGTTGTGGCGGTAACGCATGACCGTTACTTCCTTGATAATGTAGCTGGCTGGATACTAGAGCTTGACCGTGGTGAAGGTATTCCGTGGGAAGGTAACTACTCTTCTTGGCTTGAGCAAAAAGATGCGCGCTTACAACAAGAGCAAAAATCTGAAAAAGCACGTCAAAAATCAATTGCTCAAGAGCTTGAGTGGGTGCGTTCAAACCCTAAAGGTCGTCAAGCTAAGTCTAAAGCGCGTATGGCGCAGTTTAGCGAGCTACAGCAGTCTGATTACCAAAAGCGTAACGAAACTAACGAGCTATTTATTCCACCTGGTCCGCGTTTAGGTGACCAAGTGCTTGAAGTTAATAACTTACGTAAGAGTTTTGGCGATCGCGTTTTAATCGACGATTTAAGCTTTAGTATGCCAAAAGGCGCGATTGTGGGCATTATCGGTGCCAATGGCGCGGGTAAATCAACCCTATTTAAAATGCTAAGCGGCGAAGAGCAACCAGATAGCGGCAGCATTAGCGTAGGTGAAACTGTAGAGCTTGCAACGGTTGATCAGTTCCGTGGCAACATGGACGAAAGCAAAACTGTATTTGAAGAAATATCTGACGGACAAGACGTACTAAAAATTGGTAACTTTGAGTTCCCAAGCCGTGCATACGTTAGCCGCTTTAACTTTAAAGGTAACGATCAGCAAAAGTTTGTAAAAGACTTATCAGGTGGTGAGCGTAACCGTTTACACCTTGCTAAGCTTTTAAAAGCGGGTGGTAACGTAGTACTACTGGATGAGCCAACCAATGACCTTGATGTTGAAACACTACGCGCCCTTGAGAACGCTATTTTAGAGTTCCCAGGCTGTGTAATGTGTATATCGCATGACCGTTGGTTCCTTGACCGTATTGCAACACACATTTTAGATTACCGCGACGAAGGCCAAATTAACTTCTTTGATGGTAACTACACTGAATACGAAGAGTGGCTTAAAAAGACCTTAGGCGCAGAAGCTGCACAACCTAAGCGTATTAAGTATAAAAAAATTGGTTAATTGTTAACTGATATAACAAACCCTGCATTTATGCGGGGTTTTTTTATGCCATTTTTTATCGCTATGGGCTATTTCCCGCTATGCTTGATTTAAATATTACAATAAAGGCACTCGTTTTATGGAAAATCGACGTCAGTTCTCGCGTATTCTTTTTTCAACCGCGGCTCAATTAGAATTTGCAGGAGAGAGCTACCCATGCAAATTACTCGATGTATCTTTACATGGCGCACTCATTACTAAATGCGCGGCGTTTAGTGGCACAAAAAATAGCGAAGCCACCTTGCGCTTTACCTTGCCACAAAGCGATATAGAAATAAAAATGGAGGTGTTTATTTGCCACATAGAAGATCAACACATCGGCCTAAAATGCCACCATATAGATATAAACAGCATTACCTATTTAAAACGGTTAGTTGAACTTAATTTAGCCGATGAACAATTACTTCATCGCGAGCTTGCCTCATTGATTGAATAGCGGCAATAGACTCCCTTAGTTAAGTTTATTACTATAGCGCAAACTTTATTATTGATACGGTTATGCGCCTAAACCCTCACTTACCTTTGGTCTATCACAGTAATTATTCGTTTAGCTTTGACCCTAAGCACCGATTTGTAATGAGTAAATTTGCTCATTTATATGAGCAGGTTAAAGGTTTAGGCATTGCAGGTAATAATTTAGTAGAGCCTATTTTGGGCTCCCCTGAACCACTTGAACTGGTACACTGCGAAAACTACATTCACGATTTATGGCATAACCGTCTAGACGAAAAAGCTATGCGCCGCATTGGCTTACCTTGGTCGCAACCGCTAATGAACCGCACATTCACCGCCCCACAAGGCACGTTACAAACTGCACGCTTAGCATTAAAGCATGGCTTAGCCTGTCATTTAGCAGGCGGTACACACCATGCACACACTGATTTTGGCTCAGGTTTTTGTATGGTGAACGACTTAGCCTTTACCGCGCAAACATTAATACAAAGCGGTGAAGTGACCAACGTGCTCATTTTTGATTTAGACGTACACCAAGGCGATGGCACAGCTGCAATGCTTGCGCATCAGCCGTATGCGTATACCTGCTCTATACACTGCGAAAAAAACTTCCCGTTTAGAAAATCCCCCAGCGATTTAGACATAGGCCTTGCTAACAATATGCAAGACGCAGAATACTTAGGCATTGTGGATGACACCCTGCAATTTTTACTAAAAGAACTCAATCCCGATTTAGTCCTATACGATGCCGGTGTAGATATTTGGCAAGACGATGGCTTAGGCAAACTAGATATAAGCTGGGACGGCATTAAACAGCGTGACCATTTAGTGTTTAAGCGCTGCCTTGAACATAACACCGCTATTGCCAGTGTTATTGGTGGCGGCTACGACAGAGACCATACGCGTTTAGCGCAGCGCCATGCAATAGTGATTGAGCAGGCTGCTAGTTTTTAAAATAAGTATTAACCTGTGCGCTTTATACTTTTAACTGGCTTGGGGTTAGCCCTGTCCAACGTTTAAATGCCCGCCTAAAGTTAGGAATATCGTAAAACGCCAAACGCTCAGCAACATGCTCATTGCACTTAGCGCGCAAGGTAAGTAAATAAATGGCTTTATGTTTATTTTGCTCATCAACTAAGCTCGAAAAGCGCATATTATGGCATTTTAGTTTTCGTTTAAACGTGGCTGGGCTCATGGCAAAATACTGGGCGGTTTGCTCTAAACTTGCCTCGTTATAAGTGTGTAAATAACGCCAAACAGCCTCTATAAAGGTGTATTTTTCGTGAGATTTTACAGCCAATTGAGCGCGTGCTTGCATAAAGCGTAATTCGCTGGCGTACGGGTTAGCTTGGCGAAGTAATGTTTTGCTAATTACCCAACGAGTCGTTGGCTGCTCAAAACGCAGCTTTAAACCTAAATGTTGCTCGTACTGATGAATATGACGCGGTCGCTTAAAGCTAAAGTCGAACTCACATTGCGGATAGTGCGGGCTCAAACGCTTTAATAAACTATAAAACGCAGCACTGTAAATTTCTAAAATGTAGTTATGTAGGTCGTCATCAAGCCCTGTAGCAGCATTTAAAAAAATATAAAATTGCTGATTACTTACATAGTGCTGACTAAAAAACAAAGGGCAAAGCTGTAAATGCGCTCGCTGTATTTGTAACAGAGCCGCTCCTAGTTTAGCGCTGTACAATACACTTTGTGCTGCGCTAGTTGAATCGTTAACTAATTGACTACCTAGTAAAAAACCGCTGTCGGGGGTGTTCATTAGGCGTTTAAATTGACTTAGTAATTTAGCTTGCTGCTCTAAACTAAAGCAATGCTCAACGCTGAGTAAATCTTGCTCAAAAATCCCGGTGCCGCGTAACAATTTATGCAGGGCAATCCCCCTACTTTGCGCAAGCTCTACAACGGCAGTTATAAGCCCCTGTGCAGTTAAATACTTGTCACTTAAGCTAACATAACTGTTCACTGCTGGTGGCTCTTTGTTGTTTTTGTAGTTGTAGGCCGCTGTGCAATTGTTGCATTAGAATGTGAGCTGTATCACTTTTTTGCGCTTGTATGATGTGGGTAGTTACACACTGAAACTTAGCAAGCCCAGAGCCTTCTACTTTAAAAGCACAATGTTTTAATGCGGCTGTTATTTGCCTAAGAAGCTCTTGGCCTTGCTGCTTTGATGTGGCTGGCATTAGCACCATAAAACAGTCTCCCGCATAACGACATACCACATCGCTTAACCGACAGTTCATTAGTATAAGCTCGCTTATTTCGCGTAGCAGTCGATCCCCTTCGCTAAAACCAAACTCATTATTAAAACTAGCGAAGTCGCGTATATCAATAGCGGCTAATAAAACTGGCTGCGGCGCCTTAAGCTGCGTGTTTAAAACGCTTTGTAAGTACTCGGCTGTATAAACACCGGTAACAGGGCATACTTTATCGTGCTCACGTAAATGTGCTTCACGGCGCCTTAGCTGTTTATTTAAAACATATTGTTCTTGGTGCCAATGGTATAAACCTAAACTGGTTAGCAGCATCCCAACGGGGGCTGGCAGTGACTCTATCCAGCTTAGCCACTGCTGCGCAGGTTGCATTAACCATTCATCGAGCAAATCGAGCGTGCCCGAGAACATAAATAAACCAAGCCCAAGCACCAAATAACGAGTAACTTTGCCCGGCGGGCGCGAAATAAGTAAGGCAACAATCCAAGTTAGGGTCATAATCACTATGCCGCCCTCACCAATAATATCGAGCCATTGTATGTGTTGCAGCTCTTTGAGCTCCCCTAAGTAGGCACATAAAAATATGGCTAATAACGCCATAGCTATAATACTGTTTGTTAAAAGCCGATGGCTAATAAAGGGATTAAATCGCATAGTTTGTCTTATTTAAATTGGGTATGTATTTATGCTACCCGAAGTGCATTTTTTGTAGCAGGGTCATATTAGCTCAATGATGTGACAGCTAAATGATAAGCACTTACTAATAAGCTGCGCATGGCCCATTAACGCTATATTGCTTGGGAGTGCGATTAGCTCACACGCCAAGGTAAAGCTTTTAAAACCTTAATAACCTGCTGATCTAAATAGGGTGTTGTCACATTTGCGTCATTTAATTTAATTAGTTTGCTTTCAAACCAAGCAGCAACAGGAGCAAATTACATGGCACACTTTAAACTTAAAGCACTGGTAACAGCATTATCACTTTGCAATTTAGCAGTACATGCAGCACAAGAAGAACACACAACTGATGTAAAAGTATCTGAAGAGTTAGTAGTTTATGGCGAAATAGGCTATCGCAACCGCTCACAAGAATTGGCCCCAACGCTTGAATACTCTCAAGAGTACTTTCAGCGTTTTGAACCACTCACCGCAGGTGATGCACTAAAGCGTGTTCCTAGTGTGACGTTTTTATCAGATGTGCTTGAGTCTGACGGCGCACGTATGCGCGGTTTGAGCCCTGCTTACACAAAAGTACTGATCAATGGCGAAGAAGTTCCAGGCGCAGGCGCTGATCGCTCATTTTTTGTCGACCGTATTCCTGCCGAATTAATCGAGCGTGTAGAAATAATTCGTTCATCAAGTGCCAACCGCTCTGCCGATGCAATTGCGGGCACCCTTAACATTGTACTTCGCGATGGCTACAGCTTAGACGGCGGTTATATTCGCGCAGGAGGATTACGCTATGATGATGGTGAACTAAAAGAAAGCTTTGCGGGCGTTTACGGTACTGAGTTTGCAGGTGGACGTTTACTACTAGGCGCTAATTTTCAAGGTCGTTATAACCCAAAACAAAAATCAAGCATACGTTATGGTGATAGCCCTGAAAATAACCCTAATTATGCAACTGATGATTTTGATAACCGTGAAGATCAATCTGATACTCGTGATGGCGATGACACATCATTAAATGCCAGCTTTGAAAAGGTATTTGATAACGGTGGCAAGTTTGATATTAGCGCCATGTGGGTTGATACAGACCGTACCGAAGACGAACGCTCTTTTGAATACGACGACGCGACGGCCACGTCTAACTCTGTGGTTGAAGGCGGTAACTTACTTTCAGACAACGCAAATGTTTCCTACATTGACCAAACCAACTACAACATTAACTCAGGTTATGAATTACCGCTTTTAGGCGGTACCAGTAAATTTAAAGTAGGTTACGCCAGCTTTGAAGAATCTGTATACGAGCAAGAAGTTGAGCTTGATTCGTCTGAACTACCAATGGTTTTTGAAGAAGCCGAAGAAACTGTTGATATCGATGATAAAGAGTGGTCATTGCAATGGCAGCATAGCTTGCTTGTAAGCGACTCAAAAGAAGTTCAGTTTGGTGCTTTTGTTCAAGGAAAAGAGCGCGACACAGCAATTTTTGAAGCTGAAGAGGAAAGTGAGCAAACACTTACTGGCTGGGATCAATTTAGCCAGACGCCAATGTCATTAGCACAATTTAACAACGAATTTGAAGCAGTAGATGGTGGCGTTAATACGCTTGAAGAAGACCGTTTTGACTTATTTGCATTAATCAAACACGAAGCTGATGTGTTCTCATGGGAGATGGGTGTACGTTGGGAGTCAACTGACTCAAACATTACCGATACCAATGAAGGCGTTACTGCAAAAAATGACTATGACTTTTTCTTACCTTCAGCTCACTTTCGTTACAGTGTAAGTGATAACGGTCGAGTAAGCGCCTCTGTTGCTCGTAGCTTACGCCGCCCAGATTTTGATTACATGACACCGGCTCTTCTTGAAGAAGAACTCGCTGATAATGACTTTTTAGGTAACCCAAATCTTAAGCCAGAATCTTCTTGGGGTATTGATTTAGGTTACGAATACCGTTTAGGTAAAAGTGGCGTTGTCGGTGTAAACGTATTTTACCGTGACGTTAGCGACCTAATTGAAATTGCCAGCACAGGTGTTGAAGGCTCAGAAGGCGAAGGTACATTTGTACTGCAACCACAAAATACTGGCGATGGCACAGTACAAGGTATTGAGTTTGATTTATCAACGCCACTGAGCGCAATCAACATGCCAAATACTGGTATTTTCTTAAACTACTCTTGGCTTGATAGTGAAGTTGAAGACAGCTTTGGTAAACGTAAGTTTAATGACCAATCAGATTATGTTTATAACATTGGCTTTATCCAAGATTTACCAATACTGCGTGCATCATTTGGTGCAACTTACCGTAACCAAGGTGATGCATACGGACGCTTTGTAGGTGAAGAAGTTACCACCTCTTACGGTGCTGATTTAGAGCTTTTCGTTGAAAAGCGCTGGGATGACGTAACACTTCGCCTAGTTGGTTCAAACCTACTTGATGCCAGTAAAGATGAAGTTTTTAACAAATTTGACTCACTTGATGATCAAAACAGCCGTGACTTTGATGAGTACGAGCTTGAATCTGAAGAAGCAGGTCCTGTGGTTCAACTAATGTTGCGCTACGCATTTTAATAGCAGGCATCATCATATTTGGCACGTAATCGCTTGCTATTACGTGCCTTTTGGAGTTAGAACATGTTTAAATTGTCTTTCATAATGGCCGCCCTACTGAGCTCATCAGCGCTCAGTGCAGTCGAGCCTGTTATTTATAAAGATGAGCTTTATCAACAGCAAAAAATAGCTAAGTTAAATACGCTACCTGATAGCCTTAACTTTATGGTAATTGGTGATTGGGGGCACAACGGCCACTTTTATCAAAAAGAAGTGGCTCACCAATTAGAAATAGCCATGTACCAAACTGATGCTGACTTTATCGTCTCAACTGGCGATAACTTTTACTCAAATGGTGTGGCAAGCGTTAACGATCCGCTTTGGCAATCAGCCTTTGAGAGCATATACCACGGCCCTCACACATTTGAAGATTGGTATGTTGTTTTAGGTAATCACGATTACTTGGGTAATGTTCAAGCACAAATTGACTACACAGAAAAAAGTCAGCGTTGGCAGTTACCTGCAAGGTACTACAGTAAAACATTTGCGCTTGAAAACAACGAGCAAGTGTTAATGGTTTTTTTAGATACCAATCCGATCCAGCCTGAATATAAAGACCGTGATAAATACCGTTCAACCCAAGGGCAAGGCTATAAAGCCCAGCTTACTTGGCTTGAAACCCAACTTGCAGGCAGTAGAGCAAAGTGGAAAATTGTGGTAGGCCACCACCCGCTTTATTCAAGTGGTAAACGCTTTGGCCGTAACCAAGGGCTTCGCGACATTTTAGAACCTATTTTGGAGCGTCATAACGTGCATGCTTATATCGCAGGGCACGAGCACGACTTGCAATACAATCAACCAAAAAATAGCAAAGTGGCTCACTTTATCTCTGGTGGAGGCAGTGAAGCACGGTTTGTAAAACAACGTGAATTTACTCGCTACGCAGAAGCAACACCTGGTTTTTTAAGTGTATCTATCAATGGCGAAACATTCAGTGTAGGTGCGATTAATCACCTTGGTGAAGTACGTTTTAGCACTGAAAAGCACATAGATAAGTAAAGGATAAAATAATGAACTTTAAACTAAATACAATTTCAGCGGTGCTTGGCAGTGCACTCCTAATAACTGCAATAAGCGCTTGTACAAGTAATGACGATACGCAAAATAATACAGCTATTGCAAAGCCATATATTGAAAAAACAGATATTGAAACTAAATTATTCGGCCCACAACAAAACATGCAAGGCTCACAAGCCGCTGCACTTGGTAATAATCAATGGCTTATTGCCAGTGAAAGCCAAGGCTTATTAATTGCCGATAACGAGCAAAGCCGAGTGCTGCTCGCCGGAAACTTTGAGTCAATTTCACTAAAACAATTATCAGCGCAGCAATTTTTACTCTCAAGCATTGATAAAAGCCAAGACAACGTCGCCATCTTTAAGCTTGAAAAAAATGGTCAAACTTGGCAGATAAATGAACTCTCTCGTATTACCCCTCCTCAAGCTCAGCCTGATGCCGTGTGTTTATTTAAAAACACTGATAACAAGACTGTTTCAGCATTTGTGCCGGATGTTCGAGGCTTGATCAGCGAAACCATTATTTATGATTTAGCCACTAAACAAGCTAAAAATATTGCAGTACGTGAGTTCTCTGCAGTCACTGAGGCTTCAGGCTGTGCTGTTAATGATGAAACTAAAACTTTGTATGTGGGCGAAGCAGAGCTAGGTGTGTGGGCCATTAATGCTGATGCGGAATCAGATGCCAATAAACAACCTGTGGCTTTAGTGCAACCTTACGGTGAATTAAAAGCTGAAATCGGGGCATTATCAGTATCACAAGATGGTACTTTATGGCTTACTGCCACTGATGGCAATATGATCTATGCTTACCACGAAAATACTGAAAAACTAAGTCAGTGGTCACTTTCTGGCGATCACACCATTGAATCTGTTGCAGCGAGTTTGCTCAATAACAATCAAGCGCAGCTAGTTTTAATTGATGATGAAACAGGTGCCTACATTCAAGCAAATGTTAACTACACTGCGCAAACAGTTACTTCACAAAACCAAGTCGCGATGACTCACCTTCATGCCAGCGCACAAACAACGCCAGTTGCAGCATTTGGTGATGCAGCAGATGACCCAGCAATTTGGATAAATGAACAAGACGCTAAAAGCAGCTTAATTTTGGGCACAGATAAACGCCGCGGCTTGATGGTTTATGATCTTGATGGCAACAAAATACAATCGCTTAATGTTGGGCGTTTAAATAATGTTGATGTACGCCAGCATCAGGGTATAAACAACGAAACCCAGACTTGGATCACAGCCAGCAACCGCACGCTTAACAGTATTAGCGTGTTTACTGTCGATAGCGAGAACAAAGTAAACCATGTAACAGAAGTAGCCACAAACCTGACTGAGATTTACGGTATGTGTATGTATTCGTCTGAATCTGGTCAATACGTATTTGTTAATGATAAATCAGGTTTATTCCAGCAATATAAACTCACCGGTGAGCAAGGTAACTTAAGCGGTAAACTGGTTAGAGAGTTTACCCTACCAAGCCAACCAGAAGGCTGTAGTGCCGATGATAAACTAGGCCAATTATTTGCAGGTGAAGAAGATGCAGGCATTTGGTATATCGGTGCAGAGCCAACTTCTGGCAACAAAGCGGCCATGCTACAAGGTATAAATGAGCAACTTGTGGCAGATGTTGAAGGCATGGAAATTTATCATGCTGATGATGCTCGTTATTTAGTAGTATCAAGCCAAGGCGATAATAGCTATGTACTTTATAAAATATCAGATAATACACAGCCTAGCCTAAGCTTTGCAGGTAAATTTAATGTGATTGCTAATCTAGATAAAGGCATTGACGGCGCAGGTGAAACAGACGGCTTAACCGTTACAGCTAAAGCTTTACCAGGCTATCCTGAAGGCATGCTTATAGTGCAAGACGGCTACAACCGTATGCCACTACAACCACAAAATTTTAAAATTATTGACTGGCGTGAAGTAAAAAAAGCGATTAAGTAAAAACCTACCATATTTAAATGCAATAAGGCTCTTACGAGCCTTTTTACTATGTGTATTTAAAATAAACCTAGTAAATTTAGAGTTATTAAAGCTATATACTACACTTTAAGCTCATAAATTAATTGAGGTTATTATGCGTTTACTTCTTACTTTGTTGATCATTACTATAAGCGGATACGCTTTTGCTGAGGAAGAGGCAGCAGAGTTGCCCCCGCTCAACCCCAAATACAAGGCTGAGCATGCAATAGCACTGGTGAATAAAGGTTCAGGAATTTATGCGTTTAACTTACCCGGCTATAAATTACCGCATGATGTACAAGTGGTGTATAGGATTAAAAACCCCGATGTGGCTTTTTTAGATGTTGTACGCAACGCAGAGCTTATAACGCTAAAGCCCAAACCATTTAATATTCAACGCTTAATGCGCGGTGAAGAAATAACCATTACCGCAGATGTGTACGAAGGCAATTACAAAAAAGCAGGCAGCCTAATTTACACAAACAGAACAATAGAAATGAGTAAGCAGCTATATGCTCGCCAATTAAAAGATTTAGCTAAAGCTAGCCAGTGGCAAGAATACGACATGATAGACCTAGGTAGCACAGAGCGAATTTACATACATAAAATTAGCCAAGCACCTAGTTTCAGCCACTTAATTTTTGTAGATTTGGTAAATGCCTGTATGCAAAAGTTTAGAACCTCAACCCTCCTTCCCAGCCAGAATGAGTTAACGTATAAATTTATAAACTGCGGCTCCCTAAAACCTTTGTTTTACGAAGCAGAAAGTTTAAATAAATAGTTTCAAACATGAAAAAAGGCCCTTTCGAGCCTTTGGATTAACTTTGGAAATATAAAGTTTTAAAAATTATATCAGTGTAAGCAGTTGTGGCGCTGCGCTGTGGTAGTCAACGGCCATAGCTATACTGAGTGCTGTAATATTTATAATAGAAAAAGCAAACACTTGGCGTGCCCAGCTCGTTAAATTAATATTACGGCGATAGCCACGCAGGGCCATAAGTAACCACCAAAAACTGGTAATACACGCCACAGCCATAAAGGCGGCGCCAGTGTAGCCACTTATTGGTAATAGCATGACGACTAAAGCGTACACAGCAATATAAAGTACAATATGGCGCTTCGCTTTATCAATACCTTGCGCTACGGGTAATACGGGGATACCTGCGGCTTGGTAATCTTTAAAGCGAAAAATAGCAATGGCATATGAATGTGGCATTTGCCACAGACTAAACATAACTAATAATATTAATGCACCTATATCGAACTGCCCGGTTACAGCGCAGTAACCTACAACAGGAGGCACTGCGCCAGAAAGGCTACCTACAAACGTGCCATAAACTGAGTTGCGCTTCATGTAAAGGCTATAAACCCCAACATAAATGATATAGCCAAACGCTGCAAAAAATACCGCGGCTTGTGTGGTGTAAGCAATGAGTAAACCAAAACCTACAACCCCCAATAAAACCCCATGACTTAGTGCAGCAAAGGCCGACATTTCGCCTGTTACTGTAACCCGCGTACGAGTACGTGCCATGGCTACATCTATGTCCCTATCAATTACATTGTTGATAGCACAGCCCGATGCAACCACAAGTGACAAGCCAATAAGCGTAACAACCATTAGCCATGGGTCTATATCCCCGCGCGAGGCAAGTAAAAAACCGCCTGCAACGCTGATAAGGTTGCCCATAATAATGCCTGGCTTAGTCACTGATAAATAACGACGAAACATCTTCAACTCCTAGTACATCATCATTGCGTTAGATTCGTAAATTATCCAAACCGATAACCCAACAACCATGACGATAATTAGGGCACTGAATAAAAATGAGAAGGTACTTGCACGACCATCTTCTGTCGTAAAATTAAGGTGTAAAAAGTATTTTAAGTGCACCCAAATTTGTACAATAGCTAAAGTAACAATGCTCCAAAGCGTAGTTACTTTTGAAAAGTCGCCTTCCATTACCATGTAAAACGGTATGGCGGTTAAAATTATTGATAGCACAAAGCCTATTAAGTACGTTTTAACACTGCCATGAGATTCATCATGGTGATCACTTTGCATTTGCTTTAACGCATGTGTTTCGCTGTGGCTCATTACATTGCTCCCATTAAATAAACAACGGTAAATACACAAATCCAAACAATGTCTAAGAAGTGCCAAAATAGGCTTAGGCAGCTTAAGCGTGTCACTGTTTGTTTACCTAAGCCGCGTTTAGCCACTTCTATCATCATAATACTCATCCAAATTAGACCCGCAGTTACGTGCAAACCATGTAAGCCTACTAACGAGAAGAATGAGGTTAAAAAGGCACTTTGTTGTGGACCATTGCCATACACAATTAGGTGATGAAATTCGTAAATTTCCATGCCTATAAACACAGCACCTAAACAAAAGGTAATAAACAACCAGGTGAGTGTTAGTGCCTTTTTTTGCCCTTGTGCGGCAATCATGGCAAAGCCAAAGGTAATACTACTAATGAGTAGCGCCGCTGTTTCTACAGCAACAAAGTCGAGTTCAAAAATGTCTTTACCTGATACACCACCGGCTGTGTTCATAAACAGCACGGCGTAAGTGGCAAAAAACGAGGCAAATAATAGGCAATCGGTCATTAGGTATAACCAAAAGCCAAAAATTGTATCGCCAGAGGTATCGTGATGCTCATGTGCATGATCATCGTGCAAAACTGAGTCTAAATGGGCAGTTTCTACATTCGCAGATAGTGTACTCACGCGCTTAGCTCCTTATTTCCACTAGAATTATACGCAGCTTCAATACGTGCGATTTCATCAGGTTGTATATAGTAATCAACATCGCTGGTGTAACAACGCTTGATAAATAAGGCAATTGCGCCAACAAAACCAACGGCAGCTAACCACCAGATATGCCAGATCATGGCAAAGCTAAATACAGTTAAGCTTGCTGCAATTAACACCCCAGATGCTGTGTTTTTTGGCATATGAATTGGGCTGTAGCTTGCTTTTGTTTGATACGCTTGGCCTTTTTCTTTCGCTTCGGTCCAGGCATCAATGTCATCAACGTGAGGAATAGTGGCAAAGTTATACACTTGTGGAGGTGAGCTAGTTGCCCATTCTAGTGTATGGCCGTTCCACGGATCGCCGGTTGTATCGTCAAGTGCTTCGCGGTCTCTAAAGCTGACAAATAGCTGCACGACTTGGAAAATAATACCAAACATAATAATGACTGCACCGCCTGCTGCAATGTATAACCACATGTTCCAATCTGGGTTATTAGTGTGGTTTAAGCGACGTGTCATACCTAAGAAACCAAGTACATACAACGGCATAAACGCCACGAAGAAACCAACTATCCAACACCAGAAAGACGCTTTACCCCATTTTTCGCTAAGCTTAAAGCCCATTGCTTTAGGGAACCAAAATACAAAACCTGCAAGGTAGCCAAATACAGCGCCACCAATGATTGTGTTATGGAAATGCGCAATTAAGAATAAACTGTTATGCAACACGTAATCGGCACCCGGAATAGCCAGTAGTACGCCGGTCATACCGCCTACTGTAAAGGTAACCATAAAGCCTAATGTCCAAAGTACAGGAACGCTGATACGTAAACGGCCGCGGTAAATGGTAAACAACCAGTTGAATAGCTTAACGCCAGTTGGGACGGCAATAACCATGGTCATTACCCCAAAGAACGCATTAACGTTGGCGCTCGACCCCATGGTGAAAAAGTGGTGTAGCCAAACAATAAAACCTAAAATAGAGATTGCACCGCTGGCATACACCATCGATTTGTAACCAAATAAACGTTTACCGGCAAAGGTTGAGATAATTTCAGAAAAAATACCAAAAGCAGGCAGTACTAAAATATAAACCTCAGGGTGACCCCACGCCCAAAACAGGTTGATGTACATCATGGCGTTGCCGCCCGCTGCATTGGTAAAAAAGTGAAAATCAAGGTAACGGTCAAGCGTTAGCATGCCCAGCACAGCAGTTAAAATAGGGAAAGATGCTGCAATTAAGATATTTGCCCATGTACATGCCCATGTAAAAATTGGCATTTTCATTAGGGTCATACCTGGGGCACGCATTTTAAACACAGTCGCTAAAAAGTTTACTGCAGTTAAAAGCGTACCGAGCCCGGAAATTTGCAAGGCCCATATATAATAATCGACCCCCACCCCAGGGCTAAAGGTCAGCTCCGAAAGCGGCGGATACGCCACCCAACCTGTTTTTGCAAACTCACCAAATACAAGCGACAAGTTAATTAAAATGGCTCCGCTGGCAGTAAACCAAAAACTTAGGTTATTTAAAAATGGAAAAGCGACATCGCGTGCGCCAATTTGCAGTGGCAATACAATGTTCATTAGGCCAATCATAAATGGCATAGCCATAAATATGATCATGATAACGCCGTGCGCTGTAAATATTTGGTCGTAATGCTCAGGAGGCAAATAACCTGGTGCACCACTGGTAGCAAGTGCTAACTGCGCACGCATCATAATGGCATCAGAAAAACCACGAAACAGCATTATTAATGCTAAAAATATGTACATTACGCCTAAGCGTTTATGATCAACAGAGGTGATCCAGTCGTGCCAAAGCACGCCCCACTTTTTATATTTAGTAATAAGCCCGGCAATAATAAGCCCGGCAATCGCTATCACCGTCATGGTAACCATTATAATTGGCTCATGAAACGGAATTGCGTCGAGTGAAAGTTTACCTAAAAACGACATTATTATTCCTCGCCCTGGCTGTGAGATGAAGGCATTGCGTGTTCATTCATTTCATGGTGCTTTTTGCTCATTTGCCCATGCTCGCTCATCGCTTGATGTTTTTTGTTCATATCGCCATGTGCCTGCATATATTTCATAACAATGGTATGAAATAGGCCGTCGTCGACCTTGCCATAATAGGCAACAGGATTGTTTTCACTGGCTTTTGCAAGCTCAACATAATTGGCATGCGTGAGGTTATTAGCATTGGCTTTAACGCTTGTTACCCACTTGTCAAAATCAGCTTGTGTTGGGGTGGCAATGGCATTGAACTTCATACCGGTAAAACCTGCGCCACTGTAATTAGCAGAAAAGCCTTTAAATGTGCCCGGCTCATTTGCGATTAAATGAAGCTTGGTTTCCATGCCTGCCATAGAATAAATTTGACTACCTAGCTGAGGAATAAAAAACGAGTTCATTGTGCTTTCTGAAGTGATTTTGTATTCCACCGGCACATTCGCCGGAAATACCAATTCATTTACCGTTGCAATACCTTGCTCTGGGTAAATAAATAGCCACTTCCAGTTTAATGAAACCACCTCTACAGTGAGGTGCTCGCCTTTACCTTCAATAGGTTTATAGGGGTCTAAGTCTTGGGTAGACTGCCAGGTAATAACACCTAAAATAATAACGATAACAATAGGAACAGCCCAAACAACGGCTTCAATCTTATTTGAATGAGCCCATTTTGGTGCATAAATTTCATGATCTTGTGTGTCTCGGTATTTCCATGCGAAATACAAAGTCATCACAATAACGGGGATTACTACGAGCAGCATAAGGACAGTAGCAATGATGATTAAGTTCTTCTCATCAATACCTATTTGGCCTTTTGGATCGAGTATCCCGCCTTTACAGCCTGACAACGCCAGCACCGTACTAGCTAAAGCAATATTACAAAGGTTACGAATTAACAAGGGAGTATCCTACAAACCTAGAGTTTTAATTTGCTGCTTTGAATAAAAATTAAGCAACGATTTTTCAATAAAAACCCAAGTTAACTAGAACTAAATTATAAAAATAAAGGGGACTGAACCCGCTGCAAGTGGATGCAAAAAATACCTAGCAACAAACCCAGCTTCTAAACGCATTTATATAACGTAATAAAAGTTAACTTGGGTGAGTGTTGGTTGGCTGACGTGTTTAAAACACGCGGCTACATTGCTAATGCAAACTTTAATTATTTACAGCAAGAAAAAATAATTAAAACCAGCAACAAGTGAAGCCTTACAGACAACCTGTAAAGCTAGGTGGAGCACGACAACCATGTGCAGCGGACACAGGTTGGTGTACTTTTGCCTCGCGAAAAGCGAAAGCGGCTTTACGAAGGATTATTCCAGCACGACGCGCCGGAAAAATATGGAACAATAACCAGCAAAGGCCAATGAGTAACTGACTAGATATGATCGGATGAGCTAAAAATTGCGTAATGTGCAGCAAAACAGGCTCAACAATAGAGCCATTGCTAAACAACGCTTCAAGCTGAAAGGCATCCTCTAATGCACCACTTAGCAGCATTACCGTATTAAACACTAATAATGTTATAGCGACACACACGCCCTTGCCCGCTTTATTCAAGCGTTCACACGTTTGCGGTTTGCTAGAAGCAAAAGCCGTATTTGTATGATGCAAAGAAAGTGTGTTCAAAGACATTAACCTACTAAATGACTAATAACAAAATTAGAGTAATAAAGCGCGCAATGGAAAAATTAAAAAAACATTGCTGCTGTAAGCCCTAAAACGAGGTGCTAAATACAATCAAACCGGCTAGCACACATTTACCTAGTGAGAATTGATCCGTATCAAACAAACTTTCAAAACTTACTGAAAGTTCGATGCTGAGTATAACAAAGACAGTTTTCGGTTCAACAAAAAATATAAAGTTTTGCGTTAAGCTTTCGCAGCTATTTTGTTAATAAAAAATAACATAATAAAAATAAAGATTTAGTTTATAAATATTTTATATTTAGGAAGCTTGAGGAGTAGAGATAAGGGGGATTAATGAAGTTAAAAATAAAGCCGCACAAACAAAAACAGCCCAAATTCAGTCACCACCGAACTTGAGCCGCCTTTCACACTGACAACATCTTCACACACATATAAAGATTCTTGGTTTACACTGCGTGGCAATTGTAGGGAATAAAAACAACTCAAAACCGGTCACCACCGACCTTGAGTTGCCTTTCACACTGACAACATCTTCACACACATATAAAGATTCTTGGTTTACACTGCATGGCAATTGTAGGGAATAAAAACAACTCAAGCTAAGTCACCACCGAACTTGAGTTGCCTTTCACACTGACAACATCTTCACACACAATATAAAGATTCTTGGTTTACACTGCGTGGCAATTGTAGAGAATAAAAACAACTCAAAACCAGTCACCACCGACCTTGAGTTGCCTTTCACACTGACAACATCTTCACACACAATATAAAGATTTTTGGTTTACACTGCGTGGCAATTGTAGGGAATAAAAACAACTCAAGCTGTTATTTATGGAAGTGAATCCACCGAACTTGAGTTGCCTTTCACACTGACAACATCTTCACACACAATATAAAGATTCTTTTAAGCGAGGCTAACTTTTATGCCTCAAGCTTATGACTGGAGCCTTGCTCTGTGTCTATGGTTAAACTTTAGAGTGTTAGCTCCAATTTGACAAACGAGAAAAATGAACCTAATAGGTGAAAAAAACTAAACTATAGACCTTGGTCTAATACATTAAGCTTGCGTTTATTTAAAACAGAGGTTGGACAATAAATATACAGGTACAAAAAAAGCGCCATAAGGCGCTTTTTATCATTAAGCTACGGCTTAAATAATTTGGTTTTCTTTCCAGGCTTGCTCTTTAGCCATACGCTTTTTACGCTTATCACATGGATCGTCACAATCACAGGCTTTATCAATACCTACCGAGCCTAACCCACCGCAACTACTTGCCATAGATTTTCTTTGCACGATCATACCAACAGCCATAGCTATCACGATTAAAATTAATAAACCAAATGTAAGAAAAAAAAGTGACATTGCTTAGCCCCTATTGATCAGCAATAAATTATGCTCAAACATTTTTGAGCGACCGCTAAATTATACACCCAAAACCCACATAGATGCGAGAGAAGTCTATTTCAAAAAATCGGTTGTAATATGCGTTTAGCACGAATAAAGCTTTAGCTAAACGCCATTATATTACAAATAAGGTTTAAAAGCAGTGCTCGCGTAAGTCACAATGCCTTTGTCTGATTTAGCCATTAAGTACACAGGTAAATCGCGCTTTTCAGCGTATGCTTTAGCATCGTCCATTCCCATAACCGTTAATGCGGTTGCTAAGCCATCTGCGGTCATTGCACTAGGATGTAATACAGTAACCGACACTAAGTCATGTTTGATTGGCATGCCTGTTACTGGGTCAATTAAATGAGTGTAAGTTTCGCCATCCATTTTATAAAAAATACGGTAGTCACCTGATGTTGCAATGCCATTCGTACCGGGCGCTAATACTCGGTGAACTTTTCGCTCGCCTGGTGGCGCATCTGGCTGCTCTATCGCGATTTTCCAATCTTGGTTATTTGGCTTTTCACCGCCAATGCGCAGCTCCCCACCTATTTCTACCATGTAGTTACTAATATTTTGGCTTTCAAGTAATTGCGCTACTTTATCAATGCCATACCCTTTCGCTGTGGCCGAAAACGACAGCTCTAAACCATCAACTGTTTTAGCAAGGCCCTGCTCAGTAAGATTTAGTTTATCTACACCAATTTTTTCAATCATTGCAGCAAGTGCTTCATCACTTGGGCGCTTAGTTGGTTTTTTATCAGGTCCAAAGCCCCATAAATCTATTAACGGGCCCATCGTTACATCAAGCGTTTTGGTCGACTTACCTAAACGAATCGATTCACTCACCACAGCCCTAAAGTCTTCACTAATTGGCATAACCTGGTTGGCGGGTAATTTATTAAATGTGTTAATTTCAGAATCGCGGATATACGTAGACATAGACTGATTAACCGCTTTCAATTGCGTATCTATTTGCTGCTGTAATTTAGTGGCATCAACGCTTTTATCGTCGGCGAAGTATTTAATATGATAGGTGGTGCCCATCGTTTTGCCTTCTAAAAATACCTCCTGAGGTGTTTTATCAGCCCCACAGCCAGAGATAAATAGCATTATAGTTAATAAAAAAATACTGATAGCGCCTTGAGAACTGCTTACTCTGTTCATTAAATTAGCCCATGTAAAATAAAATAAAAAAAGCCCCGTTGCACAATGTGCGACGAGGCCCGTATTTTAACCAAAACTAAGCTGTTTTGATATGGGTGTTAGCCACCGAAGTCATCTAGTAAGATGTTTTCGTCTTCTACACCTAGGTCTTTAAGCATGCCGATAACAGCCGCGTTCATCATTGGAGGACCACACATGTAGAACTCACAATCTTCTGGCGCTTCATGATCTTTCAAGTAGTTTTCATAAAGTACGTTATGGATAAAGCCTGTGTAACCTTCCCAGTTATCTTCTGGTTGTGGATCAGACAATGCGGTATGCCATACAAAGTTATCGTTTTCAGCTGCTAAGCCATCGAAATCTTCAACATAGAACATTTCACGCTCAGAACGCGCACCATACCAGAAACTAATCTTACGCTTAGAGTTTAAACGCTTAAGTTGGTCAAAGATATGTGAACGCATTGGTGCCATACCTGCACCACCACCTACGAATACCATTTCAGCGTCGGTGTCTTTAGCGAAGAACTCACCAAATGGACCTGAAATAGTTACCTTGTCGCCTGCTTTAAGTGACCAAATGTACGATGACATTTTACCACATGGTAGGCTTAGGTTTCTTGGCGGCGGCGTAGCAATACGCACGTTAAGCATGATAATGCCTTCTTCTTCTGGGTAGTTAGCCATTGAGTATGCACGAATTGTTTCGTCGTCTACTTTTGACTCCAGGTCGAAGAAACCAAAGTGATTCCAGTCGCCACGATACTCTTCAGGGATATCGAAATCTGCGTATTTAACATGGTGAGCAGGCGCTTCGATTTGGATGTAACCACCCGCACGGAAAGGCACTGATTCGCCATCTGGAATTTGTAGCTTAAGCTCTTTAATGAACGTTGCTTTATTATCGTTAGAGATAACTTCACAATCCCATTTTTTAACACCGAAAATTGACTCTTCAAGTTCAATTTCCATGTCGTTTTTAACATTTACCTGACACGCTAAACGACAGCCTTCACGGGCTTCACCTTTAGAAATGTGATCAAGTTCTGTTGGTAAGATATCGCCACCACCTTCTTTAATGTGTACACGACACTGACCACAAGAGCCACCGCCACCACATGCAGATGATACGAAAATACCTGATTCAGATAGCGCGCCTAAAAGCTTGCTACCTGCTGATGTTTTAATGGCTTTGTCTGGATCGCCATTAATACCGATGATGATGTCACCGCTTGCAACTAACTTAGATTTAGCACCAATGATAACTAAAACTAGTAGTACAACGATAGCGATGAAAACACCAACGCCTAAGAAAATCTCATAACTCATGATTTATCCTCGCTACCTTTACAGTGAAATACCAGAGAATGACATAAAGCCAAGACCCATTAAACCAACAGTGATGAAGGTAATACCTAAACCACGTAGGCCATCTGGCACGTCTGAATATTTCATTTTCTCACGGATACCTGCAAGTAATGTAATTGCAAGCGCCCAACCAACACCAGCGCCAACACCATAAACAACAGACTCGCCGAAGTTATAGTTACGCTCAACCATGAATGATACCGCACCAAAAATCGCACAGTTAACTGTGATTAGTGGCAAGAAGATACCTAATGCGTTGTAAAGTGCAGGGAAAAACTTATCTAATGCCATTTCCAAAATTTGCACAAGTGCTGCAATAACACCAATGAACGTTAAGAAACGTAAAAAGCTAAGGTCTGCTTCAGGGTAACCAAGCCACTCTAATGCACCCGGTGCAAGTACGGCATGGTAAACCAAGTTATTTACTGGTACAGAAATACCCAGTACCACAATAACGGCTACACCTAGGCCAATTGATGTAGTTACTTTTTTAGATACTGCTAAGAAAGTACACATACCTAGGAAGAAAGCTAAAGCTAAGTTTTCAATAAAAACCGCTTTTACAAATAAACTAATATAATGTTCCACTGCTTGCCCCTTACGCTTTAGCTTCTACTTGGTCTTTCTTATAAGTACGAAGTACCCATATGAATAAACCAATGATGAAGAATGCACTCGGTGGTAAAATCAATAGACCCATAGGTTGATACCAACCACCATCTTGTACTAATGGGATAATATCAACACCGAATAGTGTTCCCTTACCAAATAGCTCACGAATGAAACCAACTGTAAGTAATACCACTGAGTAGCCTAAGCCATTACCAATACCATCTAAAAATGACATAAGTGGCGGCGACTTCATTGCGTACGCTTCAGCACGACCCATTACAATACAGTTAGTAATGATTAGGCCAACGAATACAGAAAGCTCTTTCGCCGTAGCGTAAGAGAATGCTTGTAATACTTGGTCTACAACAATTACTAGTGAAGCAATGATCGTCATCTGTACGATAATACGTACTGATGAAGGTATGTGGTTACGAATGCTTGAAATGAACAAGCTAGAAAACGCCGTTACTAATGTCAAAGCAATTGACATGATTAAGGCATTTTTTAAGCTAGACGTTACCGCCAGAGCAGAACAAATACCAAGTACTTGTAATGCGATTGGGTTGTTAGCTAAAACCGGACCAAATAGGACCGACTTCATTTCTTTAGTATCAGCCATTATTTCAACGCTCCTTCACGTACCTTCGCAAGGAAAGGTCCAAAGCCGTTTTCACCAGTCCAAAAGTCAACTGTGTGATCAACACCATTAGAAGTTAGTGTAGCACCTGATAAACCATCAATTTGATGTTCGTTGCTTGCACCGCTTTTCATAATGTTAATAGGTAACTCTTTACCTTGCCATTTAGCTGTCCATTGTGGGTTTTGAATTTCGCCACCCAGGCCTGGTGTTTCGCTATGCTTGTAAAAGTTGATGTTTTTAACTGTTTCGCCATCGCTTTCAAGCGCTAAGAAACCATACATTACACCCCAAAGGCCGTAACCTTGGATAGGTAAAATGATTGCATCTGTAGAACCATCTTCTTTTTTAGAGATGTAAACAGGTGAGTTTTTAGTCATACGCTGAATACCAGCGATGTCCTTAATCCCTTCTGCTTTAAGTGCAAAACTTCTTTGTTGGTCGAATTTCGATTTTTCGAAATCAAATGAGTTTGGATCAGCATCTTCAACAAATTCGCCAGTATCCATATCAACAACACGTGCTTCGATTTTGCCATCGAATGTGTCAGATACAGAGTTTGCGATTTCAATATCAGCTGCTGCTAAGATATTACGTTGAATATCTTGAGTTTTATTAGCTTGCTGTAAAGGACGAAGCTGTACAGAAGCAAACGATACAATAATTGCACACACTAAACATAGTGCTACAACAACCGTTAACGTTTTGCCGATTGATTCGTTATTACTAGACATTACGTGCCAACCTCCGCTTGATATTAGCTTGCACTACAAAGTGATCGAACAGTGGAGCAAATAAGTTAGCAAATAAGATTGCTAGCATCATGCCTTCTGGGAAAGCAGGGTTTACTACACGGATCATAACTACCATAAAGCCAATAAGCGCGCCGTATGCGAACTTACCTTTATCGGTAAATGCAGCTGATACAGGGTCAGTAGCCATAAAGAACATACCAAACGCAAAACCACCCAGTACTAAATGCCAATGCCAAGGCATTGCAAATACAGGATTGCTCTCAGAGCCAACCGCATTTAATAAGAATGCAGTTGCCACCATACCTAGGAATACACCTAGTACAATGCGCCAAGAAGCGATGCGAACGTAAATTAAGAATAAGCCACCAATAAGCACAGCAAGCGTAGATGTCTCACCTACAGAACCTTGAATGAAACCGTAAAACGCATTCCACCATAGCTCCATGTTGCTGTAATCAAGAGTGCCTACAAACGCTTGACCTAGCATAGTTGCACCAGAGAACGAGTCTACTGCAGTCCATACTGTGTCACCTGAAATTTGTGCAGGGTATGCGAAGAATAAAAACGCACGGCCCGCTAATGCAGGGTTTAAGAAGTTACGGCCTGTACCACCAAAGATTTCTTTAGCAATAACAACACCAAACGTAATACCTAACGCCACTTGCCATAAAGGAATAGTCGCAGGCAAAATAAGTGCAAATAATACAGAGGTTACGAAGAAACCTTCGTTAACTTCATGCTTACGCACAGAAGCAAATAGTACTTCCCAAAAACCACCTACTGCAAAAGTAACGGCGTATATTGGTAAGAAGAAACATGCCCCGTAGAACATTTTAGCGCCCCACCCCGACTCAGCGGTTAATTCACCACCAAATAACTGGAACAAGCCAACCTGCCAAGAGTTTGCTAGTTCAAAACCTTGTGCTAAAGCACCTGCGGCCTGATGACCGGTGTTGAACATACCAAAAAACATAGCTGGGAACGTCGCCATCCACACTAAAATCATCATGCGTTTTAGGTCGATATTATCGCGAACGTGAGTTGCGCCTTTATTTACATAACCTGGCGTGTAAAAAATAGTCGCGGCTGCTTCATACAGGGCGTACCATTTTTCGTGTTTACCACCTGGTTCAAAATGCGGCTCAATGTCTTCTAAAAATTTCTTTAAACCCATCTCTTAGCCTTCCTTCTCGATCGTTGTTAAGCAATCGCGTAGGATAGAACCATACTCGTATTTGCCCGGACAAACGAAGGTACATAACGCTAAATCTTCTTCATCAAGTTCAAGCGCGCCTAATGAAATTGCACTGTCTAAGTCACGTGAAATTAAGTCACGTAATAATAGGGTTGGCAAAATATCTAGCGGCATTACGCGCTCGTAGCTACCAATTGGTACCATGGCACGTTTTGAACCACCTGTAGACGTTGTCATTTTAAATAAACGACTCGGTGCAAGGTGAGAAAGGAATGTACGCGTTACAGAGAATTTATCACTACCTGGTGCAATCCAACCAAACAGCTCTTTTTCGCGACCTTCAAGTAAAACAGATACTTGAACGTGGTATCGACCTAAGAATGCATGAGGACCTGAAGAAATAGCGCCAGATAAAACAGAACCAGAAATAACACGGTTATCACCGTCTTCTAATTCGCCTGCCACTAAATCATCTAATGAAGCACCTAGTTGTGTTTTCACTAAACGAGGGTTTTTAACGCGAGGACCTGCAAGCGAAATAACACGGTCTGTGTTGATTTCACCAGTAAGGAATAAGTGACCATACGCGATAACGTCTTGGTAACCAATATGCCAAACTTGTTTATTAACAGATACTGCATCAAGGTGATGAATATGAGTACCAACTAAGCCTGCTGGATGCACGCCACCGAACTCATGTACTTCTACTTGAGCGATAGACGAGCTAGGAACTTGACTGCCAGCTTGCTTACATACAAATACTTTGCCATCGGTCAAACGCGAAACAACAGCAAGACCCGCTTCAAATGCAGCTGCATTTTCGGCAATAATTACTGCAGGATCTGCAGCAAGAGGGTTTGTGTCGATAGCGGTTACAAATATAGAGCTAGGATTTGCATCCAACGCAGCTATTTTGCTAAATGGGCGAGCACGAAGTGCTGTCCATTGACCTGACTGAACAAGTACTTCTTTGGCTTTTTCACGCGATAAGCTTGCAAGCTCATCTGCATTGAAAGAGTCAAAGGTGATTTGCTCACTGCCGTTTACTTCAATAACAACAGATTGCAGCACACGTTTAGCACCACGATTAATTTCTTTTACTGTACCAGAAGCTGGTGCAGTAAATAGGACGCCTGGGTTCTTTTTGTCTTCAAAAAGTACCTGGCCTTTTTTGACTTGGTCATCCACACGAACATGCATGGTTGGACGCATACCGATAAACTCTTCACCTAGCACAGCTACACGTTTGATGGCAGAACCATCATGAATAACTTGCTGAGGCGCGCCCTCTATGGGTAAATCCAGACCTTTTTTTATGTTGATCATACGCACTTGCATTAATTAACGGAAAGAAACTGAAAAATCGTATCAACCACGTCGCCACTTGAGTTATCCAAGATATATCAAGGTACAAAAGAACAACTTGCTAGGAATATCAAACAAGCAACGCAGTAAAACTCCTCACATATTGCTTCGATTTTAACATCATTATGTACGACTATGCGAGTGTATTTATGAAAATTATACGACAGAAACGCTTATTTAGTTTTGTTAAGTGTTTTAAATAAAAATCAAGGTAGACCAAAGTGGTAGCCTAAGCACCTAACTGCCACAAAATATCTAAAACACTAAAAGCAAAAAAGCCGCAATAAGCGACTTTTTATAATTACAAAGTATGATTAGTCAATCATGTTTGCAATTGGCTTCACTGCATCTACATCTTGCTCATAGTCAACAGCGTCAATGCCAAAACCAAATAAACGTAAAAATTCGTTATGGTAGCCTACATAATCGGTTAGCTCATCAATTGAGCTCGTATCTACTTTATCCCAAACAGCTTGCACACGTGCTTGTACATCGTCTTCTAGCTCTTTGTAGTTTTGGAATAAGTGGCCGCCCTCGTCAAAGCGTGGGTTTTCACCGTATAGGTTTTCGCTAAATAAAGCATGAATTTGCTCAATGGTGCCTTCATAAGTGCCATCGGCTTTCATTACTTTAAATAAAGCAGAGATATATAGCGGCATAATAGGAATAGCAGAGCTTGCCTGAGTAACAACAGCATTTAACGACGACACATAGGCTTGACCATTTAAATCTTTTGTCGATTCTTTAATTGCAGCAGTTGCTCGGTCTAAATCTTCTTTTGCTTTACCTATAGTTGCGTGCCCGTAGATTGGCCACGTTAACTCTTTACCTATATAAGTATAAGCCGTGGTTTTAAAGTTATCGGCTAGTACGTCTGCTTCTTTTAATGCATCAATCCACATTTCCCAATCTTCACCGCCCATCACTTTAATGGTGTTGTCGATGTCATCTTGGCTTGCGGCTTCTACTGTTACTTCGTCAATTTCGCGCTTTGACGTATTTAAATTTTTTGTAGTTACAGCACTGCCAATAGGTTTAAGTGTAGATGAATACACCTCACCGGTATTTGGATCGGTACGACGAGGCGATGCTAAGCTGTAAATAATACAGTCTACTTTGCCTAAATCTGCTTTGATTGTCTCGATTGCTTTTTGCTTAATTTCGTTAGAAAACGCATCGCCATTAATATTTTTTGACCAAAGCCCAGCTTCATCTGCAGCGTCTTGAAATGCTGCTGTATTGTACCAACCAGCAGAACCTGTTTTACGCTCTGTACCTTCTTTTTCAAAGAAAATACCCAGTGTTTTAGCCCCACCGCCAAATGCCGCCGTAATACGAGACGCTAAGCCGTAGCCAGTAGATGCACCAATTACGAGTACATTTTTAGGCGCATCTTTTAATTCGCCTTGTTGTTTTACATAGTTAATTTGCTCTTGAACATGCTCTGCACAACCTACAGGGTGTGCGTTAGTACAAATAAATCCACGAATTTTAGGCTTAATGACCATTGATCATCCTATATCTTTTACAATAAAAATTAGCGCTAGTTTAAAGGCTAATACTAAAAACACTGATCTGATCAGTTAAAGCTGATCAAATACCCCTATTTATATTGGCTAACCTACATTGTGGTTAATTTAGCTTTGAGCCGCCCATACAATTTGGAGAGTCAGGTGCTTCGCCACCCTGCTCTGAAAATTCATCTGGCGTGTACGTATGAATTGCTAAGGCATGAATATGATTT
This sequence comes from Pseudoalteromonas sp. CST2, assembly GCF_028599385.1. NCBI lineage: Bacteria > Pseudomonadati > Pseudomonadota > Gammaproteobacteria > Alteromonadales > Pseudoalteromonadaceae > Pseudoalteromonas > Pseudoalteromonas sp. CST2. The sequence continues at coordinate 52,930 of NZ_JAQREO010000010.1, forward strand.
GCTAGCTCATCTTTTAGTACTTCGTTAATTTGGCGGTGGCGCTGTAGTAATCGTTTACCCGCAAATTCTTCGCTTACCACAATTACTTTAAAATGCGACTCAGTACCGGCGCTGTGCATATGGCTTTCGTTAATTACGTTTAAATGCTTACAGGCAATCGCGCTACTAAGCTTGTCTTGAATTTGTTGTTGCATTGACATTAAAACACCATATTTAGTCACTGATTTGTGCAGCTACTATAACAAGTTAATTTAACTAACTAAATTGCTTTTGCTTAATGTGCTCAATAAAGCGGTACGTTAAGCTGATCCGTGGGTGAGCAAGCGTTGTTTGTTTGGGGATTGCGTGCTGGTAGTCGCGCTGACTATGCCCACTCATCACTAAGCAACTACCGCTTTGTAATTTTAAGTCGGTGACTTTATTGGTGGCTTTTTGCTTTAATTTAAGTACGCGCTCAGCACCAAGCGATATACATACAATGGTAGGCTCAGGGCCTAGCTCTATTTCATCATCACTGTGCCAGCCCATGGTGTCGTTACCATCACGGTAATAATTGACTAATAACGAATTAAGCGGCTTATTTAAATGTCGCTCTAAACGTTTTCGCATTGCTAAAAGCACCTCATCCCACGGCTCTACTATTTGTTTACTGTGTGAGTAACCATATTCAATATTTAAGTCGCTCATAAAACATTGCAAACGTGGAATGGGCCCTGTTCTGCCATACACAGTGACATTAGGCTGCTGCCAATTAAGATTTTTTTGTAAATAATAAAATAAATCGAGGCTTTTTTGCGCACTAAGCGCCTTACTTTGATAAGAAAAGCCGTTTGGTAACTGTTGGGGGTTGGCGTTTTGCCGTTGCATGTTAGAATTTACCTACATTAGATTACTGATCAACAAACCATTATGACGACGCAAGCCCAGCTAGGCGATAAAACATTTACTCTTGAACGTTTCCCTTTGGATCAAAAAAACCGCAGTTTACAAGCGTGGGATTCGGCCGACGAGTACCTTATCAATTATGTTAACGAACATCACCCTGATTGTCGCTCATTACTAATTTTAAACGACGCGTTTGGCGCTCTTGCCTGTTATTTTAGTGAATTAACGGTTTGTTCAGTTAACGATTCTTATATTAGCCACCAAGCTGCAGCCTATAATTTAAAAGAAAATAAACTATCAACAGCCCAATTTACACAGTTAGATAGCTTATCTGCGCTGCCTGAAGAGGTTGATTTAGTACTTATAAAAATACCGCGTAACGTCGGGTTTTTACAGTTTCAATTAAGCGAGTTGAGTGAAGTACTTGCCCCTGGCACACCGGTTATTGCCGCGGGTAAAACAAAGGAAATTCATAACTCAACTATAAAAGCGTTTGAGCAATTTATTGGCGAAACCAAAACAAGTTTGGCCGTTAAAAAGTCGCGTTTAATATTAAGTACAGCTAAAGGCGGTTATAAAGAAGCTAACTTCCCGGTAAGTTGGCAGCTTGAAGGCACTGATTTTAATATAACGAACCATGCCAATGTGTTTTCGCGCGATTCGTTAGATATAGGTGCACGGTTCTTTTTTAATTACTTGCCGCAAACCTCAAAAGCAAAAAGTATTATCGACTTAGGTTGTGGTAATGGCGTAGTGGGCTTAATGACGTTATCACGATGTCCAAATGCGTCGGTAACCTTTGTTGATGAGTCGTACATGGCGGTCGAATCTGCACGTTTAAATGTAGAACTTAACCAAGCAAATAAATTTGATGATTGCCAATTTATAGAAAACGATTGTTTAACCGGCTTTGCAAGAGACAGTGTGGATATGGTGTTGTGTAACCCTCCATTTCACCAAGCCCAAGCTGTTACCGACCACATTGCGTGGCAAATGTTTAAACAAGCAAAAGATACATTAAAAGAAGGTGGCGAGCTGCGTATTATTGGTAATCGTCATTTAGATTATCACGATAAATTAAATCGTATGTTTGGTAACTGTAAGCTATTAGGTTCAAACAAAAAGTTTGTAGTGCTCAGCGCAACTAAAAATAGTGGGATGCTATAAAATGAAATTAACTAAATTTATTTTAGCCTGTTGCTCCATGCTGGTGTTTAGCGCATGCAGTAACCAGCCAAACCAAGTGATATTAAACCCGGTTTATAAAAGTGGCCAAATTAGCGTTATTTCAGCCAGTTTAAGTACCAGCGTTATTGATTTACGTGGTGATAGCGCCACCCTTAAGCTTGTTGAGTCGGACAAAACCAAAACCTTTGCCAGCCAAGATATTGTAACCTCTGTTAAAAGCGTATTAGATAGCGCGCTAAACCGTAACGGGGCAAGCATTTCTAACCTAGCAACAACCCGCTTTGAACTAGACATTCATGTCTTACAAGCACAAGTGACTGAAAAGCTCATGAGCCATACCAGCGAAGCGCACATTGAGCTAGGCGTAAGGGTCATTCGCTCTACCAGCAATTTTAGTAAAGTGTATCGTGGCAGTGCTAATTTAGAAGGGCCGCTGAGCCACGATCGTGCAAAAATTGAAGGTCAACTCAATAAGTTGACGGAACAAATTATAACCCGCATTGTATCGGACCCAGAATTAATTGAATTTTTAGAAGGTTAACAATGAAACGATTTTTAATCTGCTTAAGCCTACTATTTAGTGTAAGCACCTTTGCCGCGCAAGAAGGCCGTTTTGTTCAAAAAGACAATATTTTTCCGCGTGTAGAAATAGTCACGTCATTGGGTAGCATTGTGGTTGAGCTAGACCGCTCAAAAGCCCCTATTACGGTAAATAACTTTTTAACCTACGTAATGGATAAAAGTTACCAAGGCAGTATATTTCACCGTGTAGAACGTGATGTTGAAAACGACCGTGACTTTGTAATACAAGGTGGTGGCTACGATAAAGACCTTGATGGCTTACACGAAAACGACCCTATATTTAACGAAAGTGGCAACGGTTTAAAAAATGATATGTACAGCATCGCTATGGCGTATCAAGACCGTGAACCGCATTCAGGAACTCGCCAGTTCTTTTTTAATATGGATGATAACGATCATTTAAACCCAGGTAGAGATTGGGGCTTTGCCGTGTTTGGCAATGTAATGGATGGTTACGACACACTAGATAAAATTATGGCTGTAGAAACCGGCTTTAATGAAAAAATTGGCTACGACTTTGTACCAAAAACGCCCGTTGTTATTTTAAATATTAAAGTACTTGAGCAAACCCCATTATAAATCACTGAGGTGCAACTAAGTTGCACCCAACGCCAATGAAGGCCCTATGAGCAAAACCCTCTCAGTAAGCGAATATTTCTCGTATTTTAAAGATAAACGTTTAATCAATATTTTTATATTTGGTATGAGCAGTGGTTTTCCATGGGTACTGATTGGCTCTGTGATGTCGGCTTGGCTAAAAGACGAAGGCCTAAGCCGCAGTATGATTGGCTTATTTGGTATTGTATTTGGCGCATACAGCATTAATTTTATGTGGTCGCCGCTTATTGATAGAACCAAACTGCCATTATTGTACAAATGGTTTGGGCAACGTCGCAGCTGGATTTTATTTTGCCAAAGCTTTATGTTTATTGGCACCCTGCTTTTAGCGGGGCTTGATTTAAAAGCAAACTTAGCGATTGCCGCCGGCTTATGTTTACTCATCGCAGTCGCCTCTGCCACACAAGACATAGCAATTGATGCTTTTAGAATAGACACGTTAAGCGAAAACGAATCTCATAAAGCCACTGCAGCTGCTGCTATGGCCACATCGGGTTGGTGGACAGGTTACGCATTACTGGGTGCTATTCCTTTTTACATGGCCGATATCCCCTCTTTAGATTGGCCACAAGTGTATTACTTTTTAGCCGCTGTTATGTTGATACTAATGAGCGGCGTGTTGTTTGCCAAAGAGCCTAAATCAAACCGAGAAGCTGTTCACGCAGAGCTTGAGCGCGTATACCTTGAAAAACTAGCCAGCATTAAGCAAACGCCCTTTACTAAAGTGATTGCTTGGCTTGGCGTTACAGTGGTTGATCCCTTTAAAACCTTTTTTGCTAAAAATGGGGTTAAAACAGCCCTTGCCTTATTAGCATTTATTTTCTTATTTAAAATAGGCGAAGCTTTTTTAGGGCGCATGTCGATTGTTTTTTATAAAGAAATAGGCTTTAGCAACAGCGACATAGCCACTTTTTCAAAAGTAGGCACTGCAGTACTCACCATTGCTTTTACCTTTGTGGGCAGCTTGTTTAATCAAAAGTACGGCATTGTAAAAGGGCTATTTATAAGTGGTGTTGCTATGGCGGGGTCTAATTTAGCATTTTCGGCTATTGCGCTGGTTGGCCCTAATTTAGGCTTATACGCTTTTGCTATTGTAATTGACGGCTTTACTCAGGCTTGGTCGTTAGTCGCTATGGTGGCATTTATATCGATGTTATGTGACCGGGCATTTAGTGCAACACATTATGCTTTACTGGCTTCACTTGGTAATTTAGGGCGTACATTGCTTTCAAGTTACAGTGGTGTGGTTATTGATGATTGGCTAATGGGAAATTGGGCATTATTTTTTGTGTTAACGGCATTAATGGTAATACCTTCGCTGGTGTTTTTATATTTGATTAGGCATAAGCTCTATCAGTTAGAGCAAAATTACCATAAAAATATGTAATGCATCCCTGCATTAACGTGATTTGCTTAGGCCGTTCAAGTGCCCCTTATAACACCCTAAGCAAAACAATATTAATCCGCTTTAATTAAGCCTAGCGCTTCATGCGGATCAACTTCAAGTGCATTACAGTAACGTACAAACTCAATAACATCTAAGCGGCGTTCTTGATTTTCAATCTTACCGATAAATGAGTGAGGTGTTCCTAGCACTTGTGCCAGGCTACGCATTGTATGACCCTTTTCATGGCGTTTTGTTTTAAGCCATTTAGTTAGCTTTTCGTTTTCTTCAGAAGAAACAGTCTTGCCCATCATTTTACATCTCCTACTAGATGATATGACATACCCGTCAAAGCAGTAGTCACATAATGATTGGAGGCATATAAGCAGATACCCACTACATTATTCAATAGCAAGCTATTGCTTAAATAAGCAAAGGTATTGCTACTTATTCAACCTACCAATCTATTCAGTGCTAACCCGCAAAAATAGGATATAGGTTTATTTTTATTAAGAGTGAAATTTTGCCCGTCTCACTCTTGGATACATTATATACTATTAACAGTTCGGTTAAATAATTAATTACATAGTTTGCATAAATTTACCCAATCACTAACCTTTACTTATGCTGAATATTTAAGTTAACGTACCAAAAATATTAAGTTTTTTCCTAAAAAATTAATTGTAAGATAAAAGCACTTTGTTACAAATTAACGTGCAAATAACCTTGCTGTATTGATGTTTAAACAACAGTAAGGGTAAAAAAGTTCCCATAAATAACGTTTTTCCCTAACTAAGGGACTAAAGAGGAAGTATGTTTAGAGTCTTATTTTTGTTGCCTATTTTACTATGCTTTTTATGGTTTTTGTTTTTACGTCACTACGGAGTACCCATTAAACAAGGTAAAAAAGGCTTTTTATACATACTTGCCTTTTCTGCTTTTGTATTAGGCTTTTTTGTATTAATAATGCAGTTTACCCATTACAGCCCAATTGAATTTTAGGCATTAAAAAAGCCGCTAACGCGGCTTTAATAGCTAAGCGTAAATTGCTTAAACGCTAAAACTTGCACCACACCCACAGGTAGTCGTTGCATTAGGATTAGATACAAAAAAGCGTGCGCCTTCTAACCCTTCTGTGTAATCCACTTCGCCATCAACTAAGTACTGAATACTCATTGGGTCAATAACCAGGGTTACACCATTTTTAACTATTTCTAAATCGCCAGGATTTGCTTTTTCATCAAAAGTAAAACCATATTGAAAACCAGAACAACCACCACCTGTTACGTAAACACGCAGTTTTAAATCTGGATTTTCTTCTTCGTCGATTAACTGTTTAACACGAACAGCAGCTGCATCGCTGAACTTTATTGGTAATTCTTCAGACATTTTAAAACCCTCAATATCGCAATGGCGTGATTATCTAATACCCGAGTGTTTTAATCAAGTATAGTCAAACATCTCTTGAGGTATCTTAGGCTTTTAACTATTGCTTTAGCCGATACGATAGCAAAATGTGTTTTTAGTGATTGCTGTAATATTTGTTAATATAAGTGTTTAAAATTGCAAAATCACAAGGACTTACCTGCACACTTTTGTTAAACTGCTCGCTGAAAAAATGTGGCGGAGAATACAGCATGTGGCTTGAGCAACTCAGGCGTCGATTAGCAAAACCAAAAACCTCTGTACAATTATGCTTATTAGGCGTAAGTGCTGGTTTAATTGCTGCATTTTTTATTATTTTATTTCGCTTAACGATTCTGTTTTTTCAAAGCTTATTTTTAGACACTCCCGATAATTTTACTACTATCCCCACTCTTGAACGAGTTTTAATGCCGTTAATTGCTGCGCTACTGATTGCTACATTTGCTGCATTTACTGGCTTTAAACACTATCGATTAGGCATTCCTTTTGTTATTCATCGCATTAAACGCCACTACGGGCAAATGCCGCTTTACAACACCGTAAACCAATTTGTTGGTGGTGCACTGGCACTTATTAGTGGTTTTTCGGTTGGCCGCGAAGGGCCATCTGTTCATATGGGCGCCACCGGAGCAAGTATATTAGCCGATAAACTTCATTTACCGCATAACGCCATGCGTACATTAAGTGGCTGTGGTGTCGCTGCGGGTATTGCGGCCTCGTTTAATACCCCACTGGCTGCGGTTATTTTTGTAATGGAAGTAGTGCTACGTGAGTACAAAGTGCATATTTTTGTACCAATTATGCTTGCCGCACTAACTGGTGCATTAGCAACCCAATTCGTGTTTGGTGAAGGCTCAGAGCTTGCACTTATTAGCATTACGCCATTGAGTGGTTGGCATTACCCATATTTAATTTTATGTGGCATGGCCTTAGGGGCAATTGCCTATAGCTTTAATCAAAATTTAATGCTGATCATAAAAACATTTAAACCTTTAAGCATGTTTCCTCGTTTACTCATTGCAGGTTGTATTGCGAGTATTATTGCCTATGCAGTGCCCCAAGCGATGGGTTCGGGTATGAGTGCGATTACTATTGCGGTTGAATCGCCTGAAAACGCGCAACTACTTACCACTATTTTAATAGCTAAACTGCTAGCGACCTTGTTTGCCATTGGCCTAGGAATACCGGGTGGCTTAATAGGCCCCGTTATTGGGCTAGGTGTATTAACAGGTACTTTAATGGCCTTTTTTGCCCAATTTATAAGCCCAGGTGCTGACATTGCAGGCACATACGGCGTATTAGGAATGGCAGGATTACTCGCAGCTACATTACATGCGCCGTTAGCAGCATTAACAACTGTGATGGAGCTTACGTCCTCGCCAGAGATTATTGTACCGGCCATGTTAGTGATAACAACCGCCTATGTAACGGCGCTGCAAGTATTTGGCAATCGGTCTATATTTTTGCAACAGCTTGATTTTCAGGGGCTACCCTATCATGTATCGCCCGCAACGGAGGCGCTACAAAAAGTGGGCATAATGGATGATATGGATGAGGACTTTAAACTGCTTTATTCAGACGATAAAGAGCAAATTAAAAACACCTTAGACGCCATGGATAGCCAAACCCCTTTAATAGTTTACGATGAAGAAAACGGCTATCGCCTAGCAGAGTACGACCTTACCCTGATGTCGGGCGAAAACATAAATATAAACTACATTAGCTTACAAGGCATTAGCAGCCAGTCGACCTTAGCTGATGCCTTTGATATTTTAAAAGATAAACGCAGCGGCGCCCTGTATGTATACAACTTGCTAGATGATCAGCAAATAATGGGGCTATTACGCTGGGATCAAATAAATAATATTTTAACTATTCGTAACAGCCTACTTTAGGATTCTTATGAGCGCTTTACTAATTTATAAAACACTGCACGTTTTTTTTATGATTGCTTGGTTTGCCGGTATTTTTTATTTACCTCGGTTATTTGTATACCACGCAATGAGCGAAGAAAAAGCCTGTAACTCTATGCTTAAAGTAATGGAACGCCGGCTACTCTTTTTTGTTACCCCGTTTGCTATTTTAACGGCCGTTTTTGGTGTACTCACTATTGTAGAATATGGCCGTGAGTGGTTTAGATACAGCATGTGGCTGCACTACAAACTGGTACTGGTCATTATTTTATATCTATACCACGGCTACTGCTTTAAATTACTGAGCGACTTTAAACACGACAGAAATACCAAAACGGACCGTTTTTATCGTATTTTTAATGAGCTCCCAGTTATTGCGCTGCTAATTATTGTTGCGCTTGCGGTAATAAAACCTAATTTATAAGCTGTGTAGCGCATGTTAAACTGCGCTGCAATTTACAATACTTGCTATAACACGCGCGATTGCGTGCCCCATTCTTATGGATTATCGCGCCCCTTTGATTGATTAGGAATAACCCCATGTTAAGTTTCCAAGGTGAACATATACTGTCGGTAAATCAACTCGACAGAGACTGCATTGAGCGTATTTTTGCAGTAGCGAAAAAAATGGAGCCTTATGCTAAAAAACAAAAGCAAACAACAGTGCTAGAAGGCGCTATTTTAGCTAATTTGTTTTTTGAACCAAGCACGCGTACGCGTGTAAGCTTTGGTACTGCCTTTAATTTATTAGGCGGTGGCGTGCGCGAAACAACCGGCATGCAAAGCTCAGCACTTGCTAAAGGCGAATCGCTTTACGACACTGCGCGTGTTATTTCGGCTTACGCTGATGCCGTTGCTATGCGCCACCCTGATGCAGGCTCGGTAAGCGAATTTGCAGACGGTTGTACCGTACCGGTAATTAACGGTGGCGATGGCCCAAACGAGCACCCTACTCAAGCACTACTTGACTTGCTTACTATTGAACGTGAACTCAACCGATTTGATCAAAACATTGATGGCATGCATATCGCCTTAGTTGGCGATTTAAAATATGGCCGCACAGTACATTCACTATCTAAATTATTGTGCCATTACAAAAACGTAAAATTTTCGATGGTGGCGCCCGATGGCCTACAAATGCCAACGAGTATTTTAGATGCGGTAGAAAATGCAGGCCATAAAATACAATTAGTCAACAAAATGGAAGGGAACTTAGCAGCGGATATTGTGTACCAAACACGTATTCAAGAAGAGCGCTTCCCTTCACAAGAAGAAGCCAATAAATACCGTGGCGGCTTTAGAATTAGCCAATCAATTTATAACGCGCACTGTAAGCCAAATTCCGTGCTTATGCACCCGCTCCCACGCGATAGCCGTTTAGAAGCTAATGAGCTTGATAACGACTTAAACAGTAACGACAATTTAGCTATATTCCGCCAAGTACAAAATGGCGTGTTAATTCGTATGGCACTGTTTGCTTTAACACTCGGCGTAGAAAACAAAGTCGAGCAATATGAAGTAGACGTACCTTGGTTTAGCCGCAAACGCGACAGCTAAACACTTTTACCAAGCGACAATTAATAGGATTTTTCATGACAATAAGCCAAGATTTATTTAATCGTGCACAAACTTCAATTCCTGGTGGCGTAAATTCACCTGTACGTGCATTTAACGGTGTTGGTGGCACGCCACTATTTATTACCAAAGCCGAGGGCGCCTTTACCTTTGATGCCGATGGCAACCGTTATATTGATTACGTAGGTTCGTGGGGCCCGATGATCATGGGCCATAACCACCCAGCTATAAAGCAAGCTGTTCACGAAGCGGTAGAAAACGGTTTAAGTTATGGGGCGCCCACTGAAGCTGAAATTTTAATGGCTGAAAAAGTAAAAGCGCTTGTTCCCTCAATCGAAAAAGTACGTATGGTAAGCTCGGGTACCGAAGCCACAATGAGCGCCATTCGCTTAGCACGTGGCTATACAGGGCGTGATAAAATCCTTAAGTTTGAAGGTTGTTACCACGGCCATGCCGACTCATTATTAGTAAAAGCAGGCTCTGGCGCATTAACCATGGGTGTGCCAAATTCACCCGGTATCCCTGAGGATTTTGCAAAGCACACGCTTACCGTATCGTTTAATAACCTTGATGAAGTAAAAGCTGTATTTGAAAAATACGCAGACGACATTGCCTGTATTATCGTTGAGCCAGTAGCGGGTAACATGAACTGTATTCCTCCTGTAGAAGGCTTTTTAGAAGGCTTGCGTGCAGTATGTGATGAGTACAAATCGGTGCTTATTTTTGACGAAGTAATGACCGGTTTTCGTGTTGCATTAGGTGGCGCTCAGGCGTATTACAACATAAAACCTGACTTAACATGTTTAGGTAAAGTCATTGGTGGCGGCATGCCTGTTGGTGCCTTTGGCGGCAAAACCGAAATTATGGATTACATTGCGCCAGTAGGTCCGGTTTACCAAGCCGGTACTCTTTCTGGTAACCCTATTGCAATGGCTGCGGGTTTAAAATCGCTTGAGCTATTAAGTGAGCCAGGTTTGCACGATAAGTTAGAAGCTATTTCTAAAGCTATTTGTGAAGGCTTTGAAGCAGGCGCTAAAAAAGCAGGCATACCTTTAACCACTAACTACGCAGGCGGTATGTATGGCTTTTTCTTCACTGAAGCAGAAAAAGTAACCACTTATAAACAAGCTACAGAATGTGATTTAGAACGCTTTAAACGCTTTTTCCACTTAATGCTGGAAGAAGGCGTATACCTAGCACCTTCTGCATTTGAAGCAGGCTTTGTGTGTGCTGCGCACACAGAGCAAGAAGTACAAGCGACTATTGAAGCTGCAGAGCGCGCCTTCGCTAAGCTATAAGCATCCAATACATGTGTTAATAATGTGCGTTATTAACTCTGTAGTTAAAAAAAGCCCTTACGGGCTTTTTTTATTTGTGCGTATTGATAATTGAATGGTTTTTAGCCTTTATACGGTCTCACTTTTTAGACTCACTTTTACCCCACAAGAGAAACGTATGACGAGCTTAAGGCACTTAGCAGCACCTGCTATATCATTAATGGGCAACTTAAAATATAAAACTAAAATTGGTTTAGTTTTTGGTATTTTATTATTACCCCTTGCGCTTAGTTTGTTTTTTTTAGTCTCTTTATTAAGCGAGAGTATAAGCGTCTCTCAAATGCAAAAACAAGGTTTACTGAGCTACAGAGACATTCTTGCAAATCAAATGCAGGGTGAAACCTATAAAAATGTAAAAATAGCTAAAGCACGTGGTTTTAATGTAAAAGATGAGCAAATGAATGACGTACTTGAGCTGGTTTCAATACAGTCTAATTTGGCCTTAGATAACCAACTTGCGAGTGCTTATGTTAATCGCGCATTAGTTACACCTATACCTGCGCTTATCATGCAGATAAATGCGACAGCGCAAAGCGCTAATACTGTTCTTACTAATCAGCGTTTTACATCAGAGACTTTTATTGCGCTTTCAAACTTAAGTAAGTCGCTACCTTTGTACCAGCAGCAACTCGATAAAATACTTACAATTGCCACCACGGCCGATGCATCTGTAAATAAAGCACTCACGCCCTCTCTCACTAATTTACATAACGCCATAGCCGCTTTTAAAACAGCCATTGATAAAAAGCTGCTTGAACCAGATGATATACAGCTTACACAAAACGAATTTGCAGGGCTTACCAGCCAAGTGCTTAGTCGTATTAGCCAACTAATTGATAAAAGCATCCCTACCCTTGAATCGCTAATAAATGAAAAACTGAACACGCAACGCTTGACAAGAAACACTGTATTAGCTGCATCATTAATTAGTTTATTGATTGCATTTTACTTAATGGTTGGTTTTTATTTTGCGGTAGTTGATACCATTAATCGCTTTGCCGAAGCTGCGCAAAGAGCAGCAAATGGCGACTTAAATGCGGTTATCAACTCAAGTACTAATGATGAAATGGATATTATTGCAGCGCGATATAACGCACTTCTTAATGCCTTTTCAAAACTTTTAGATAATGTAAAAGCAAGTACTGTGGAGCTATGCGGCGCCACAAAATCGCTTTCACAGGCAAGCAGCCAAACGAGTAACGATGTTGAAAAACAGCAAATACGGGTAAACGCTATTCATGATGCACTAAGTAATATGGAGCAAAGTGCAGTAAGTGTAGAAGAGTCTGCTAATCAAGCGATGTTAACAGCGCAAGATGCCGCGCAGCATGTAAAGCAAGGCTCTAACAACACCATGGAACTTGCCAAATACATGCAAGACCTTCAAGTTGAATTTACCGAAAGCCAACAAGCCTTAGATAGACTAGCTCAAGATAGCCAAGAAATTAGTAAAGTAAGTAAAGGCATTAGCGAAATAGCCGATCAAACTAATTTATTAGCCCTAAACGCAGCAATAGAAGCCGCACGAGCCGGTGAACATGGCCGTGGTTTTGCCGTGGTAGCTGATGAAGTAAGAACCCTTGCCCAGCGTACACAAACTCAAACCCAAGAAATTCACCAAATAATTAGCTCACTCCAACAAGCTTCTGACGATACACAACAAAAAATGCGCTCAAGTGTCCAGAAGATGGAACAATCGGTAAAAGCCGCCACCGAAACAAACGATATTTTACAAAGTGCAGAGCAAAGCATGGGCGATATAAAACACCAAGGCGAAGAGATAGCACTGCGGGTTAAAGAGCAATCTAACGCAACCACTCAAGCATTAACTGATTCGCAAGAAGTAAGCAACTTAGCAAATCAAACTCTTCTCTCTGCGCAATCTACACTGCAAGACGCACAGCAACTTAGTCAGCTCTCTGATGACTTAACTAAATCAATGCAATTTTTTAAATCTTGAAAATTATAAAAGTGCTTTTAAATTACAAAAAACCCTTCGATTAAGAAGGGTTTTTAAGGTTAGTTTTTAATAAGTATTAAAAGCGAGCTTCCAAACCTATACGAACGTAACGTGGTGTTTGCCAAGAGTATGCAGCATCATGGTACGCATTTACTTCACCTTCATTTTGCTCATAGTGTTCATTCAGTGATGACTCTGTTTGCGAGTTGAAAATGTTAAATACATTAACCGATGCACGCATGTCGATATCAGATACTGTGAAATCATATGCAGCAGATAAATCTAAGTTAAATACCCAAGGTGTACGGCCATTTGTGCCTCGGCTATGTTTTTCATAGATTTTCTCATCTTGATCACAGTCGCCGTTGCCATTTGTATCTGGACACTCATTAGTATAAATGTAGAAAGTATCACCCCAACCGCCATTTAAATTTGGATCGGTAGATGGATAGCCTTGACCAAATAAGCTCTTAGGACGCCCGCTTTGTAAAGTAGCATTCCAGCCTACAGTTAAGTCTTCCATTGGCTCCCAACTACCAAAGAATTTAAATGTATGGCGTCTATCATTAGGTTGATAACCTTGTGATCCATCCATAACTGCTGGGAAGTCGAAGTCTTGGGTAATACCCGCATCAGCTTGACCAATATCTGATTTAACAGCACCTTCAAAGTTACCTACACTTCTAGCCCATGTATAACCAAACTGATAACGAATAGTGTCAGCTTTATAGTCAAGGCTAAACTCTACAGCAGTGTATTCATTATTTGCTTTAGGTAGGCCAATTGTTTCTGCTGAATAGGTAGTTAAAGAACCACTATCTGGAACACCGTCGTTATTGAATGATGAATCTCCCCAATCGGTTCCATTCCAGTAGTAACCGTCACTGTACCAGCTAGACGAATCGCCAGGGTTTATCATTACGCAGTAAGGGTATGCATATCGCCCACAGTAGTCATCTAATGCTGTTGCAACTTCGCGATATATACCTTTAACACCTACTGTATATTCATCATTTAAAGCTTGCTGTATACCAATAATATATTCATCTTTAGAGAATGGATCAGCCTCTTGCGCTTGGAAGATATCTTTTTCAGGTATAACCGGTACACCACTCACTTGCTGTGAGTTTTGAATACCACCATTCCCAAGCGTATCAGCTAATGGCGTTAGGCCTGTTGGTGCGCCAGTTTGCGAATCAACACCAGTATATGTATAAGCTGTAGTTATATCACTAACCCCTGATGCGGCTCTAAAAATAGTATTATTGGCTACGGGTAAGTAATAACGCCCATATGTACCATAAACTTTAGTGTCGCCTGTACCTGTAGGATCCCATGTGAAGCCTAGTCTAGGTGCAATATCTGTTTCAAAGCTAGTTAGTAACTTACCAGTCGTACCCCAGCTATCAAACTCATCAATACGTAAGCCAACTTTAACTGAGAAATCCTCTGTTACTTGCCACTGATCTTCTATGTAGTAAGCTGTTAACTCTGATTCAAAGCTGCCGCCGCCATCAAAGATACGGTCTTCAACATAGTCAAGCGCGGCACCAGTGTTATTTGTTAATGCGCCATTATCGGCTTGCCAACTACCATTATCTGCAAGTGTTCTGTAATCATAGCTATGACCACCAATAGGACTACTTATATTCTCAGACTTACGCTCTTGGTAATCGATACCAAATGTTATTTCATGGTCATTCCATACATATTCAACATCTAATCGGTATTGGGTATTTTCATCATTATTGGCACCAAAGCTACCGCCTGCACCACAGCCAGTGATTGGATTAGCAGTACCTCGAGAGTCGGTAATAGATGGACAAACCAAGTTTTCTGATTGCGTTTCATATTCTGTTTTAATATTACCAGCCATAGCAGTAACAACTAGGTCTTCGGTTAAAACACCCGTATAACTTAAGCTTTGCGCTTCACCACCACGCTTTAAAATGGCACCATCGATACGATCGCCCACAGTTCCGTTATTGTATTCGTATACTGAACGCTCAATATCACGACGATTAGAGTAAGCAAAGTAGCTTAACCTATGGTTTTCATTAATATCCCAATCAAGCTTACCGCCCCAAAATAAATTATCGCCACCAGAAGCTGATTCATTACGGTATTGATCGTTTGGCGAAAATTCATCTCCACCCCACGTGTATGTAGACTCAGTATCTCTTGGGTTAATTAATCCATAGAAAAACAACGTGTCTTCAATTAGAGGACCACCAGCAGAAATAGTCACATCTGTTTTGCTATCAGTGTCTAAGCTTTCATCTCTAAATATTTGACCTGCGCCATTGTTACCACGAGAAATACTTCCCTCTTCTTGCAAAGAGTCTGGTTGAAATTGCACAACTGCCGCAAATTCCCACTCATTTGTACCACTTTTAGTAGTTGTATTTATGGTACCACCGGTTGCGCGGCCAAATTTGGCAGAGTAACCACCCGTTTTAACTTGGAACTGGTCATAGAACTCAAACGGCACTTCACCACAACCAAGGCCTTGGCGTGTATTAGTAACCTCTAAGCCATTAATATAACATGCATTTTCAGCTACTGATGAGCCACCAAACGACGCAGTATTACCAAAAGCACTGTCTCCTTTAACAGCTCCTGGAGCCAACAATGCAACCGAGGTAAGATCTCTGTTTATTGGCATACGGTCTATTTCAGCATCTGTAATAACTAGGCCAGAATCGGCAGTTGTTAAATCAATCGAAGAAATACGAGCGCCTAATACTTGAATTACTTCAGGACCGGAATCACTGACTTGTGCTAAATCAAAGCTCGCTTTTGCATTAGCGCCTAATGAGACGCGCACACTATCTTCAGCTACAACGGCGCCGTTTTTTAAGATTTGTATTTGATAGCTACCTGAAGGCAATGAAGCAAATCGAAATGAACCGTCTTCAGAAATATTTAATGTTCTTTCTAACCCTGTTGCAGGATTTTTTACTGTTACGGTATACCCTGCTGTAGTAGAAATATTATCGATAGAACCTACAACATCAGATGCCACTGCTGGAAGCGCTACACCTAGTGAAGCGAGAACCGCTATTGCCGTAAGATTTTTTTTGAAAATATTTTTCATACTCTTATCCCTGTTAAGTTTATAATTATTTTTGCACTTTATACAAAATGCATACAGAGGGTAACAAAAGGGTACAAATTGTAAATATGTTAATTAAATAAAGATAAAATAGAAATAAAAATAATTTAAAAACAATAACTTAAATTTATTTTTACATGTTTATTTGTGAAATATAAGA
Organism: Pseudoalteromonas sp. CST2; assembly: GCF_028599385.1. Classification (NCBI taxonomy): domain Bacteria; kingdom Pseudomonadati; phylum Pseudomonadota; class Gammaproteobacteria; order Alteromonadales; family Pseudoalteromonadaceae; genus Pseudoalteromonas; species Pseudoalteromonas sp. CST2. The sequence goes on from NZ_JAQREO010000010.1 coordinate 69,072, forward strand.
TTCCCAATGTTGATTTAAAGAAACAAAAAACAGACAATTAATTAACAACAATTCAGTTAATTAAACTATTAACATACTCGTTACAATGCTCTTATTTTTAATCTCGCAAAGTGCTACTTTACTCTAATTATACTTACTGCTTTTTAATTTATTTATAAGAAAATAAGCTAATAAAAGTAATTAAAATTTATTTAGTTTCAAATTTTGATTGCTAGATAGTGAAGCAAATATAAAAAAACCGCTGAGTTAGCGGTTTTATTATTAAGGTTTTATTTTATTAGCGTATACACTGCGGCCTAGGCTCAAACTCACTGGCTCTTAGTGGTAACTGAATGACTTTTCCGCATCCGGGCGGTGCTTGTAAACCCGTTCTTTCATTGACGAAAGCCCATCTTATTGATGGCGGGCGTGTATCTGCTATTGCTTCAGGGTTGAGCGGTTTTAAGTAACGAATATAAGCTTCTAACGCGCCCACACTCCCTGTTAAACCGGTGCTTCTATTATCGTCTCTACCAAGCCATGCAACGGTCACTGTGTTTTGATCAAACCCTGCAAACCAGCTATCACGTAAATCATTACTAGTGCCTGTTTTACCGGCAAGCTGAATTGATGGAAAGTGTAAATTTAAACGCTTAGCGGTGCCGTCCTTTGTTACTCGCTTCATGGCATATTTAGTCATATATACAGCGTCTTTTGCAAAGCGCGGCTCAGGCTTAACTTTATGCTTATACAAAACGTTACCTACCGAGTCTGTAAGGGCAGATACAGAGGTAAGCTCTCTATACTCGCCATCTGCTGCGATAGTGGTATAAAGCTGGGCAACCTCAAAGCTCGACATTTCTACAGCACCAAGTAGCAGCGAGGGGTATTCATCTATATTACCTTTTGCGCCTAACCCTTTGAGCGTATTTGCTACTTTATCAACACCTACATCTAGACCTAAATTTACCGCAGGAATATTAATACTGTTACTGAAGGCTTTATAAAGTGGCAATGCGCCTCGGTATTGGTGATCAAAGTTCTCAGGTTGCCACACTTTACCCTGCTCATTTGTTACCTGCACAGGGGAGTCATCAAGTAATGTGGCTAAGTTATAATGTGGTAACTGCAGGGCTGTTAAGTACACCGCGGGTTTAACTAAAGAGCCAATATTTCGTTTAGTATCGAGCACTCGGTTAAAACCTGAGTAGCGAACATCGCGCCCCGACACTAAAGCCGACACACCGCCTTTTTCTACATTAACAGAGATCATGGCTGCTTCGAGTTTATCCGTGTTAGGACGTTTTTCTAAATACGGTAAACTTTTTTGAATGGACTCTTCCATTGCCGTTTGTTTTTGCAAATCAAAGTAAGTAAATACACGCACACCGGCATCTAGAGTTTTTTGATCAGGTAATAACTGCTTAAGCTCACGGTTTACAAGTTCTAAAAAGCCAGGGTATGACTTTTGTAAACTTGCTTTCATAGGCGCTATATCAATTGGGCGTTTAAGTGATGCACGGTATTCTTTTGTAGTTAGTAGCTTGTTTTCAACCATTAAGCGCAGTACTAGGTCGCGACGCTCCATAGTGCGTTCTTTATAGCGACGAGGATTGTAATACGAGGGCCCTTTGACCATCGCCACCAGCAGCGCTATTTGGTCATATTCCAGCTCATCAACAGGCTTTGAAAAATAAAACTCAGAGGCCAAGCCCATGCCATGCACGCCTTGGTTATAAGATTGACCTAGGTAAACTTCATTCAAATAGGCTTCTAAAATCTGATCTTTTGAATAACGGTAATCTAGAATAAGCGCAATAAATGCCTCATTTATTTTACGCACTAAAGAACGCTCACGCGTTAGGTATATATTTTTTGCAAGCTGCTGCGTTAAGGTGCTACCACCTTGCACGGTACGCCCTGCTTTAATGTTTGAATAAAGCGCGCGCAAAATAGAAAATACCGACACACCATGATGCTGATAAAAATCCCGATCTTCTACTACTAATAACGTGTCTTTCAACATAGGCGGAAACTTATCAAGCGGTACAAACTCTCTATCTTGCTTTGAATCATTTCCAATACGGGCTATTTGCACAGGCTCTAGGCGAGCGCTGTTTAGGCGCCTGCCAAATTTATCTTTAATGGTTGCTACCTTTTGCCCGGCAAAACGCAGCTCAATAATGTGCGATTCTTCAAGGCCATCATAAAACTCAAAGTCGCGTCGGTAAATTTTTATGCTATCGGCTGTTTTTACAAACTGCCCCGTGCGGCTTAGCCTATTAACTGACGAATAATTTAGGCGCTCAAGCTCCCACACAACCTCTTGGCTAGATAAAAACTGCCCTGGGTAAAACTCCATTGAGCGTGCGTATACTTGGGCGGGTAACTGCCATTTATTACCTTCAAATATACGTGTTGTTTTTGAATCTAAATAAATAAGATACATGGCCATAGCAATAAAAACAGCTAAGCTCAATTTCCAAAAAACAGACCATGTTTTTCGCATAAATGTGCGTTTAACAACAGTGTCTGACGTTTTTTTAGTCGTTTTTGATTTAGCTTTACGTGGCGAGCTGGTTGCTTTAGGTGCACGCTTAGGAGTGGTTTTACTACTGGGTGTTTTTTTGTTGTCAGCCATTTAAGTGTAATTTATTCCAAGGTTTATTCACGAGTGTGAGCTTAGCATATTGGTTATAGCCTAACACCTGAAAAGTTAACCTTCCCTGAAACGAAAAAAAGCCCTACCAAGGTAGGGCTTTGTGAACACAATGATTAATCTATTTAATATTAGTTACTGCGAACAGATACAAACTCAGGGTAAGCATCCACACCACAATCGTGTTGGTCCATACCGCTTAGCTCTTCTTCTTCGGTTACGCGAATACCCATAGTTTGCTTTAAAATAGCCCACACAATAAATGAAGCTACAAAAACAAAGGCTAAAATAGTCATTAAACCAATAAGCTGTGTTACAAAGTTTGCATCGCCGTTAGATACAGGCACTAACATAATACCTAGCGCGCCACATACACCGTGAACAGAGATAGCACCTACTGGGTCATCAATCTTCGCTTTATCTAGAGCTACAATGCTAAATACAACCAGTGAGCCACCTAAAATACCTAGTAAACACGCCATTAATGGAGATGGTGAAAGTGGGTCTGCTGTAATAACAACTAAACCTGCTAATGCGCCGTTTAATACCATAGTTAAATCAGCTTTACCCCACAACACTTTACATACAAACAGTGCAGCAATTGCACCCATTGCCGCTGCGGCATTGGTGTTAAGTAAAATTTGACCTACAGCGGTTGCATTTTCTTTATCTGAAAGAAGTAATTGCGAACCACCGTTAAAACCAAACCAACCCATCCATAAAATAAACGTACCTAATGTAGCAAGTGGTAGGTTAGAGCCTGGAATTGGGTAAATTTCACCGTTTTTACCGTATTTACCTTTACGAGCACCTAACAGAATTACACCCGCTAAAGCAGCTGCAGCACCGGCACCATGAACAATTGCAGAGCCTGCAAAGTCAACAAAGCCCATTTCTGATAAGAAACCGCCGCCCCATGTCCAGTAACCTTCCATTGGGTAAATAAAGCCAGTTAAAACAACTGCAAATGCTAAGAAAGCAAATAACTTCATACGTTCAGCAACCGCACCCGATACAATCGACATAGCCGTTGCAACAAATACTACTTGGAAGAAAAAGTCAGATTCTAAAGAGTGGTCAGCATCGGCCGCTTGCGTGCCAATTAATGCGCCAATTGAAGGGATGATGCCGCCTTCAGCGTTGTCTACATACATAATGTTGTAGCCAACCAATAAAAACATGGTACATGCGATAGAATAAAGCGCCACGTTTTTAGTTAAAATTTCAGTGGTGTTTTTAGAGCGAACTAAACCCGCTTCTAACATGGCAAAACCTGCTGCCATCCACATTACTAGTATACCCGACACCAGAAAATAAAAGGTGTCGAGTGAAAATTTGAGTTCTACAATTGTGTTTTCCATTAATCAGCCCCCTTAAATTGCTTCTTCATCAAGTTCGCCCGTACGAATACGCACAATTTGATCTAAGTCGTACACGAAAATTTTACCGTCACCAATTTTGCCTGTTGATGCAATTTTGGTAATTGCTTCAACTACGCGTTGGCAATTTTCAGTACGAGTAGCAATTTCAAGTTTGATCTTAGGAATAAAATCTACCTGATACTCTGCTCCACGATACAGCTCTGTATGGCCTCGTTGACGTCCAAAACCTTTAACATCAACTACGGTCATCCCTTCAATACCTAAATCAGCGAGCGCTTCACGCACATCATCTAATTTAAATGGTTTTATGATTGCACTAATCATTTTCATAGTGGCCCCCTCGGACGCTTTATTGTTATCCTGTTGGCTTACATAATCCAACCTTTATGCCACTATTAAAAAACACTTAATATCAATAAGATAAGCATGAATAGTAAATTTAAAACAAAAAAAACGCACCATCAAGGTGCGCTTTTTTAACAACTTAGCTACATTGGTGCATCACCAAAAGTGATGCCCTACTAGCTTGTAATTAGTGTTATTTTTTATATTTACACAACACAGTTTCGGCCATTGTTTTTGGCTTCGTAAAGGGCAGCATCAGCGATGCGCATGGCCTGAGTTAAATCAGTGTTTTGAAAATCAGCAACACCAATACTGATGGTGATAGAAAACGGTTTTTCATCGATTAAAAATTCATGTTTAGCGAGTTTTTTTCTAAAGCCTTCTAAGTACTCTCGCCCACGCGCCGTGTCTATATCATCTAATATAATGGCAAACTCTTCGCCGCCCACCCGCGCAACGGTAAACTTAGAAAACGTAGTTTTAATTAACGTGGCTACCTGCTTTAGTGCCTGATCACCCGCTTCGTGGCCTAAGGTGTCATTAATATTTTTAAAAAAATCTATATCGAGTAATGCTAGCGTATTTTGCTGTTGTTTTTTTAATAGTTGCTCTGCATATTGGTAAAAATAACGGCGGTTATACATACCTGTTAAATAGTCTCTGTAAGCACTTTCTTTAATATCCGCAATCAGTGACAACTGCTCCATTGTTTGCATGACACGACAATGAAACTCTTCATTCATAAATGGCTTTGTTAAAAAGTCGTTGGCACCGTATTTAATAAACCGAGCCGATAATCCATGCTTACCGGCACCCGAAAGCCCAATGATGGCCAAATCATCGCGCCCTCTAAAATTACGCACCGCTTTAACCAGTTCAAAGCCATCCATTAATGGCATCGCATAATCGGTCATGAGCAATTTTATATTAGGGTTACTTTTTATTATTTCGAGTGCTTGCTGACCATCTTGCGCATCGGTTACATCAAATAATTGCTTTTCTAGCATTTGCTTCATTAAGGAGCGGCTTAACACCGAATCATCAGCAACCAACGCCTTACAGCCTTGATTTCTCAAAAGCTGAGCTACTAACTTGATAGCGTAATGGTATGAATCGCGATTGTCTTTAATTACGTAATCAATAACACCAAGCTCTAGCATTTGTTGGCGCTTATATTCATCAATTTTTGAGGTAAGTACCACAGTAGGAATGGCGTGTGAAAGTGTGAATTTAGCGACCTCGCCATTAGGTGCATCGGGCAAAGTTAAATCAACTAAAGCCAGCGAGTATTTATGTTTCTCAATATAGTCTTGGCATTCATTTAATGACCAGGCAAAATCGACAGCGACATCTAAATATTGAGCCGATAAGTGGCGTAGCACCTGCTGCACTACTTTACTGTCTTCAACCACTAATACTCTTTGCATAAACTTCTCTTTAATCTTGTTATTTTACGTACTTAAACTTGCACTAAAGCGACAAGTTATGAAAAACATCCAATAAAGTTCTGTTTATGTAGCCAGTAAGTAGGCTAAGTCCATTAATCTAAGCGCAAGGCTTGTATTTAATTTAAATACAAAGTCGGCCAAATATACTTGATTTTTTAGCTAAGCTAAACACGCTAGGATAAATTAACCCTAAATAAACAAACACGCCGTGTATAAGTTTAGACTTAACTAGTATTATCGACCATTAATCTCAATACTTTTGTTATTTGTGTGTTTTTTATTTTAAATAGCATCTAAACAAAAATAAGGAACGACAATGAAGCTTGTCCAATTAACTCGTTACACCTTAGCGCTTGCCATCGTATTGGTTTGCAGTACTGCAACAGCAGAACACCAACGAAAAATAGACATTGATAGCCACGTAGTCACTAAGCATAAAGCTAAAATTAATGGTAAACGCTTTAGCTACACAATTAAAACAGGCACTCAGCCGGTGTGGAATGATAATGGCGATGCCATTGCCACTTTACAATATACCTATTACACACGAGATAAAGTCGATGACACCGCAGCTCGCCCATTACTGATATCGTTTAATGGCGGGCCAGGCTCTGCATCTGTATGGATGCACTTAGCCTATACTGGCCCACGCGTATTAAAAATTGATGACGAAGGCTACCCCATTCAGCCTTATGGCGTAAAAGATAACCCCTACTCTGTGTTAGATGTAGCAGATATTGTTTATGTAAATCCGGTAAATACAGGTTATTCACGCGTAGTAGAAAACGCCAAAGGTGAAATGCTTTCGAAAGAGCAACAAAAAGAGCACTTTTTTGGTGTCAATGCCGACATAAAATACTTAGCTGAATGGCTAAATACCTTTGTTAATCGAAACGAGCGCTGGCGCTCACCTAAGTTTTTAATTGGAGAAAGCTACGGCACTACTCGTGTATCAGGCCTTGCCCATGAACTACAAAACAGGCAATGGATGTACATTAATGGGGTGGTATTAGTATCGCCGACCGATATTGGTATAAAACGCGACGGCCCTATAAAAGCGGCTAATCGCTTACCTTATTTTGCTGCAACTGCGTGGTATCACAAAGCACTGAATAAAAACTTGCAAGAAAAAGATCTCAATGAACTTTTACCCGAGGTAGAACAGTTCACTATTAATGAGCTTATTCCTGCCCTCGCTAAAGGTGGCTTTATCGATGCCGATAAAAAACGCCAAATAATAAAGAAGATGGCCGAATATGCAGGCCTTTCAGAGCAGTTTGTAGCGCAAAACAACTTAGATATTCCCACTCGATTTTTTTGGAAAGAACTTTTACGTGAGCGCGGACAAACTGTCGGACGTCTAGATTCGCGCTATTTAGGTATTGATAAACGCGATGCTGGCGAATCACCTGATTACTGGGCTGAGCTTACCTCTTGGCTGCACTCATTTACGCCTGCAATTAACTATTACCTGCGTGAAGAGCTCAACTATAAAACGGATGTTAAATACAACTTATTTGGCAATGTTCACCCATGGGATCGTAGTAAAAATAATACCGGCGAAAACTTACGTTTAGCGATGGCGCAAAACCCGTATTTAAACGTCATGATTCAAGCGGGTTACTACGATGGCGCAACAAATTACTTTGATGCTAAATACACGTTATGGCAGCTTGACCCAAGTGGAAAAATGAAAGATAGGTTAAGCTTTAAAGGGTACCGCAGCGGCCATATGATGTACCTACGACATGAAGATCTTAAGCTTTCAAATAACGACTTACGCGACTTCATTTTAAGCTCCCTACCCGCTAAAGGGCAGGCCGCTAAATATTAATTAAAAGGGCCATTACATGAGGCATTAAGAAGATGCCTCATGTTTATTACAGTACACTTTTAACTGTGTAACCACTTCATTAAACCCTGTTTGTAGTGCAAATAATAACGCTTCATCGACCTTATTTTGCGCAGCTAAGCTTTCTATCTGCTGGCAAATGTCACTTAACTTTAACGCTGCAACCGATTTAGCAGATGACTTTAAACCATGCGCCTGAAAAGATAAATCGGCGTAATTTAAACTATGTGTATATGCTTCAATTAATTTAACTTGCTCATAAGCGGTTTGTAAAAACGCCTGAAAGACTAAACAATGTACATGCGTATCTTTTCCTAACATCGAAAACAATAAAGGCATATCTAATTGACTGTACATAGAGCTTGCTTGCGCTGTGATTTGCAGCGGCTGTGTATGCGAAGGAACAATGCCTTGCGAGTGTTTCATTAACAGTGCTTTTAGGCTTTCAAGCTCTATCGGTTTAGTTAAAAAACCGTTCATCCCAGCGCTGTAACAATCCTGTATGTTTTTTTCCATTATATTGGCAGTAACAGCAATAATTATTAGCTCATTGAACTGTGTGTTTTTTCGGATTTTTTTAGCCAATTCAAGGCCATTTAACAACGGCATTTGAATATCGGTAAGTAGCATATCGAAGGACTTATCTTGGAGCATTTGCCAGGCCTGTTCGCCATTATTTGCAAACGTTGAGTTAACGCCAAGCATGGTCAGTTGCTGCTTTAAAACCTGCTGATTAGTCAGTTGATCTTCTGCCACCAGCACATTTAATACTGGGAGCTTACCTGTGGCAGAGCCTGCGGACTCACTGCTGGGGTGACTTATCGGCTCATCAGCTTGTATAGTGGTTAAAGCGCTTTCTTTAAAACCATTAAAGCTAATAGTAAAACACGCGCCTTTATTTATTTGGCTATTTACTTGTAGCTGCCCTTGCATACGCTCTACAAGCTCTTTAGTAATAACTAAACCTATGCCCGTACCATGTGTTTTACTGGTCTCAGCCCCTAGTCTATCAAAGGGTTTAAAAAGCCTTAAAATATCATCTTCTGAAAAACCGCACCCTGTATCTTCAATATCAATATTACAGCGGCTTGAATCAGCAATCTCGCAACGTATATCTATTTTACCTCGCACTTTGTTATATTTTATTGCGTTGGAAAGTAAATTAAGCAGTACCTGTTTAAAACGGCGCTTATCTACATATAAGTAAATACCTTCTAGGGAGTCAATATTGTGAGTATTTATAGTAACAAGCTCAACTCTGGCAAGTTCGCTCACCATTTCAATACTATGCTGTAGCATGTCTTTCACGGAGGCATATTCAAAATTAAACTGCATATTCCCCGACTCAATAGAAGTTAAATCTAGCACGTCGTTTATTAGTAAAAGTAAATGCTCCCCAGCTTGGTAAATACTTTGCGCATTGTCTTTGTGTACCTCGGTTGCTTTACGGTCATATTGATAAAGCTGCGCTAACCCTAAAATAGCATTTAACGGCGTTCTAAGCTCATGGCTCATACTCGCCATAAAGTCAGATTTAGCCTTACTGGCCGACTCGGCTTGAATTCTCAGTGCGTTTACTTTTTGATGATTAGTAGCAACCTCACCGGCCATTTTATTAAATGCATTTATGACGCTGCCAATCTCATTTTTTTGCTGAACGCTAACGTGGCAATCAAAGTTCCCTTTAGCCAGTTTAGAAAAGGCGACTTCGAGCGCCCGTAAAGGGCTGGTAATTCTATAATCGACCAACCAAGCTAAGCCAATAAAAAACACCACAAGTATAAAAAACTGAATATAAATTAACGTGTAATGTAGCTTAGCCGCTTCGTTTACTTTGTCTTCAAAATTAACGACTAACGTTATTTCAGCCAAAGGTTTATCTAAAAAAGTAATGTGCTCATTTAACGTAACATTGCCCTGCTGAGCTAACAGCTGCCACTCATCTAAAGGATATAACTGATTACCTGTAGAAGGCTCTACTACTCTAATTGCTTTCCAATTAGGGTTTGTATTAAGTTGCGCGTCTATTTGCTCATAAAGCTGTGCGTATTGGCGAGTTAATAAAGGGGTTTTTATTGATGTAGATAGTTGCTGTAAAGAGCGCTGCGCTGCGCTAGAAAGGCCATTGTTTACCCACCTAGCTTGCTCTGGCAAAGCGTAAAAAATAAATAAGCATATTAATAAAAAGCCAAATGCCATTACCGCAATAAAGCTTTGAACCCTTAGGCTGCGCCACCAGTTAATTTTCAACATAAAACGAGCGTAAACCCCATTGCGTTAATTGTTTATAATCGTCAATGCTTGCTTTACTTGGGTTAATTATAGGAATACCCGCTAGTAAGTGTTTTTGTTTAGGGTCGCTCCCTATTTCTATAATTGCTTGTTGAACTTGCGCTTGTACCTGATTATTTACTCTAGGGTGAACCACAATGGGGTGGCGGCTAACCTTACGCGTTTTGTAAATAACTTTTAGCTTTTGCTGCAAATTTTGAGGCTGTTGCTTTAATGTGCCCATTACCCCGCCGCCGGCAGGCGTTGCGTTAAGTGCCACATTTAAATAAACAGATGAGTGCGTTTGAACATACACAGGCTTTATTGTTAAGCCATACAATAAGGCAAGCTCCGCCCGCATTAATAAAGAAGCGCCTAATGCATTAGGCGCAGGAAAAGCAATTTCGGCGCCTTCAAGCTGCTCAACGGATTCAATATTACTGTTTTTATTGACCACTAATACGCCTTGCAAATGGCGCGCAGCATCTTTCACTATCGGTAAATAGCCTTGCTTGTCGTAAGCAATCACACTATGCCATGGGTTCATATAAGCAAAATCGTAATCGCCATCTGCAAACCCTTGCTCAAAAACCGGGATTGATTCCACGGTAACCAGCTTTAGTTGCACGCCTGTTTTTTCGGTTACTTTATTAAGAAAGGGCTGCCATATTGCAGTGAGTTTTTGTGGCTCATATTGCGGAACTACACCAAAAGTAAAGGTTTGAGCATAGACACCCATACTATTGAATAAAAAAAGCAAAACAACACTACACTTCATATTAGTCTTACCGTTGTAGGTTTATGACTATAAGCATAGTTAACGAGTGACTAACGCACCATTTTTATTACGTAGAAATTAAGAGGTTATTTAATTTAGGAGGTTTAAGAAAGTTTCAACAAAAAGATTAAAGCAGGCGCCCATACACACCTGCTTAAATATATTACTGCCAGTACGGCTCTATATCAAAAGACGCTAAACGGCTTTGCTCCATTGCACTGACTAAGTAATCTGACTTTTGATCTAGCCACTGTTGAATTTTAGCCAACTGCTCGTCTTCTTGCCCGCCGCAAAGCTGCTTTAAATATTCCAGCGTGCTGAGCTCGTACATACCATGAGAAATATCCAGCCACGGCAGTCTAAATTCTAAGCGCTCTTCTTTGTCAAACAATGACCCTAAGCAATTACCGCTTAATAAGCTGTTTTCTAATTGGGTGCGTAAGCTTAAATAATCTTGTGCTGTAAGCGTTTGCTCTTTAGGAAGTAGCTTATCTAAATTTTGCCAATCTTTATTAAATAAACGTTTTGCAATTTTAGCTACTGGCTGCTCTGCCGCCTGTAGTTGAGTTTGCCCCCAAAACTTACGCCATTGTTTATCTACCAACCAAGTAGTCAACGACAGCAATAAACGATTGTATCGCGCGCTTTGAAACAAAGCATTAATATCATCAATGCTTGGCTGTAGCTCTTTTAAATCGTTAATAACTTGCGCTAATGCAGGCGCTGCATTTATTTTTTTATAAAATGCATGTCGTTTAGATGTATAAGTTTTTAGCTGAATTGCATTTTCAACCCAGGCTAATTCACTTAACAGCCACTTTAACTCTGTTCTTAATTGCTCAGTACTGTCTTTACTTACAATATCATCAAACAACCAAAAATTATGCCTAATTAAGCTAATGCCATCAGTCACACGTTTGAGCGTTTTTAAACTTGGTTTGTCAAAGTAACACTGCTCATGCTTTTGCACAAAACGAATACCAAAGTTCATGGCCTCTATTAGTGCTTGCTCTTGAGTTGCTTGTTTTTTTAATTTTACAAACCCAATAGACTTACTTGGTTTAAGCGGTGTTTCATCGGCTAGTCGGTAGCCTCTAGCTGCTTTTGAATAAAGCCCTAAACGAATACAGTTTTGGCTAACAAGTTTATCTGCCAAAGCAAATAGCTCGTCTCTGTTGCCCTCAACAAGCTCTATTTCTAGTTCGCTAATAATATCAACCTTACCTGATGCAGCTATTTCGCCTTTATCTAGCACGACTTCAATTTTTGCGCCATTTGGGGTTTCTATTAACCAAGTACGACGAATAAAGTTAGTGCTAAAAATAGGATATAAATTATCGCTAATAGCATTTACTTGCATACCATGAGGCCAAATAGCATTATTAAATGCTAATAAATCAGGACGGCTTGATTCAATTGGTAAGTTGTATTCAGGACGTTGGTGTAGCCCACCCACAACTTCGCCAGCAAGCTTTATTGTTTGTTCGCATTTACTGTCGGCACAGCGGGTTCTAAAACCTATATCAAGGGCTCTTAGCTCTCTACTTGGGGTATCGTAATAAGCATTTTGCAAACTACGTGAAGGTTTATTAATAACCGTTTTAGCAAATTGTGTGATTAGCGAGGGGATCAGTGGAACAACGGCATCTGATACCAAAAACTTCAGTTCTATCTCAGTATCCATTAGGGTTGAGGATTACCTTTAAAATAAATAAGTGCTCAAAATAAACAAAGCCACCCCATTTTGCAAATTTTTTAACCTTTTTGGCTGAGCAACGCCCGCACTGGGTTACAATATCAACCTTGCTATTAACGCGTTTAATCCATACTATCTCACTACTTATGTGAAAATCTCAATCACAACCACAACGGACACGGATAGACTAACAAGGTAGATAAATGCTAAAACACTGTTTACTAGGGCTACTTTTAACAGCCACCTCGTTTATAAGCCAAGCACAAGAAGCTCAAACAGCCAATTCATCAGATGCAAATTCAGCTTATATAATCGATAATCTATATACCTTTATGCGCTCTGGCGCAGGTAAAAACTACCGCTTACTTGGCTCTGTAGATGCGGGTACTAAATTAACCGTGCTATCAAAAGAAGAAAACGGCTTTATAAAAATAAAAGACGATAAAGACCGTGAAGGTTGGGTTGAATCTAAATTTATATCGCAAACACCAGGGCTTCATCAGCAGTATCAAACACTCAGTAGCGAAATGAGCACAGTGCAAAACAAACTACGCCAAGCACAAGTTGAGCTACCTCAGTTACAAGAACATAATCAAAGCTTAACTAATCAAAACAAATTGCTTAATCAACAAATTACTGAGCTGCAAACAACACTTGAGCAAGAACGTGCTCAAAAACAAGCTGCCACTGCAAAAGAAAAACGCCAACTACTTACTTATGGTGGCGCTATTGCTTTTATAGGTTTGTTTTTAGGTATTATACTTACCGTTGTACTTTCGCGCCGTAAGCGCTACGAAGGGTGGGCTTAATTAACCTAAACCTTGGTTAACTAAGTTTAATAGCCGCTGGCTAATCTTTAAAAAAGCACCCTTAGGTGCTTTTTTAATGTGTGTGTAATGTATTGCAATAAGCATTTGGTTTTTAAATATCCAAACGTAAACCAGGATCCTGCTTAATTTTTTCTATTACCATGTAAGTATGGTGAGTACCTACTCCCGGAATATCGACTAAGTCTCCTAGCACCTGTCGATACTCATCCATATCCGAGACCCTAATTTTTAGCAGGTAGTCGTACCCTCCCGCTACCATATCGCACTCTACAACTTGCTCAATTTTAAGTATATGCTCTTTAAATACTTTAAAAACAGCCGTGTTAGATGTCACCAGCGATACTTGCACATGCGCTACTAAGCTCTGATTCAGCTTTTGTTCGCTAAGCTTTGCAAAGTACCCTTCTATATAGCCTTCTTGCTCTAAACGTTTTACACGGTCAAGGCATGGACTAGGACTTAAATTAACCTGTTTTGCTAGGTTAACATTAGAAATTCTGCCGTTCTTTTGAAGAACGTCTAATATTGCTAAATCGATACGATCAAGCAGGCGTAATCTATTTGGACTTGTCATACAGAATTTTATACGGATAAGTTGAAAATATGCCCTGTAAATTATCGTAAATCGTGAAATTTAACCAGCATATTCTGCTGAAATTTAATTAGAATGCACGCATTACATCACTGGTAATTTATTGGTAGCAAAGTTGCTTTAGCTCAACAGCCCAAGCACATAAATTTTGTTCTACTATTTACATATTAACATTCCTAAGGGTTGCTTATGTTATTCAATGGCGATTTGACAACAACCTGTCCTACAAGACAGAAAATTCGTGATTTTTACCGCATTGATGAAAATGCTGTTATTGATCATATTTTACCACTTGCAGAAGTGGGTGTTAAAGCACGAAGTCGTGCATGGGAAAGAGCTCGCCAGATTGTTTTAAACATTCGAAAAGATCAAGACGGTCAAAGCGGTGTAGACGCACTTTTAAATGAATTCTCACTCTCTAGTGAGGAAGGTGTAGTGTTAATGTGTTTGGCCGAAGCCCTACTTCGCGTACCAGACAAAGCCACGCAAGATACGTTAATTCGTGACAAACTTGCTAAAGGTGATTGGAGTTCTCATTTAGGAAGCAGCGATTCTTTATTTGTTAATGCTTCTTCGTGGGGATTATTAGTAACCGGTAAAATGGTTAACTACACAGATAAAACCAAAGAACAGCAATTTGGCATGCTTAAAAAGACCATAGGTCGTTTAGGCGAGCCTGTGATCCGCAAATCTGTAAACTTTGCCATGAAAATTATGGGTAAGCAGTTCGTTATGGGTCGCACCATTGACGAAGCCATTGAACGCGCTGCTGAAAAAGAGCAAAAAGGCTACGTTTACTCATACGACATGCTAGGCGAAGGCGCGCGCACAATGAAAGATGCCAAGCGTTACTTCGACAGCTACATGAACGCAATCCATGCAATTGGTAAAGCGGCAAATGGCCGTGGCCCAGTTAAAAGCCCAGGTATTTCAGTTAAACTTTCTGCTATTCATCCACGTTATGAGTTTACGCATAAAGACCGCGTAATGGCCGAAATTGTACCTAAACTAAAAGAACTCGCGCTTGCTGCTAAAAAATACGACATTGGCTTTACAGTTGATGCTGAAGAAGCTGACCGCTTAGATATTTCGTTAGATGTTATAGAAGCGGTATTTAGCGATGAAGATTTAGGTAACTGGCAAGGTTTTGGTTTAGCCGTACAAGCATACCAAAAGCGCGCTATTTTTGTTATTGAATGGGTAACTGAACTTGCTACTCGTGTAGGCCGTAAAATGATGGTTCGCCTTGTAAAAGGTGCCTACTGGGATACAGAAATTAAAACCACGCAACAAGATGGTTTAGAGCACTACCCAGTATTTACGCGTAAAGCAACTACCGATGTATCTTACAAAGCTTGTGCTATTAGAATGCTAGAAGCACGCGATGTACTGTACCCGCAATTTGCAACACACAACGCTTACACTGCAGCCACTATTTTAGAAGTTGCTAAAGGCGATAACACCGGATTTGAATTCCAGCGTTTACACGGTATGGGCGAATCTTTATTTGACCAAATCGTAAATGAAGAAAAAATTCAATGCCGTGTTTATGCACCCGTTGGCCAGCACGAAGACCTACTTGCCTACTTAGTACGTCGTTTACTAGAAAATGGCGCTAACTCATCATTTGTAAACGCCATTGTAGATACCACTAAACCTGTTGAGTCGCTATTACCTGATCCAGTAGAAACACTGCAAGGTTTACGTAATAAGTACAATACGCAAATTAAAATGCCAATCGACTTATACGGCGACGAACGTGCTAACTCTAAAGGCATGGACTTAACCGATATTAATGTAATTACGCCATTCAAAGAAAATCTTGAAAGCTGGTTTAACGAGCATTTAATTGATCAAAGCCAAGTACCTGAAGGCGCATTAGCGGTTAAAAACCCAGCTAATCACAACGAAATCATCGGCCACGTTAAACTGCAATCTGGCGATGAGATGAAAGACATTTTGGCCAATGCAGAAGCGGCGTTTGAGTCATGGTCACAAACATCTGTAAAAGAGCGTGCTAATTTATTACGCCGCGTGGCAGATATTTTAGAGCGTCACCACGACGAGCTCGTCGCTATATGTATTAAAGAAGCCGGTAAAATTGCGCAAGATGGTATTGACGAAGTACGTGAAGCCGTTGATTTTTGTCGTTACTACGCGGCACGTGCAGAAGAACTTGCAGGTGATGAGCGCTTTGAAGCACGCGGTGTAATTTTATGTATTAGCCCGTGGAACTTCCCGCTTGCGATTTTCTTAGGTCAGGTGGCCGCTGCCATTGTGACTGGTAATACTGTTATTGCAAAACCTGCAGAGCAAACAAGCTTAATCGCACTTCGCGCTATTGAGTTAATGCTTTCGGTTGGCTTACCAGAGCATGTAGTACAGCCGGTGATTGCCCGTGGTTCTGAGGTAGGTAAAACAATTGTACCTGATGAGCGTATTCAGGCAGTTATGTTTACCGGTTCTACAGAAACAGGCACACTGATTTCACAAACACTGGCTGCGCGTAACGATATTCAAGTACCGTTAATTGCAGAAACCGGTGGCCAAAACTGTATGATTGTGGATTCAACAGCGCTGCCAGAGCAAGTTGTTGATGATGTAATAAGCTCAGGTTTCCAAAGTGCAGGCCAGCGTTGTTCAGCACTGCGTGTATTGTTTATACAAGAAGATGTAGCCGATGGCATTATAGAAATGCTTAAAGGCGCACTCGCCGAGCTGCATATTGGCGACCCGTCATTACTTTCTACCGATGTAGGCCCAGTAATTGATGAAAAAGCCCTTAAAACGCTAAATGATCATGTTGAATACTTAAAAGGTAATGCAACACTTCATTACGAGTGTAAGATCCCTGATAACACCGAAAATGGCGCCTACTTTTTTGCGCCTCGTTTATACGAAATCGAAGATTTATCAGTACTTAAACGTGAAGTATTTGGTCCATGTGTGCACATTGTTCGCTTTAAAGCGAATGATATCGACAACGTGATTGACCAAATTAACAACACAGGTTATGGCTTAACAATGGGTGTTCACTCACGTATTGAAGAGCGTTGTGAGTACCTAGCTAAAATGTCGCGTGCGGGTAACGTATATGTAAACCGCAACATGATTGGTGCCATTGTAGGTGTGCAACCATTTGGTGGCCGTGGTTTATCTGGTACAGGCCCTAAAGCCGGTGGCCCTAACTACCTGCAGCGTTTAGTAAAAGAGAAAGCATCACCTGATAACGTGCAAATGACTAACCTAACGCCAGATGAGCTTGATTTACACCATTACAGCGGTGCAAACGAGCAAGTTGAAAAGCTAATGGCTAACTCAATGCGCGATGAGAAAATTTGGCGTGCAACACCGCTAAATGACCGTGTATCGGCTGTTCGTCAGCTGCTTGCTAAAGTAGCAACGGTCGAAATTATTGATGACCTAGCGGACGATTTGGCATTAACGCTTTCAGAAGCGCGTGCACAACTTAACCGTTTAGAAAAGCACATGCGTAAGTTTACTACTTTGCCTGGGCCTACTGGTGAATCAAACACCTTGCACCTTGAAGCACGTGGTTGTGTAGTATGTTATGCAGATAAAAGCACGTCATTTAACTTTTGGGCGCTTTCAATCATCACAGCACTTGCCGCAGGTAATACAGTAATTACCGTAGCATCAGAGCTATTTTACGATGAAGCGGTAGCCTTTAAAGATAAGTTTATTGCCACAGGCGTTGCTGAGGGCGTGTTCCAGGTTGCAAAACCTAATCAACTACAAGCTATTTTGGCTCACCCTCACTTAGCGGGTGCGGTGGTTGCTGCACGTTCGTCTCGTTTAGGTTACTTCAGCCAACAACTTGCACAGCGTAAAGGTGCTATTTTGCCAGTAATTACTTCAGAGTATTACGATACGTTAATTAAGCGCTTAATTACTGAAAAAACGATCAGTATAGATACTACCGCATCTGGTGGTAATACTTCACTGATGACCCTAGTAGAAGATGACGAATAGCCCATCTAGTACTAATTAACTAAAAATGTAAAAAAGGCACTTAAAAGTGCCTTTTTTTTTACCCTGCAACGTATAATGATGCTAATTTAAACAAAGACCCATTACAGAAGTAAAAAAATTGAAAGTTATCTCTATTTCGCAATTACAGCCTGGCATGTTTGTTCAAAGTGTTACAAAACAAACTGGGCGCATTAAAATTAAAAACCAAGGCTGGGTTAAAACTCAGGCGAGTATCGATAAGCTCAAAAAAGCGGGCATTTTAGAAATAGAGATAGATCCAGATAAAACATTAACTACACCCGAGCCCGACACTCAAGCCCCAGCGCCTAAGGCAGAGATTAAAAAACGCGACCCTTGGCTTAAAGTTCACAGTAGTGAACAAGAAATGGGCAAAGCTAAAAAGCTCTACGACGAAGCTAAAACACTTCAAAAAAAGGCCTTTGGCGATATAAAAGCGGGTAGAGATATAGACATAGCGCCTTTTAAAGAGCTTGCCAGTGGCTTTATGGACTCTATTTTTAGAAACCAAGATGCCCTAGCCTGCTTAACCCAAATGCGCCAAAAAGATGCTTACTTATTAGAGCACTCTATCAACGTTTCTATTTTAATGGGTATTTTTGCAAAGCACTTAGGCATAGAGCGCGACATTATTGTAGAGCTCACTACAGGTGCTTTGTTACATGACATAGGAAAAATTAAAATTCCTGACGAAGTGCTCAATAAACCGGGCCGCTTTAGTGATGACGAATTTAAAATTATGCAAAACCATGCTCTGTATTCTAAGCAAATTTTGGAAGAGTCAGGGTTAACGGGAATTGCTGTAGATATTGCCGGCCTACACCATGAGCGCTTAGACGGAAAAGGCTACCCGTTTGCCAAAAAAGGTGATGAGATAAGCCAATACGTGCGTATGGCGTCAATTGTAGATGTATATGATGCACTTACGGCAGAGCGGGTATATAAAGCAGGTATGGAGCCTATAAAAGCGTTTAAAATTTTAAAAGATGGTTGCCCTGATAGCTTTGATGGTGAGCTACTTACTAAGTTTATCCAATGTATTGGCATTCACCCTGTAGGCACCTTAGTGCGCTTATCTAGCCAAAAAGTAGGCTTGGTTACACAGAGTAACCCTGAAACACCTTTAAAGCCGGTGGTTAAAACATTTTATAGTGCTAAACACGGTCGCTACACGGAAATGCAAGATATAAACTTGGCAAATAAAAAAACAGCTGACAAGCTCGAATCAACTGTTAAGCCGACCGACTACAACATTGATTTAGAGCGCTTTTACAAAAACGCTATTTTACCTTGAGTTAAAAAGTAAAGCCGCAGTTTTGCGGCTTTACTTTATTAGCTGCGCTTTATTGCGGCCAATCCTGCAAAGCTTTAATACTGAATTCATAACCATCAAAATCAAGTACACTTTGCTCTGGGGTAATTTCGCGCACTCTTAGTGCCCCTATGCTCTCCCCTTCGTGTAGCTCTCTGCCATTAAGCTTTATCCAGCGTTTATCTGCACTTGAAGAGTATATATGTGCTTGGTATTTAATGCTTGGTAGCATGGCTTGTAAACCATCTGGTAATAGCTCAACCGGTTTAACTCGAGATGAACTGCGTGAGGCCTGCGTTACTTCGTAATCTTGTTCTTGCTCCGAGTCTTTTATCGCTTGTGCAAAGGCATCTTTTAATTTACTCGGTACAGCATCAAGCTCCGGGCTACTTTGCGGCGCTTGCGTGCTTGGGGTATTTTCACCATTCAGTGGTTTTCCAAGCACTTTGTACTTACTCATATCTAAACCTGCTGAGCTTGTATTTTGTGCTTGCGGCTGCATAAATTGCGTGTTTTGGCCGTGTGCATTATAAGCAAGTGGATTATAGCTTTGCGTATTAGGTAGCTGTGCATTGTAAGTCGGCTGATTAAACGCATTTTGATTATACCCGTTAGCATTTATAGGGGTTTGCACATTGTAACCTGGTTGCTGCTGCGCCGGATTATCATTAATAGGGATATACTGCCCTTGTGGGGTAAGCAACATTTTTTGTACCCCGGTAGGTGTTTGTACATACACCAACTGCCCTTCAATCGTTGCTTTATTACTATTTTTTTCAGCCTCTGAAGAAGGTGATGTTACAGGCTTTACGGCTTTATTTAGCGCTATAGCTGGCTCATCTGTTACTGCTTGTTTTTGTTTTTTGCTATCAGTGCTAACAACGTCAACCGGCTGGCTTGTTTTTAATAGTGCGCTGCTTTGAAACCACTTACCCGCTGTAAAGCCACCCGCTATGGCAATAAATGCTGCAATTGCGCCGCCAAGTAGCCACACCATTTTTTTATAGCGCGTAAGTGCTTGCTGCTGCTTTAACTGCGCTGACTGCAAATCATATTGCTCGGCGCTCATATCTGCTTGTTGAGATTGCTTTAATGCATCTAATAAATAAGACATAAATTACCTAACTATATAATAAACGACATGCCGACACCTACTGCAAACAAAGCAGCAAATGCTAAGTAATAATAAACACGGCCAGTGGATTTAGGCGCATTATTCTGCGCAGCCACAAAATCCATAGGCAGTGATTCTTGGGCTGATTGTTTTATAATATCACTATCAACAATAAGCTGCTGCTTAGAAAAAGCCCCGACTAACGCGCGCTCACAGACTAAATTCATTAAGCGTGGAATGCCGCCAGTTAACTGATGTACAGCTTGCATCGCATCAAGCGAAAACACGCCTTTATCACACCCGGCAATATGTAAACGATGCTTTATATACGCAACTGTTTGCCCTTGGGTGAGCGGTAATAAATGATACCGTGCTGTAATTCGCTGCGCCAACTGCCTAAGCTCAGTACGTTTTAATAATGCCTGAAGCTCTGGTTGACCCACTAAGACTATTTGTAACAGTTTTTTATGATCAGTTTCTATGTTGGTTAATAGTCGTAATTGCTCAAGCACATCGGGGGCAAGGAGCTGCGCTTCATCAATAATTAAAATTGTGTGCCCGCCCGCTTTGTTATTAGCCTCTAAGTGCTGCTTAATAATGTCGGTTAAACTTTTAAGGGTGGCATTTTGGGCATCGTAAGTAATGTTTAGCTCATCACAAATACTGGCCAAAAGCTCAAGCTCCGACAGCGCCGGATTATGGATCATTGCAACTTGAGTATTCTCTGGCAGTTGCTCTAACATACTGCGGGTAATGGTGGTTTTGCCTGTTCCCACTTCGCCGGTTAGCAATACAAACCCGCCATCTTCGCCTAAACCATAGGTTAAGTGGGCAAGTGCCTCTTTGTGGCGTTCGCTTAAAAATAAATAATGGGGGTTGGGCGAGATCGAAAATGGCTTTTCGCTCAAGCCAAAGTAGCTTAAATACACCGCAATGTTCCTTCGTCATTAAAACTCGGCCTATAATGGCAAAAAAAACGACAAAGTAACAACGTTGTATGCGCTTTATTATTGAAATAACGTAAATTTATGTAAAACAAAAAAGCGCCGCTAAATTTAGCGGCGCTTTTGTATTAAAGTTAAGTGCTTGGCTATTTTATTTTACTTAGTTTTCGTAACGCACCAAACGTAAATACACGTCACTGGTTTTAGCATGTAAGCTATTAAGCCCGCTATCAAACTGGTAAACCCATGCTGAGCTCATCGTGCTTACCCCTGAGGTATTACTCCAGTAGTTTTGCAATTTAGTGCCTAAAAACACCTCTTCGTTAATACTTGGCTCGGTGCAGCTGTGCTCTAAAATACTGGCAAGCTCTTTAATATTAGGCACCTGCCAATCGTCGTAATCGGCAGTGGTGTCGTTTTCTGCGCCTCTAAGTGCTTCTTGCCAATTAAGTGACGGAGAAGAGCCTGTACATGTTTCAGTGTCGCTATCGTAAACTTGTCCGTAGCTACAACGTTGCCACATTAGGCCTGTTTCTGTATCTAACACTGTGCCATCCTCATTAAGGGTGAAGCGAGTGGTTGGTGTTGTTGTATCCGCCCCGTCGTAACACGTTTGCGCTGCGGCTAGTTGAAAGCTTGCGCTAAATACAGCCATTGAAAATAGTAAGCATGTTTTCATGATTTTCTCCTATCGGCTTCTGACTAAACGTACATACGCGTATTTTTCTTTCGGGTAGGCTAAGTCATTCCCGTTGCTCATATCGATAATGTACGCTTGCGATAAGCTGGTACCATCGGCTGCAGTTTGCGATGTCCAGTACGGTAAACTCACATCATCTATAGCGCCTGCTTCTGGCATATTTGGAAAAAACGCTTCATCAATTAATACGTTTTCGCCCTGCTTGCCATAATCAATTAAGCTCAACAGCTCAGTGTAAGTTGGTAAGCGCCAATTGGTACCGCCGCAAAAATCTAAGTCGTTCACTTCATTTATATAGGTTTGCACACCACAGCTTGTATCATCTGGGCAGGTGGTATTAGCGGTACTGGTATCGGTAAAGGTTGTCGTGCCTAAATCCCAAAAGTAATGATTTTGGCCATCGCGTAAGGTGGTATTAGGTAATGTACCTGACTCTACACTTTTCACTTCCCATACAAGCCCCGTTACGTTGTCGCGTATACAGGTAAAGTCGTCACTATCATCCGCTACTTCATCAGCAAACTGATTTAGCTTAGTGTAGTCAAACGCAAGGTTACCTTGGCCTGCTTTATCGAGTTGGTTGGCAAAGCTGTCTCGGCCAAGCTCTGCATCTTGACCCGGAAAGTCACTACTTTGGCAATTGATACGCTGGGTATTGTTATAACACTCGCCTAGGCCACTGTCGTTAATTAGCCCTAGTGCTTTTGGTGATACGTCAATAAATACAGTATCGGTGTCAGTGCGCCCTTTAGAATCAGTAACAGTGACTTCAAAGCTCAATGTGGTATCTAAATCAACGTCGGAGGCAAAAAATGTCGTGGTACATTGGCTAGTATTTGCCAGCGTTTCGGCATTGCCTGTTAATTGTTGCCAGCTACATGAAAACGTATCTGTTAGGGTGTCACTTTCACTTGCATCTAAGGTCACTTCCTCAAATTCTTCAACGTTTTGGTCATCTCCGGCATTGGCCACAACCAGCTCGTCTGTTTTATTTAATGTCATACTGTATTCAGTACTTGCCTCGCCGCCCTCGTCGTCGGTAACGCTTAATTGCCATATTAAATTAGTATTTGATTCAAGCAGCGGGTGGCTAAAACTTACCGTAGAGTTGTCAAAGTCGGTTACATCTAAATCAGGGCCTGAAATTAATTGCCACTGATAGCTATTAATTTGGCCATTTTCGTCAGGATCGCTCGACTCTTCAGCACTTAACGTTACGGTGTCGTTATAGGTTGAAGGCAGTGTTTCTGGGGCTGTTTGACTAACAACAGCAAGCGGTAATTGATTACTTGAGGTAATAAATATGCTCACGTTGTCACTAACTAAGCTGCCATTATCTGTTTGATAGCTTACAGATAGTACAAGTTCACTGTCGGCTTTAACATCGGGCGCAGTAATTGTTTGCTCTGCACCTTCAAGCGGGAAGCCGTCCACAGATGGGCCGCTAACGCGCTGCCAAGTAAAGGTACCGTCGGCTGGTGAGCCTTGTGCGGTAATTGTAAACTCTGTTTTTTCTACAACTTGTAGATCGGTTCCGGCATTAACCGAGGTTTCAACAGCAGAGTCTTCACTACCGCCGCCTCCACCGCCACAGGCAGCCAATAAAAAACAAGATATAAGGGGAGTAAAAGCAAACGCTTTCATAAAACGCACCTATAATGTCAAATAATTACTATAGTGTAATCACTAGCAATAAAGGTGCCATTTAGAGTTATACCAATTCACTTAATTAAGTGATCCATTTTGAGGCTGGAAAACGTGTCGCAAAATGATTAAGCATTATTGCGGATTGGTATTACATATACGTATCTTGATGAATACGCACAAACAGCTTAGTGCCTATTTTTGAGTAATCTACTTTGTATTCACGCCCATCAAGCGCCTGAATAAACAACAGCTGTTTTTCTTCACCAAAAATATCAGCGCTACTTACATTAACAATTTCAAGATAACGCTCTTTGGCATCACGCCGGTTTTTAGGTAGATCCTCTTTAAATGGCTCCAAACCATTTTGAGTTACCTTTATACGTGGGTGCTGCTCTGCATTTACAATGACTAGATCAAGCTTTTTATCTTTATGGATGATGGTATTGCGACCACTCTTTATAAAAGATCTTTCTTGGCTCATTATTTTTCCTACTATCGCATTTAGTGTCCAACTTGCGATGCTATAAACCGTTCAGGTGCGCGTTTCCATTTATTTAAATTGGCACTGAACGACCAAATGTCTGTCTCTAATACACTTGCGGGTAACAGTAAGTTATATCCCGTTAACAACTCAAGGTGCTTGGCTCTGTTAGCAAACATAGCTATAAGTCCAGTATAGCTAAATCCTTTAGGTGAGGTGTATTGTGTCTCTTCTATTAACCATTCTGATGGGCAATTGCCATTTTTGCAATGTTTTTGAACAGCTTGCATAAATAAATTACGCTGCTCTATCAGTAGTTTTCCGGCAATGCGTGGGTGTATAGCGCTTAAAAATTCGTCCATATCATTGAGTTTTAAACCTACTGCGTTTAATTCAAGGTGTTCAAGGCCGTCAGCCACCTTAGGAATACCGCTGTGGTGTAAGTTACTAACATGTAACTGCCACTGGCCATACTTATGCTGATACACAAGTAAGGACTCACTAAGCACTAAACTGTAATAAGGTTCCTGTGTTTTTAAAAAACCAATAAAAATAGCAGCTATGCACATGCTTACTAAAAAAATTTCTATTAAGCTAATTTCACCCGGGCGCAGTAAATTAAACAGCATAATAAATACTAAACCTACGCTGCCTACAGTAAGTACTTCAATGCCATTGCGCGCCCCTTGCGCCCTGTATTTTATTATTGAACTTGGCTTACCCATATTGGTAAAAAACCATATAAAATAAAAACATAACAATACCCCAAAGTATTATTTTTCTCATTGTTAAACAGGTTTTACACTGCGGTGGTTGCTTCATCGTTTTATCATAATTTTAGTGTTAAATGGGAACAAGTAATTAGTCTCATAAATTTTTACGCCTAACGCACAAATTTATGAGACACATAACCGCCTTTTCACGGTCTTATTTCGTACAATACTTACAATTTATTTTCAGGTATGAAAACGATGTATTCAAAACAGTCAGGTAAAGCTCTTTTTCCATTTTTAATTACGCTTCTTGTTATTTTAAGTGTGTACTTATATTTGCCATCTAGCCATGGTGAACAATCTAATTCAAGTGATACACCCACACAGGTAATGGCTTATACGGTATCGTCTCAAGAAAACACCGTTATGATTGAAGCCATAGGCAGTGCACGCGCAAACCAAGCAATTTATATAAAAAGCGCACAAAGCGATTATGTTACACACATATATTTTGAAGATGGCGACTTAGTAAGTAAAGGCCAACGCCTTGTGCAGCTGCAAAATCAGCAAGAACAATACGCTGTAAAAGAGCTAGGCATTAACTTAAAAGAAGAAAAACGTCAGTTAAGCCGCCTTACTGAGCTTTCTCGTACGCAATCTACCGCTAAATCATTATTAGAAGAGCAGCTTTCTCGCGTAGATGCCACGCAAGCCCAACTAGAAAGCGCTAAAACCAAACTTGATGAAATGCTAATTACCGCGCCGTTTTCTGGCTTATTAGGCAAACGAGAAGTGTCGGTTGGTGCTTATGTAAGTAGCGATACAATTATTACAACGCTTGATGATATTAGTATTATAAAAGTTGACTTTAAAGTCCCTGAAAAATATTTATCTCAACTTAACCTAGGCATGAAAGTACATACTCAAAACGATGCCTACCCAGGGCGCACTTTTACCGGCAAAGTGACCCATATTAGTTCTCGTATCGACTCGATTACTCGCAGTGTTGAAGTAACCGCAAGCTTTGCTAATAAATCCGGGTTATTGCGCCCTGGTATGCTTTTAAACACCGCTCTGGAGCTTAGTAGTAATCAGGCGCTTATGGTGCCAGAAAAAGCCGTGATCCCACTGCAAGATAAACATTTTATATACCAAGTAAAAGAGGGTATTGCCAATAAGGTAGAAGTACATGTTGCAGGCAGAAATAACGGCTGGGTAGCGATTGATGAAGGCCTTAGCGATGGCGAGCAAGTGATTACCGAAGGCATTATTAAAATTCGCCCTGGTAGCAAAGTAAGTGTTGAGGGTTAATCGGTGAAAATTACAGATACGAGTGTTAAACGCCCTGTTTTTGCCATAGTAATAAACTTACTACTGCTAACATTTGGCTTGGTGGCTTTTTCGATGCTACCACTTAGAGAATACCCAGATATTGAAACCCCTATTGTTAGTATTAGTACTGACTACACTGGTGCTTCGGCAGAAATAGTCGAGACAAAAATAACACAAATATTAGAAAACCGGATATCGGGTATTGAAGGCATTAAAAGTATTAATTCTTCAAGCAGAAATGGGCGCTCTAATATCGTTATTGAGTTTGATATAAGCCGTGATATTGACGCAGCCTCAAACGATGTACGAGAGCGAGTTGCCCGCGCACTAGATAACCTACCAGAGCAAGTACGCCCACCAGAGGTATCTAAGTCAAACAGCGACGAGAGCCCTATAGCCTGGTTTGTACTTAACAGTGAAACCATGAACTCGCTGCAATTGAGCGATTATGCACAGCGCTTTATTGTCGACCGATTAGCCGTTGTAGATGGCGTTTCAAATGTACGTATTGGTGGTGAGCGCCAATACGCCATGAAAATTTGGCTAAACCGCCAAGCCATGGCTGCTCGTGGGATCACTTCAAGTGATATCGAAAACACCCTACGCAGTGAAAACGTAGAGCTACCAGCAGGTGAAATTGAATCTATCGACCGCGATTTTACCGTACGTACAGCGCGTAGCTATAAAGACCAACGTGATTTTCAAAACTTAGTTATTAAACGCGGTGAAGACGGCTACCTTGTGCGTTTAGGTGAAGTTGCCGATGTACATTTAGAAGCCGCCGACGATGAAAGCCTGTTCCGTGGCAACGGCCGTAACATGATTGGCCTTGGCATAGTAAAGCAAGCTAAAGCAAACACCTTAACAGTAGTAGACAACGCCCGCAGTGAACTTGAAAAAATAAAACGTAATTTGCCAGAGGGCACCACTATTCAAGACAGCTACGATTCGTCTATTTTTATTAAAGAATCAATCAACGAAGTATATAGCACGCTTGCCATTTCTATGGGATTAGTAGTGTTAATAATATTTATCTTTTTAGGTAATATTCGCGCTACGCTTATCCCCGCCGTTACTGTGCCTGTAGCACTTGTTGGCAGCTTTATGTTTTTACTTGCCATGGGTTATTCAATCAACTTATTAACCTTACTTGCGCTGGTATTAGCAATTGGTTTGGTCGTAGATGACGCCATTGTGATGCTTGAAAATATTCACCGTCGTATTGAGCTTGGCGAGCCTCCCTTATTAGCAGCCTTTAGAGGTGCCCGCGAAGTAGGCTTTGCAATTATTGCGACAACGCTTGTGCTTATTTCGGTGTTTGTACCTTTAGTATTTATGGATGGCCGAATTGGCGCCTTGTTTACAGAGTTTGCAATGGCTGTAAGTGCCGCGGTGTTTTTCTCTAGTATTACCGCCCTTACCCTCTCGCCGGCGCTGTGCTCTAAAGTTTTAAAAGCGTCAGAAAAAGAAAGTAAATTTAGCCAATGGATGGACCGTGTTTTTAGCAAAGTTGAAAACAGTTACCGCCAATCGCTTACCTCAAATATGACCAAAAAATGGGGCTTAATGATAAGCCTAGTACTTGCTGGTTTTGTTAGCTACTCGTTGTTTTTACAAGTGCCTTCTGAGCTTACGCCAAAAGAAGACCGCGGTACCTTTTTTATTATGATGAGCGGCCCTGAAGGCGCAAGTTATGAAAATAACGCTGCCAACATGGCCAAAATAGAAGGGCGCCTGCTTCCTTACTCAGAAGCTGGCGAATTAAGCCGTGTTTTAGTGCGCGTACCGGGCTGGGGCGGCAGTGGTGGTGTTGCTATCGTTGGCATGGCCGATTGGGATAAGCGCAAGCGTTCTACCTGGGAAGTTATGGACGAAATAAGCGCCAAAATGACCGAAGTAACTGACGTACGTGCCTTTGCTATTATGCGCCGTGGTATTGGCGGTGGTGGCTCTTCTCGCCCGATTGAGTTTGTACTACAAGGTAACGATTACGAGCAACTTGCTGATTGGCGCGACCGCATTATAGAGCGCGCAGAAAAAAATCCAGGCTTGGTAAGAATCGATCACGACTATAAAGAAACCTTTCCACAATTTTTAGTCAGCATAGATAAAAACAAAGCCGCCGATTTAGGTGTATCGGTATCAGATGTAGGTACCACGCTTGAAACCATGTTAGGACAGCGCCGTGTTACCACCTTTATTGACCGTGGTGAAGAATACGATGTAATTTTAAAAGGCACTAAACAAGACTTTACAAACCCTACTGACATTTCAAATATTTACCTTAAATCACGCAGTGGTGAGCTGGTCCCACTAGATAGCCTTATAAGCTTAAAAGAAGAGGCCACAGCATCGCGCTTAAATCGTTATAACCGAATGCGTGCCATCACACTAAGCGCTAACCTTGCGGACGGTTATACACTGGAACAAGCACTTAACTTTTTAAACAAAGTAGCTGCAGAAGAAAACGACATTGACGGCGCTGTAGATTATAAAGGTGAATCACAATTATATTACGAAGGCGCATCGGCCATGACCTATGTATTTGTGCTTGCCCTAACTGTAACCTTTTTAGTTTTAGCAGCGCAATTTGAAAGCTTTATGCACCCGTTTGTCATTATGCTAACGGTACCGCTTGGCCTAATGGGCGCCATGTTTGGCCTATGGGCAACCGGCTTAACGCTTAATATTTATAGCCAAATTGGTATTGTAATGCTGATAGGTTTAAGCGCTAAAAATGGTATTTTAATAGTCGAATTTACCAACCAACTGCGTGATAAAGGCGTAGAATTTAGCGAGGCTATTTTGCAAGCGGCCACTCAGCGCCTGCGCCCAATAATAATGACCTCTCTGACTACGGTAATGAGCGCAGTGCCTTTAGTATTGGCATCAGGCCCAGGCGCAGAGAGCCGCATGGTAATTGGTGTGGTGGTATTTACAGGGGTTATTGTATCAACATTGCTAACGCTTTATGTTGTGCCTGCGGCGTATTATGCCCTAGCCCGCAACACACAGTCGCCAGAGTTCTTACAGCAAAAATTAAATAAGCAAGCCGACTCTCACCCGTTAAAAGACAGCGAAGAAATTTAACTGAGCTTACACTGCGCCGTAACTTGCTGTTACGGCGCATTCAATTTATGCTCGCCTTAATACTGTAACATACATAATTAGGACAACTTATGAGCACATCAACACAACTAGCAACATTTGGTGGAGGCTGTTTTTGGTGTATAGACGCTGCATTCAGACGAGTAAAAGGTGTACTAAACGTAAGCTCAGGTTACACCGGCGGCCATACCGACAACCCCACGTATAAATCGGTCTGCTCTGGTACAACAGGCCATGCTGAGGTTGTGCAACTGGAATTTGACAGCGCTGTAGTGAGTTTTGAAACACTGCTTAGCATGTTTTTTACGTTACACGATGCCACGCAATTAAATCGCCAAGGTAACGATATTGGCACACAGTATAGAAGTGTTGTTTATTACCACAACGATGCGCAATTAAATCAAACCAATGAGACGATAGCCCAGTTACAAAACCATATTAGCGAGCCAATAGTGACAGAGGTTAGCCCTGCTACCACATATTACCCAGCAGAGCATTATCATCAAGATTACTACAACGAAAACCCACAGCAGGGTTACTGTAGTATTTTGATTGCGCCTAAATTACACAAGTTTGAAACTTTATTTAAAGAGTTTTTAGCTGACTAGCTAATTTGCGTTGTTAAAATAATTCTAATACCAATCCGCATAATTAAGTGATCTATTTTGAGGATGGATAAACGTGTTGATAGCAAGGCAAAAATTCACTATTTAGTTGTTCTAAATGAGAATTTTTTAACGCAGATAGCGACACATTTAGCCCCTGAAAATGATTAAGTATTAATGCGAATTGGTATAAATACACATTAAAAAGCCCGATATAAATCGGGCTTTTGTATATTAAAAAACGCTATTAAAACTGATAGCTTGCACCTACAAAAAAGCGGCGCTCTGGGGTGTTGTAGTAATATACTTCACCGCTTATAAAGTCAGCTCTTGAGTCAACCACATTGTAATCTCTGTCAAATAGGTTCTCTACACGCAGCGACAGCTCAATATTATCGTTTACATGATAGTTACCCGCTAGGTTCCAAAGTGTATACGATCCTAGGCGCGTTACTGCCCCCTCGCGATCACTGCGGTATTGCATATCAATGCGAGCATCAAAATCACCAAATTGCTTTGCGAGCTCCCAATTAACAGTCCGCTTGGCAACATTGCGTAGCTCATCGCCGGTTTCTTTGTTTTCGGCACTTAAATATGCAAAATTAAAGTGGCTATCAAACCCTAAAATTTGTTGTGTAAGGCTAAACTCAACCCCTTCATAGCGAGCTTCGTTTATATTAGCTAACGCAAAGTTTTCATCGTAATCAATTTTATCTTCGATGTCGTTTCTAAAAATTGCAAAATCGACTTGTGCACTGTCAAAATTAACATTTACACCAAGCTCGCGGTTTATTGATTTTTCAGGTTGGAGATCTGGATTACCAAAATTTGGGTAGTATAAATCGTTAAATGTTGGCGCTTTAAAACCTGTGCTTTGACTAATTCTAAATGTTGAATTTTCAGATAAATGATAACCAGCCGCCGCAGTATAGGTTGTTTCATCACCAAACTGTTCATCGTCGTCTTGGCGAAGAGTTAAATTGGCAAGCACAGTGTCGGTGTCGTAATAAGCCCCAACAAACACTGCTAATACATCGCGGCTATCCTCATCAAATGCTTGCGAGCTTTGCGATACATCATCGATATACCAATTAACGCCGCCGCTAATATTAAGCGCATTTGTTAAGCGGTATTGGCCGCTGTAATCTACTTGCGAGCGCTTAGTAACAAATGTACTGGTTAATGGCCCGCCGGTAAAAGAGTCCACATATGTGCTGTCAGAATCATCGGTTGCAAAAGCAACATCTATAGCATGAGATTGGTTAGTGTAGTTTTTGCTCCACTGCGCCGACAGTTGATAGTTTTTAAAGTCCCCTCTTTCAACCGTGCTCGTAGCCGGGCTAAAGCTGCTATCGTAGTCCGCGTAGCCTTCGCTGTACTGGCCTAGTAGCTTAAAGTTTCCGTAGTGTGCATCTGTATAGTTTACTTTAAAGCCTACGTTTTTATTTTCATAGCTGTCGTCATCGGGCGCTATACCTTGTAATGCATCAAAACCATCGGTTTTTTCAAAGCCTGCATTAAATGCGCTAACCACTTCATTTGATTTTACTGAACCTGCAAGCTGATAGTTTTGATAAGCGTTAGAGCCAAATGTGGCATCAAGTGATACATTGCTCGCTTCACGCGTTATTATATTAATAACCCCAGCTAATGCATCTGAGCCATACACAGCTGCACGCGAGCCTTTTACGATCTCTATTCGCTCAATACTATTTAGCGGCACGTTACTTAATGCTTTTTGTCCTAGCGTGGCTGAGCCCGTGCGTACACCATCAATTAAAATTAGCGTATCGCCAGAACCTGTACCACGTAAAGACACGCCCGACGTTTGGCCAAAGCCACCATTAGAATTAATTTGAAAACCCACCTGTGTGCTTAGTAAGGTTGGTAAATCGCGTACATTGCTTGCATCTATTTCGGAGCGTTCAATTACATTAACGCTCGCTAAAACATTATTTATTGATTGTTCAAATTTATTAGCGGTAACAGTGATTTTTTCAATTGGGCTTTGTGCAGCAGATACAGAAAAAGACAGCGCAGCCGAGATAGCAACGCCAAGAGTTGTTTTATTTAGCATGATGTTCCCTATCTTTGCCCACCGCAAAGATTTAAGTAAGTAAGATTACTTCAAGGCCGGTCTCCGGACTCAGTAAACACATAAATGCGTTAATACTTTACCGTTGCGGGGGCAGTGTTGGGATTGCTTTTGTCATAAAGGCGCACCAACTTCCCGATTATCTCGCTGTTAGTTTTAATACTTTAAACCCTGTATTTAGCAACCAGCAAGCACCTTGAAAATAGGCGGTTATTGTGAGCAGTTTGTTTACAAATGTCAACGGACGTCTATATAGCTAAAGGTTAAATTATTTATTTTCAGTAAAGCTGGATGTTACGCCGTATAAACTTAAAAGCGCTGTGATTTTAGGTTTTATTTCAGGCGAATTTAAAAGCTTATCCATTTGTTTTACCGTAATTTTACTGCGCGCAGGATTAACTAAAAAATGAGTATCGTATATAGCATCTGGGGTATTACTCTTATAAAGCAGGTTCATATTAAAAATGTTGTTCTTTTTAAAGTATTGATAAGCTATGTTATTTAACACCCCTACATCGGCACGCTTTAATAGCAGCATTTTAACAACGTTAAACTCATCGATTGTTAAACTAACTTGGTGTTCATCACTTAAATACTGTGCATCGGTTTTAAAATCAGCAAAACGATAGGAATACCCCAATACTCCCGCTTTTGTTAAAGCATGTAAGTCATCGAAATAGCTTTGCTTTTGGGCGTTTTGTGCCAGCGTATACAACTCATTTTTAGCAATAACATAAAAGCTCGTTTCCTGTAAGGCACTTCTTGCTACTTCAGGCACCCATTGCATAGCCATTAAAAACAACATGTCGAATTCCCCCCATTCGACCCACTTTTTGAGCCTTTTTACAGGCAAAGAGTTAAGAGTAAATTTATATTCGCTTTGAGAGTCATTGAGTATTTTTACAAACTCAGGCGCTAACCCTTGCTCTTTTTCGGCATTAATAATAATTGGAAAGTAACCGTCCTCTACCAACACATCTACATTTATTGGCTTGGCAAAGCTAAACTTACTGCACGCAATAATAATTATAAAAACAAGAAACTTAAGCATTTAAAGCCTTTAACAGTCGCTATTAAGTAATATTGATATTAAGAATAGCCTAATATACGCAACTGCGTGATAAGCAGATTTAATAATGCATTTAAATAACGTTAAAAGAATATGGAATAACAGTAGAGTAATTTTACGTAGGTAAAAGGGGTTTAGGCTTGCGAGTAAGTAAAGGCTGTAATTAGGGCGGGGTAAAATGTGTGGCTAATATATTCAATAACCACACATTTAAATTTTCACTTTAAAATACTAAAGACACTTAGCTAATTA
Source organism: Pseudoalteromonas sp. CST2 (assembly GCF_028599385.1). Taxonomy (NCBI): domain Bacteria; kingdom Pseudomonadati; phylum Pseudomonadota; class Gammaproteobacteria; order Alteromonadales; family Pseudoalteromonadaceae; genus Pseudoalteromonas; species Pseudoalteromonas sp. CST2. The sequence goes on from NZ_JAQREO010000010.1 coordinate 102,287, forward strand.
ATCGCGAAAGTTTTTAAACTGGAAAGGCTGACCTAAATCTGCAGTGCGAACGACTTGCATAGCGGCTTGTAAATCGTCACGCTTTTTACCCGTTACACGTACTTCTTCACCTTGAATAGCAGCTTGTACTTTTACTTTTGAGTCTTTAATGGCTTTAACTACTTTTTTAGCCATGTCTTTCTCAATGCCTTGTTTAAGTGCAACATTACGAAACACGTTTTTACCAGCACGAGTGATGTCTTGCAGCTCCAAGCTTGCTACGTCCATACCACGCTTAGAAATTTTTCCTGCTAAAATATCAAACAATTGCATAACTTGTGAGTCAGCTTCAGCTTTTAGTTTAATTGTTTTGTCGTTTAGCTCAATTGATGCGTCAACACCTCTAAAGTCAAAGCGCGTTTCTAGCTCACGGTTTGCGTTATCTACTGCATTTTTAGCTTCGTTCATTTCTACTTCTGATACGATATCAAATGAAGGCATTGGGTTCTCCTAACTATTAAATCTAAATTTATGCGCCGATTATAACGCTAAAATTATAAATCTTTACATTTTTCTGCCACTTGTTCAGGTGCGATACTAATTTAGTTTGATATACTGCAGCCTCTTTTTTAAGCGGTTTTAGGATTTATCGTGACAAGGCGTGTTTACCAAGCAGTTTTTTTGATTAGTATTGTGGTGTTTACCCTCTTATTTGCCAAAGAAATAAAAGGCGGCGTTACGAACTTATTTCCACATGTTGATAAAGTTGCCCACTTTGGGATATTTTTTATACTTGCCATCATTATGGATAAAGCCTTTAAGTTACCGCTGTACACGCAAGTACTCTTGCTTGCGGGCTACGGTGCAGCAATAGAAATAATGCAAGATGCGCTTCCCTACAGGCAGGCCTCGTTAGGTGATTTTGTTGCTGATTTTGCCGGTGCGGCCACGTACTTTTTACTAAGAACCATTTTTACTCCTCGAAAAAAGAACCCTTATGGCTAATATTCTTATTATTGGCGACGGCGCTATTGGTTTATTGCTAAGCCATTTTTTATCTAAAGCTCACACTGTTCATGTGTTAACACGCAAAGCCACTGCAAATACACGCTTTTATTGCAAAGCAAAACAGCCTTCGCAAAAAATTAATGCGCGGTTTATTACGCTTAAGCAAATTAATGAACAGCCCGCGTTTGATATTGTTATTTTTGCTGTAAAGGCTTTTCAGGTTCAATCGGCCTTTACGCAAGTTAAACCCTTTTTATCGCCAAGTAGTGTACTTATTGTATCGCACAACGGAATGGGTAATGTTGAAACGCTCAATGAGCAACTCGATAAGCGACAAGCGTTGTACTTTTTAACCACCAGCATGGCTGGCTTTAAAACAAACGACTTTATAGTACAGCACACCGGTGAAGGTAAAAGCGTATTAGGTGCCTGCAACCCTTGCGCGCGCAGTTATCGCCAAACAATGTGTGAGCAATTGCAAAACGTGCCGCAGCTTAGCTACACTACTAATATTGAGCAGCTACGATTTGAAAAACTATTAGTAAATATTGCCATTAACCCATTAAGCGCATTGTATGATATTAAAAATGGTCAGTTACGTGCCCCTTATTTTAATAGCATTATCTTTAATTTATTAACTGAGGCATGCCAAATAGCCCAGGCTTTAAAGCTTGATATTAAGCTGGCTGATGCACTTAACAACGCTTATAACGTAATGATGCTAACCGCTGAAAACTACTCTTCAATGCATCAAGACGTAGCGCATAACCGACAAACCGAAATAGACGCCATTTGTGGCTATATTAGCCAACAAGGTAAGCGATTAAATATCAGCACCCCGCTAAACGATGCTCTACTTGCTAAAATTAAGGCAAAAAAAAGCGTGGTATAAACCACGCTCTAAATTACGGTTAACCTTTACGGGCGGTAAACTTTTACACCCGTAAAGCCTGCTTCATGAAGAATAAGCGCCTGTAACTGGCTCATAACCCCTCTTTCACAATACAGGTAGTAATCCTTATCTTTTGGCAGATCACCAAATTTAGTCGCTAAGCGGAAAAACGGTAAATGCACTACATCTATACCGTCAATCTCAAGCGGCGCTGCATCCTCTTCCTCTGGTGAGCGAATATCAACAACCACTGCACCCGCTGGTAAATCAACTACCGACTCAGCTTCTTTAAGTTCTTGCTTAGCTTCTACGTCTATATCACGCACATCCATAATGCGAGCGTTTTCAACAACAGTATTAAGCACATCAAAGTCGAACTTTTCTTCTTCGGCTTTAATAACGTCAAGTTTAGCTTTAACCGTTGGCTTTTTAGATATTACGCCGCAGTACTCAGGCATGGTTTCGGCCATTTCTGCGGTGCCAATTTTACGGGCAATATTAATAATTTCTTGTTTGTCGTGCTGAATAAGTGGGCGCAAAATCAGGGTTTCTGTTACGCGGTCAATCACACTTAAATTAGCTAAGGTTTGGCTAGAAACCTGACCTATACTCTCACCAGTTACCAAGGCTTGAATATTTAATTTTTCGGCTACTTGGCTGCCAGCACGCATCATCATGCGTTTTAGCACAACACCCATTTGGCTGTTTTCAACGTTCTCTAAAATTTCGGCAACAACCGGTTCAAAATCAACCGTGATAAATTTAACTTTATGAGTAGAGCTAAATTTTTTCCATAAATAGTAGCTGGCTTGCTTAACACCAATTTCGTGTGCTGCGCCACCTAAATTAAAGAATAAAAAATGTGTGCGAGCGCCCTTACGGATCATCTGATAACTTGCTACACCAGAGTCAAAGCCGCCTGACATTAACGAAAGCACGTCTTCTTGTGTTGGCAGTGGAAAGCCTGCCATACCTAGGTGAGTTTGCGTAACTATGTAGGCTTTATCGTCTTTTACTTCTAAGCGAATAGTTACTTCTGGGCGGCTTAACTTAACGCGAGCGCCTTCAACGTGCTGGTTTAAACCACCACCCACGTAACGCTCTAAATCGGTAGAAGTAAAGTCGTGTTGACCAATACGCTTTGCGCGTACACAAAACGTTTTACCAACAATAGTGTGCCCTACTAGGTCTATGGTTTTTTTATAGATATCGTCAAGCGTTGTGAAGTCAGTTTCGGTCACTTCAATAAATTGCACAATACCAGGAATGCGCTGCAAGCTATCGATAAAATCTAGGCGTGTTTGTGCATCATCAAGCTTAGTTACAACAGAAATATTATCCCAGTTGTTTCTTACTTGTACTTTTTCGTCAACACGGCGCAATACAATTTTAATGTTATTTTCTAACACTTTAGTAAAGCGTTTACGTACCGAACGGCTTTTAATGGCAATTTCAGGATGTAGTTTGACGATAAATTTAAGCATAGTTCACTCTTAGACTGCGGGAATTCGCGCTCCCAGGCATTGGGCGCGCGATTATAGCAAAAATTTTTGCGTCTAGGAACTAACCAACTAACAGCAGTTAGGTAAGCGCTGGCGCTTGCTCTGCTAGTTGGGTGTATTTTTCACGTAACTGATTCATTTTAAGTATGCTTTTTTCGGTGCTGTAAGCCCTAAATAATGCTAATACTTTTAAAATGCCATGATAAATATCTTGCTCGGCTAAATTACCACTGAGCCTACGCGCTTTAATATACGGAGTCCAAAAACTAACGGTTAGTTTAAGAGTATGGGCAAGTTCAAGCGCATCTTGCTCTTCTATGGCAATCATTTCGTTATCGCGAAGGCCTAAAATAACTTGGCGAACCTGCTCTAATAAAGTTGACTGAAAACCAATGTAGGCTTGTTTTAAGCTTTCATCCCTTGAGAGGATGTCGCCTAAGTTGTCGTAAAAAAAATGATAGCGCCACATTAGCTCAAATAATGAATCTAAATAAGCAGTTAAATGGTCAAACGCATCATCGTTTGCTTCAATGGGTTTAAAATGAGTATGTAAATGCTCGCTGTAAAGCGCAAAAATATGTCGGATAATGTCTTCTTTATTTTTAAAATGATAGTAAAGATTACCCGGGCTCATCCCTAAATGTGATGCAATATGATTGGTTGATATTGCACGCTCACCATGTTCATTAAATAACGAAATACTGGTGTGTATTATTTTATCCTTAGTATTCATATGCGACGACTCAAATTAACTTATAAACTACATTACACTAAATATCAGCCTTGCAGTATAAACAAATCAGGCTGGTTTAAATACCATCATAATTTACTATTTTAAAAACGAGGTCTGATTATGCTCCACGCAGGCATTTGTATTAATGTGGTGCTGTTAACTAAAGTAAAGCCTAAGCAGCGTAATTACACTTTAAAAAATAGTAACGCATTTAAAACACTTTCACTGATTAAATATCAAACATAAAAGCTCAACCTGATCTCCTAGGCTGATTTGTAGAACAAACACTGATAGACTACTTAAAAAATAATAGTTAGTGAAATCTATGAACGTTACGGCAATCTATCCTGGTACATTCGACCCGTTAACCAACGGCCACACCGACCTAATTCAGCGCGCAGCTAAAATGTTTAGCACGGTTATTGTTGCTATTGCTCATAACCCTTCTAAAAAGCCGTGCTTTAGTCTCGATGAGCGAGTTGATTTAGCCAACACTATTTTAGGGCATTTAAGTAATGTAAAAGTGATTGGCTTTTCAGGCTTACTAGCCGATTTGGCTTTTGATCATAAAGCTGATGTGCTTATTCGCGGTATTAGAGCGGTATCTGATTTTGATTACGAATTTCAGCTCGCAAATATGAACCGCCGCCTAAATCCAGATTTAGAAAGCGTATTTTTAACACCTTCTGAGCGCAACTCGTTTATATCTTCAACCTTGGTAAAAGAAGTTGCCCGCCATAATGGCGATGTGAGCGAATTTGTAAGCCCACTTGTTGTGGATGCTTTAAAACAAAGGTTAGGCTGCGACGCAAGCTAATTAAACACAATTAGCGCACTTTGGTGCGCTAATATACCTAACTACTTTTTAGCCATAGCTTGTAATTCATTGTGGTTAAATAAAACGCGTTTAAGCCTTACCAAGCCTAAAATATCTTTGTTTATAATTAATACTATTGCCATTATTAAGTCACTCGAAAACTGGCCAACCCCATAGACCCCCCATAACCACCAATAGTCATAACTAACCAACACCACATAATCGTAATGCATAGCCATGTGTAATGTTGCATTAAACGTTAAACCACAAAGAAGATAATAATAGGCTGTGGCGTTAGCATGTTTATAATTATAGGAGAGGCAAGCAAGCGTGAAAATGGTAAGTAAATCTGCAATTACTAAATCTAAATATATTGAGCCTGTAAGGATAAATGATGCTTTGAACATAAATAGGCTGAGCGTATAAGAGAGCATCATCACCAAAGAAATGTACATAATATGCTTATTGCGGCAGTTTATTGTACAAGCAAAATTATAAAGAAATGGAACTACAAAAGCCCATGTAATAAAAATACTTAGGTAGTCATTTACTGTGCTCAATGCCATAAATACATGTTGGAGCATTAATAAGCACCCATTTTTTTAACGAGATATTTTTTGACTTTTATTAACCCTAAAATATCTTTATTTATAAATAAAACCAATGCCATTACTAAGTCACTTGTAAGCTGCCCAATACCATAAAGCCCCCAAAACCACCAATACTCTATATTCCCAACAACAATACTATCGTAATGCATACCGTAAAATACAAACGCATTAAAACTAAGCCCCACGATTAAATAATAAAAAGCGATCGGTTTAGCTTTCGATAAAAAAATCATCCATATCATCAAAGCGATTATGGTAACTGCATCAAATAAGAACAGTTTTAAGTGAGGTGTGGCTGTTTGCGGGTCCATAACCATACTTGATGTATATGAAGCCATCATAATAAATGATATTTGGGCTAAACTTTTATCTGACTTATTTATGCTTGTAGATAAGCAATATAAAAATGCAAAAACAAACAGCCATGTAATTAAAATGGTTATGTAATCATAAAGATCAGCCATCGCCCATAACAGGTTATGCATATCGGAAACGCTTCAACTTTGTAGTTAAATAATTACTTAGCTTTACTAAACCTAAAATATCTTTATTAACAACTAAAACCAACGGCATTAATAAATCAGTAAAATACATGCCAAACACATAAACATTCCAAAACCACCAATAATACAATGTGCCACGCACTTCGATATCGTAATGCATCGCTAAAAACAAACACGCATTAATACTTAAGCCTGCAATGACATAATATAAAGATACAGGCATAGCTTCATTACTAATGCGTTTATAGGAAAAAATGACTCCTAAAGTAACAATGTCAAAATAAAAATAATATAAGTGCGATACAGTAACTGTATCGAAGAGAGTGCTAGAGCTATAAGAGATCATCATAATCAAAGATAAGTACACATTCGCTTTTTGAGAAGTATTTATACTTACAGATAAGTTATATAAAAATGCAAAAACGAACAACCAAGTAATGAAAATACCCACATAGTCTCTAATTGACACTAAATCCCAAAGAATATCAGCCACTTTGCTTCAATCTCATAACACCGTTCACTAACTTATCAGTAGCATGCACTAACCTTAAAAAATCCTTTTTTACGAAAAAAATACCAACCATGATGATATCCATCATATTAATAACAACCGTATAAAAAGACCAAAACCACCACGGTTCGTAATTACCACGTACAAACACATCTATGTGCATAGCTAAAAATAATAACGAATTGATGCTCAAGCCAAATAATAAGTAAGTAGATATGCGCTTTTCAGGTAAGTAATACCGCAGAAAAAAAATAAAAAACAAAGTGACTACGTCATAGCAAAATAACTCTATGTAGGTAATATCATAAATATCAATAAAGAAACTAAAGCAATAAGATATGGCCATAACTAAAGATAGCCATACAGCCTGTTTTGTTGGATTGTTAATGCTAGTTGTTAGTGAATATAAAAAGGCCATTAAAAACCCCCACTGCACCAACACACCGATATAAACTGACACTTCAGGAGGGATTAGAACATTATTCACTATTGCGGTTTCTTAGCAAAGAACGAGTAAATAAGGTTTTTTAAATAAATAATTTTTAAAAAATCTCTATTGATAAACAGCACTAAAATCATGCTTAAATCTAATACCAGTACTACCGTTACATAAAAATCATAAAACCACCAGTGGGTGTAATTCTGTAAAATATGACGGTCTAAGTACATACCCAGAGCTAAACACATATTTATACTCAGCCCAAACATAAGGTAGTTAAAGGCAATTGTTTTTTCTTTAATATATAAGTTCTGCACAAGTGCCAATATAACTAGGGTTATAGCATCTAATAAAGCAATATCAAAATAAGTAACTGTTTGAAAATTAAAGAACATTCCTGGAAAATATGAAACAGCCATTATAAGCGAAAGAATAACTAATGCTTTAAAGCGTGAGTTAATAGATGAAACTAAAGAGTATAGAAATGCCATGAGAAATCCCCATTGCATAATAATACTTAATGTATGTGCAAAGCTTATATCTGAGATAAAAGAAATAAACCCCATCTTAAAAGCAAGCTCGGAGAATAAAGATCTCGAAATTCATTAAAACAACCATTTACTAAACAACCTGACTTAACACTAAACTTTTTAACAATTATTATTAATTACAAAGTTCTATTAAAAAACCAACTTTTAAACTTAACAAGGCCTAAAAAGTCTCTATTGATAATTAGTACGGCAATCATACACAAATCAGAAAACATAACAGCCGATGAATAGAAACGCCAAAACCACCAGTAGGTATAATTATATAGAATATTGGTATCTAGATACATGCATAGGGCTAAAAAGGTGTTAACACTAAGGCCGATGATTAAGTAGGCATAAGCTGTCGTTTTCTCTTTAATAAAATAACGCTGAGTTACATACACAGCAACTAAAATAGCGATATCTAAAAGGGCAAAGTCTAAATAAGTAACTGTTTGAAAGTTTGTGAATATCCAAGGCAAATAACCTATCGCCATAATACTCGAAAGTACAACAAAGCCTTTAAAGGGGTTATTTATTGAAGATACTAATGAGTATAAAAAGGCCATGAGAAACCCCCACTGCACAATAGCGCTTAATATATAAGCGAAATCGAAGTTAGAGATTACATCAATAATAGCCATGTTGTTTGAAACACTATGTAGTTAGGCAAAAAATAAGTAATATTAACATAATTCATCTGACCTTCGTCAGTACCATAGCCCTCACCTGGCAACTAAAACTCAATAGCCCCACAAATGCAGCAAACCTCAAGGTATTAAAGTTCAGCCACATTATAACTTTTCAATAAGCCGATTACTCTTTAGCTGGTTAACCACTAGTGAAAGCATCATTAAAACATCAATTACGTTTACCCCGATAGAATAAACACTCCAATACCACCATGGCTCAAAGTTATATAGAACATATAAGTCATAATACAAAAGCAACGTAAGTACGGCATTAGCAGTTAAAGCCAGAACGAGGAACAGGGAAGCTTTGGTACGTTTAAAAACATTGCAGTACTGCAAAGAGAGCAGCGCTACAATTGTAATAAAATCGTAGAACGCCCAATTAAGATATAGGTTATCTAACAATTTTATATAGCTGCCAAAAATATATGAGCAGAGCATAAGTGCAGATAAATACACAGGAGATTTATTTTCTTTGTTTATGCTGGAAACCAAACAAAATAGGAAGGCCATTAAGAAGCCCCATTGGGAGAAAGCCGCTACATAATCCATTAGGGCTTCAGAAATATACATTTAAGCTAGATTGTTGGTTTGCTTATGGATGATTTCAAAGCAATAGCTAACTTGTTCTTCAACCTATTAAGCAACAAAAAATCTCTATCTACGATTAGCGCTACAGCCATTAGTAAATCAAGTGTGAAAACTGAAAAAGTATACAAATCCCAAAAAAACCATGGTTCAGTATTCCCAAGAATAAATACATCTAATTGCATACCGAGGGCTAAAACAATATTAATAGTAAGGCCTACTAATAAGTATAGATATGAAGGAGTAGTAACTTTCATTATGGCTCTAGAGCCTAGAAGAAGTAAAATAATCATAAAATTATTTACAACGAAATCAAAATACGTCAGGTCATATATTGAAAACCAATCTAAGAAATAATCAAATAAAGCACAAGATAAAAACATTACGAAAGAGCTGAGTAATAAGGTCGTATTCCTTTTTATATCTAAACTGTAGACAAAAATGTTAAAGAATAGGGCCATTAAGAAAGCCCACATTATAAAAGCCGATAAAGAAAAATGACCAAATAACTCAGTTAGAAACATCTTTTACCTTACAAATTATCTTGGACGAGGATTGCCTCCAGGAAGAATAGTTGGAAGATGTCCCATGCTTTCATTGCTCGCAGCACTCATCGCCTCTTGAGAGAAGCTTACTGTATCAGATTGTAGTGTTTTAGGGCTAGCAGTTTGTTCCGTTGCAGGCTGTAATTGTTGTGTTTTATTGTATGCTTGCATTTGTAATTGACTATTAGCTGAAACTTGCATGTGATTGATCCTTGTATAAGTTTTAATATTATTTGGCGCAACTTTTAATCACACCATCATATAGGTAATTGCATTACCTGTTTTAAGCAGTGATAGCTATTTTGCTATCTGACTTATACAAAGCAACCAGCGTGCCAAGATTTTTTGACATACCCATAATATATGCTAACAAGGTATTTTATTCACACTAAGCCTTAAGTTAACCCTTATTACTAAAGTGAAAACTCGCACACACCTCAAACTCATCTGACCAGTTTATTGTACGCATAAAAAAACGCACAGGGGTAACCGTACGTTTTTTATATCCAGGGAATTTAAGCCACGTATTTACACGGGATCTCCGCACGTGTACTTGGCTTTAAAATATATTCCATTGCTACTTCGTCACAATTTTCTTTACGAAGGCAAAGTTCGCAATCTTTCATTACCTTCTCTGGTAACGATTCTTTACTACAAAAAGTAAAATGTTGCTGTTCAAAAAAATCCGGCACGCGGGTTAATACAATAACGCGATTAAGCGCCAATTTTTTGGCTTTTGCTAATAAGTGCTCTACAAGCTGCCTACCCTGCCCAGTTACCGCGCTTTGTGGATCTATGCCTAAAGAGCGTATTTCAGCAAGCCCCGTATCGTAAATGTATAACGATGCACATCCCGACACTTTGCCGTCTATTTCTGTTACTGCAAATTCGTTAATTGAATGCACCATGTCGCTTTTAGCACGCGGCAAGTTTTCACCTACAGTGGCCCAGTGCTGTATCAGCCTAGCAATATCTTCAACATCATCTAAATTTGCATCACGAACCGTTATTTGCTGTTTTTTTTTGGCTTCTTTAACCGCTTTGGTAACTTGTTCAATAGATGTACCGCCAAGCGCTTGACGTGCTTTAATACAGGCATCTATTTCAAGTACTGGGTAAACGTCATCTTCAAACACGTCATTAATCGATTTGTACTGCTCAAGCGAAAGCTCCTCTAAGGTTTTACCTTCGCTTATAGCAAGCTGCACAAGTACACCCACAATGTGGTGGCCTTCTCTAAATGGCACACCTTTAGCTACTAAGTAGTCTGCAAGCTCTGTCGCATTAGCATGGCCGCCTTTTGCTGCTGCAAGCGTTTTATCGCCGTTTACTTTTACGCCTTTAATACACGCTTGCGCCATGTGAATACAGGCAAGCCAAGTTGGCATAGCGTCAAAAAGACCTTCTTTGTCTTCTTGCATATCTTTATTGTACGCAAGAGGGAGTGCTTTTAAGGTCATCATCATGGCACTAAACGCGCCAAATACACGGCCAGTTTTACCACGAATAAGCTCTAGTGCATCAGGGTTCTTTTTCTGCGGCATTAACGATGAGCCAGAGGTAACATTATCAGCAAGCTCTATAAACCCGGCTTCACCAGAATTATAAAATATTAAATCTTCAGCCATACGCGATAAGTGAATCATCGAAATAGAGGCACAGCTTAAAAGCTCTACTACAAAATCACGGTCAGATACGCCATCAAGGCTGTTTTTAGTTGCGCCAGTAAAGCCTAGGCCTTGCGCCAAAGCTTGGCGATCAATTGGGTAGGCAGTACCTGCTAGTGCGCCACTGCCTAGAGGGCAAAAATTAAAACGCGCTTTGGCATCTTGCAAGCGGCTTTCATCACGCTCTAGCATTTCAACGTAGGCCATACACCAATGGCTAAACAATACAGGTTGAGCACGTTGTAAATGCGTATAGCCTGGCAATATAGTCCCCAGCTCGCGCTCAGCTAACGCCACAAACTCAGCTTTTAGTGCAGCAATTGCACCGAGCAAATGATCGGCAGTATCGCGGCACCATAATCTAAAGTCAGTGGCTACTTGGTCATTACGGCTTCGGCCTGTGTGTAGCTTTTTAGCTAAATCACCTACTTTTTCGATTAGTGCAGCTTCTACGTGCGAGTGAATGTCTTCTGCACCTGAGGTTGCCACTGCTTGTGGATCTGCTTTTACTTCTTCAAGCAGTTCATTTAGTGCTGCAACCAATTTGGTGTGCTCATCGCTTGTAAGTACATTTACTTGCTCAAGCGCACCTGCCCATGCCACAGAGCCAATAATATCTTGCTCTGCTAACTGATAATCGAACGGAAGTGAGTCGTTAAATTGTTTAAACGCCTCATCTGGACCCGTAGAAAAACGTCCGCCCCATAATGCCATGAAATCTCTCCAAACCCTGTAATGCCCCTTATACAAGGGGCTATAAATAATTTACTTTTTAGCCATTGCTGAAATTCTGCTCGAAAGCGAGAATAAACGAATAAAGCCTTCAGCATGTGACTGGTCATATACGTCGTCTTCACCAAATGTAGCAAAGTCTTCGCTGTATAAGCTATTAGGTGATTTTTTCTGAACGGCTGTCACTTGGCCTTTGTAAAGCTTAAGTACAACTTCACCTGTAGCAAGTGTAGAAAGCGCTTCTGCACCGGCTAAAATAGAGTCTTTTAGTGGTGTAAACCAACGCCCGTCATAGACTAAATGCGAAAATTCACCGCCCAGTACTTCTTTCCACTTACGGCTTGATTTATCAAGCACTAGCTCGTCAATGGCTTGCAGTGCCGCCATAATAACGGTGCCGCCTGGTGTTTCGTAACAGCCGCGCGATTTCATGCCTACTAAACGGTTTTCTACAATATCTACACGGCCAACACCATGTGGCGCAGCAATGTCGTTTAATTTAACTAAACAGTCGTAAGGTTTAAGCTGTTCGCCATTTACGGCAACCACTTCACCCTCAATAACCGTAAGCGTTACATGCTCAGCTTTATCGGGTGCTTGCTCTGGTGAATTAGTCCAGGTCCAAACTTGGTCACTAGGCTCACACCATGGGTCTTCAAGCTCGCCGCCTTCGTGCGAAATATGCCATGCGTTAGCATCACGGCTGTATATTTTTGTTGCTGAAGCAGAACACGGAATATCACGCTCAGCCAAGTAATCTAATAATGATTCACGGCTTGATAAATCCCACTCACGCCATGGTGCAATTACTTTTAAATCGGGTGCAAGCGCTGCAAAACATGATTCAAAACGTACTTGGTCATTACCTTTACCAGTACAACCATGCGAAAGTGCATCGGCACCTACTTTACGTGCAATTTCAACTTGCGCTTTAGCAATAATAGGACGCGCCATAGACGTACCTAATAAATAAGTACCTTCGTAAATAGAACCCGTTTTAAGCGTTGGGTAAATGTACTCACTTACCATTTCATCTTTTAAGTCAACTACGTAACACTCAGATGCGCCTGATGCGATTGCTTTTTCTTCAACGCCTTCAAGCTCTTCAGCGCCTTGGCCTACATCGGCAACAAAGGCAATTACTTCACAACCGTAGTTTTCTTTTAACCATGGCACGATAGCTGAAGTATCAAGACCACCTGAATAGGCTAAAACGACTTTTTTAATTGAACTCATAGGTGTTCCTTAACAAAATTTGGATTTAGTAATGTAACTAGCAGAGCATTTTGCGCATGCATGCGATTTTCTGCTTGTTGAATAATTTTTGATGCTGGGCCATCCATTACCTCAGAGGTAATTTCAAACTCACGGTGGGCCGGTTGGCAATGTAATACCGTAGTCGCACCTGTTTGTTCTAGCAATGCTTGGTTTAGCTGATAAGGCATGTATTTTTCTTTAACTTGCTCAAGAGGCGTATCATCGCCCATAGACACCCACGTATCTGCATATACAACATTAGCGCCTACAGCGGCTTCTACACGGTCGCTTACCATTACTGATGCGCCGTTCATTGCAGCAATTTGCTCAGCCTTTTTAAGAATTTGCGAATCAGGCGAGCTGCCTTTTGGTGTAACAGCAACAAAATCAGTTCCTAGCGTTGCCGCTAATAACATAAGTGAATGAGTAACGTTGTTACCTTCACCTAAGTAAGCCACTTTTAGCTCGCTTACATCGCCGTGTACTTCTTGTAGCGTTAAAAAATCAGCCAATGCCTGGCACGGGTGATATAAATCACACAAGCTATTCACGACAGGTACACTAGAGTATTCACCTAAGGTGGTTAACGTGCTGTGCTGGTTTACGCGCGCTACAATTCCATCAGCCCACGTAGAAATATTAAGTGCAAAGTCTTTTACAGATTCACGTGCACCCATAGCGCCGTTTTGCTGATCTAAATACACAGCGTGGCCGCCTAAACGGTTAATACCAATATCAAACGATAAACGCGTACGTAAACTTTGCTTTTCAAATAAAGTAACAATTGACTTACCCGCTAATACTTGGCTGTACTTTTCTGGCTTTGCTTTTAAATCACGCGCTAGTTTTAGTAAATTTAGTGCGCCTTGTTGGTCTAATTCTAGACCCGTTAAAAAATTCTCTAACATGATAACCCTATGGTGTAATTTTTGTTCCGACATGCTCGCCCTGTAGCAAAGCAGTTAAATCGTCTGGCTTTTGCCAGCTGGAAATATACACACCGCGTCGTAAATGTTGGGCAGCGTGCAGGCTGGTCTTAACTTTGACCTCCATTCCGCCCAAAATTACCCCTTCATCAATTAAAGTATCAATGTGTTTTGTGTCAAGTTGATGTAACGGCTGCTTGTTTGCATCAAGTACCGCTTCTACATCTGTCATAAAAATAAGTTCTGCATTTAAGTTGCTAGCAATCGCTGCGGCAGCTTCATCAGCATTAACGTTATACCAGTTACCTTGCTCATCAAACCCAATAGAGCTCACGATAGGTAACCGACCAAGCTTAAGTAAATCGTTAACAATTGAATCATCATTACTTTCGCACTTACCTACTTGCCCAAGCGCTTTTAGCTTTTGAGACGCCATAACTCCGGCTTCATACAAACAAAGGCCAACAGGTTTATGGCCTGCATTAATAGCTTGGCTTACCAGCTGCTTATTTGCACAGCCAGCCAGCGCCCCCACTATGTAAGGCATTTGCTCACTTGGGCTAATACGCAGTCCTTGGTGCTTTGCACTAGCAAAGCCTGCTTGTTTTAGCCAAGTGTCAACTAACGAGCCACCACCATGAACAATAACAAACTGATTATTTTGATCAGCGCTTAATACGTCAAACAAAACTTTTGCCGCGTTTTCAGTATTAAGTACAGCACCACCTAATTTAATTACCCACGTTTTAGTGCTCATTAAAAGGCTCCTTTTAAGCCAGTGGTGTGATCTAAATTCATTGATAAGTTAATACATTGCAAGGCTTGGCCCGCAGCGCCTTTTAATAGATTATCTATCGCTGCCATAACAATCAGTTGAGAGCCTTGCTGCTGCCAACCAATATCTACATACGGTTGTTTTACCACGCTTTTAATAGATGGCACTTTATCAGCTAACAAACGAATCAACGGCTCGTTCTTAAGTACTTGATAAGCATCAGATACGTTTTCCTTGGTAACGCCTGGCTTAAGCTGTACATAAATAGTTTCTAAAATTCCACGCGGAAAATTACCTAAGTGCGGTGTAAATAACACCTTGTGGCCAAGGTGTTGTTCAATTTCAGGCCCATGACGATGGTTAAATAAACCATATGGGGCAAGCGATACTTCACAAAAATGAGTACCTACGCTGGCTTTGCGCCCTGCGCCAGTAACACCTGAAACAGCATTAATAATCACTTTTTCATCACTCAACAAGCCTGCCTGTTGCAACGGCTTTAACGCATTAAGCGCAGCGGTTGGGTAACAGCCGGCTACTGCCACAAGATTTGCATTGGCAATTGCACTGCTATTCCACTCTGCTAACCCGTAGGCTGCTTCGTTTAATAACTCAGGATGTTGGTGCTCAAAACCATAGTAAGTAACATAGTCGTCGTTGCTAGCAAGGCGGTAACCACCTGATAGGTCGAATACTTTTTTACCCATAGCTAAAAACTGCGGGGCTAAATCAACACTTACTTTGTGATCAGTACATAAGCAGATGTAATCGGCACTCGAATTTATGTCATCAAACGCGGATTCGCTCAGTGGTAGTAGAGGAATATCAAGAAGATTTCTATGCTCTGGGTATAAATCACTTAATAATTTATGTTTATCTAAACTTCCCTCAGAGACATAACAGCCCGATAACGTTAAATTAGGGTGCTTAGCAACTAAGCTTGCTAATTCTGCGCCGCTATAACCGCTTGCGCCAATAATCGCTACATTCATTTTTTACTCGTTTATAAATTTACTACTAAATAGGTGTGGTGTTCGCTTACACTAGCTTAGATGCTAGCTAATACTTTTCTCAATGAATTGTTGATTATCGTCGCATTATCTTCATGGCTATACTTAATATATTTATGCTTAAAAAGTGAATTGATATTCATCATAAATACTTTTATATTGTTATGCAATTAAATTGAATAATTATTTTGGATTTTTTTATGTCTTTGCCGTCATTTATCTCTATGTACCAACAACTCATTGCAGCCCCCTCTATTAGTGCAATAGAAGATGAGCTTTGTATGAGTAATAAAGGGGTAATAGAGTTGCTAGCACGTTGGTGCGAAAGTTTAGGTTTTACTTGCGAAATTATAGAGTTAGAAGGTGGAAAAGGCCGATACAACCTACTTGCTAAGCGGGGAGAAGGCGATGGCGGCTTAATGCTTGCAGGCCATACAGACACCGTACCGTTTGACGATAGCCGCTGGAACCACGACCCGTTTAAACTCACTGAACATAACAATAACTTATATGGGTTAGGTAGTATTGATATGAAAGGCTTTTTTGCTTTTGTATTACAAGCTATTAGTGAGCTTGATATAAAACAGCAAACACAACCTATTTTAATACTCGCCACTGCCGATGAAGAAACCACCATGGCGGGAGCGCAGCAAATTTGTAAGCACCCTAATTTAAAACCTGCGCGTTGTATTATTGGTGAACCTACTGATATGACTCCTGTATTTACTCACAAAGGACATATGAGCACGGCTATAAGAGTGATTGGCCGTTCAGGTCATAGTTCCAATCCCGAACGTGGTCTTAACGCCATCGAAGTCATGCATAAAGTGATTACAAAATTGCTGATCTTAAAAGAGCAGTTAAAGAATAAATATTCAGTTGAACATTTTGAAATACCTTACCCTACCTTAAATTTAGGTAATATTCATGGTGGCGACAACGCAAATCGAATTTGTGGCTGCTGCGAAATGCACATAGACATGCGCCCGCTCCCAGGGTTAAGCATTAAAGACTTACAAGCCTTACTTATTGATGCCACCAGCGATATAAACGCGCAATACCCAAGCGCAGTGAGCGTAATTGATTTACACGAGCCCATTCCAGCTTTTAGTGGCAGCACTGATAGCGCACTCGTTAAAATGGCAGAAAAAATTGCAGGAGAAAAAGCCGTTGCAGTAAATTACTGCACAGAAGCTCCGTTTATTCAGCAACTTGGCTGTGAAACAATAGTCATGGGGCCTGGCTCAATTAATCAAGCCCACCAACCTGATGAATTTTTAGCAATGGAGAAAATAAACCCATCGCAAAAAATTATAACTGACATTATTAGGGCAAACTGCTTTAACGCTTAAAAAGAAGACTGTATTAAAACTCACAGCAAAAATAACAAAGGCGCCCATTGGCGCCTTTGTTTTAGTTTATACCTAGGCGTTACTGCATATACTTACTTAAGTACTTTTTAAATACAGGGTCTGTTTTAGCAAGCTCTTTTTGCTCAGCTAAAATCTCTTTTAATATAACTCCCGATGTGAGCGGATTAGCCAATACCACTCTAAATACCACTGTCGGCTGATTATCGTACTTTGAAGGGGTTAAGCGAGTACGCGATACAAACGAGCGTCCTGATTCACGTTGGCGTTTTTGCATACTGGCAGTAAAGCGATTGAGCGACGCGAAAATTTCTAACCGTGTTGCGGCATCTGCTTGGGCTATGGCTTGTTTAATTTGTTTAGGCACATAGCGGTATGTAAGCAAACACAGCTCAGGCTCTGAAATCAGCTCAAAGTCTTCATCGGCTTTAATTAAATCAGCAAAGTAATGTGCTTTTTTGATACTACGATCAATAAGCATTTCGTAGCCCTTGCGGCCAATAACGCGTAAACAAGCATGTACTAACATAGCCATACCTGGGCGGCTGCCTTCAAGTGTATGGCTTCCTAAATCTTTTGAACCTTTACGTAATATATACTCTGCATGGTGCTCTATTGCATCCGTAGCAGTTGGGTCTTTAAATAACACCAAGCCTGCCCCCATTGGCACATACATTTGTTTGTGTGCATCAATGGTAATTGAATCTGCGCGCTCAATTCCTTTTAGTAATGGGCGATGCGTTTGCGATAAAAGCGTTGCCCCACCCCACGCTGCATCAACGTGAAAATGGCAGTTTATTTGCTGCGCTAAATCGGCCATATCATCAAGAGGGTCGATATTACCGGTCTCGGTTGTACCCGCAACCCCTACAATTGCCATAACTTTTATGCCTTGCGATTCAAGCTCTAAGGCTTTATCACGCATGGCATTCACATCAACCTTATTATTTTCGCAGGTTTTTACACCAATTAAATTTTCACGGCCGATGCCTAGTAAATCAATTGATTTACCTAAAGAATAATGCCCTCGCTCCGACACTAAAACGGCCAGCCCTTTGTAGCCATAATGCAGCATACCGGCAACGAGCCCTTGAGCGGCAATGCCTTTAAAGCTGCCGTCGGGTTTTAATAAGCGGTTACGTGCAATCCACAGTGCCGTTATGTTTGCAACTGTACCACCAGAACAAAAAGCACCGAGTGATGTTTTAGCACTGTGCATCCATTTAGAATAAAACGACTCATCTTGCGAGTAAGCTAAATGATGCATCATACCTAGTACTTGGCGCTCTAGGGGCGTAAATGCTTTTGAGGTTTCTATTTTTACTAGGTTTTGATTAAGCCCCACCATCAATTTTGAAAGCGGTAGTAAAAAATGCGGAAGAGCCGATGTCATATGCCCAATAAAGCTAGGCGCAGCCGTGTGTACCGAATGGGCAACTAGCTGCTCCATAATATCTTGGGCGTAAGCAGATACAAACGTTGGGTTTTCTGGGATCACCGCAGCCTGAAAATCTTTTTCAATTTCGTGTAATGGTTTTTCAATTGCCGCTATATTTTCGTTTAAAAACCCTGCTAAATTACTCGAAATTTCAAGCTCAATTTTGCTTAAAGTTGAGTCTGGCGCTTCAGGTACAGTAAATATACGCTTAAGGCTTTCTTTAGAGGCGACGGCACAACGCTTTTGATCCATCTTTATACCTAGTGTGTGTGTGTAGCTAAAACACGCGTTTAACAGTTAAAAATGCCAAACTATGGCGCTATTATAAGCAGCGTGCTTCTTTTAAAAATTGCGCTAACTTTACTGCAATATAAGTAAAATGTCTCCCTTTAAGCCATAAAAGCGACTAAACGGATGACAAATATTGTAAAAAAATTTCAATAATAGGATTTTATTAAAAAGTCACATTTTAGTTTTGGGCAAATTGCATTTATGCGTATACTTAATATGTGTAACAATAAGGGACAAGTATGCTCACAGGGAAATTAAAAGGGAAGTGGTTTATAGCTGGCTTTACATTGTTTTTGGTCAGTTTATTAGTCTATGTTTATTACACCTATAGCTCAGCGCGTAGCGAAATTATGCACGCTGTCGATGAGCGCCTTCTAAATGCCGCCACCAGCGTAAAACATATTTTAGGGCAAAGTTACCACGATAGAATTAGCCAAGGTTACGATATTGGTTTTTCGGTTTACCAAACTAAAAGCAAACAACTCTCAGAGCTTGCACAAGCGCTTGATATAGCTTACGTCTATTCGATGATCATGCGCGATAACAAAGTTTACTTTACCTCATCCAGCTACACCAAAGACGATCAAGAAAACGCACGTGTTACGCAATTTCTTGATTTATACCCAGAGGCCACCGACATTAACAGGGGCGCGTTTTATTCTACCGAGCCTGTTTTTGAGCAATCTAGCGACCAATGGGGTGATTTTAAAACTGTTTTTATTCCCTTTGTAGATAAATATGGTACTACCTACATTACGGGTGCCGACATAACCTTAGATGATTTAAATAAAAAGCTTCAATACAGCGTCACTAAAGCCATAATAACGGCGTGTTTTTTCTTTTTTATTGCGGTACTGGTTGCAGCTATTTATATATATTTGTTAAAGCGTACCCTAGCAACAGATGCCAGTACGGGCTTTGCCAATCATATTGCGCTTGAGTACTTTATCAAAAAGAGTAATTCACACCACATGCAGCTTGCCATTATTTGGGTGAACGAAATTGAAGATATTAATAGCTTTTATGGCACTCAAGTTGGCGACAACGTAATGAAAAGCTTGCTCAGTCATTATCAAAGCCGCAGCCCGCAAAGCTGTAAGGTGTATCGCCTTGCTACCAATAAAATTGCCGTTCTTACCCCTAAAAACTTTAAAAGCAGCGAACTGAGCGATTTAGTTGAGTCGTATAACGCAAACAGCCCGGTATTAACAAACCCATTTATTTATATAACTTACTGCGCAGGTATCGCCAGTGGTAATAAATCACTACTGATTGAAAACGCGCACATTGCAACGCTTCAGGCTAAACATGGCCGCGGTAAGGTTGTTAGCTACTCAAAAGTAATGAGCGATGTAAAAAACCAGTATCAATACAATGTAAGCCTTGCCAAAGAGGTTCAAGAAGCATTTGATAACAACCGCATAGTGCCTTATTTTCAAGCTATGTTTAACACCACCAATAATGAAGTTGTACATTACGAATGCTTAGCCAGAATGGTGACTAAAAATGGCGAAATTTTAAAACCCGACTCATTTTTAAATGTAGTGAGCCGTTCAAGAATGGGCGGACTATTAACGCGCACGCTATTTAGCCAATGTATAGAGCGGTTTAGAAAAACAGATATATGCTGGAGCTTAAATATCAGCGATAAAGATATACTCGACCCTAGTTTGAGTGAATACATTGCTAACGAGCTTAAGCGCTACCCGCACCCAGAAAACATAACGCTTGGCCTTTTAGAGTCACACGCTATTACTAATTTTTTAGAGGTTAAAACGTTTATTTCTATGGTAAAAACCAAAGGAGTGAATGTCATTATTACTGGTTTTGGTAGTGGTTATTCAAATATTTCGAATGCGCTAAAGCTTGAAGTAAACGGTATAAAACTCGACGGCGCATTAGTAAAACAAGCAGTAAGTGATGAAAATATAGCCTTATTTATTGAGCATACAGTTCATGCTGCAAAGCAACTTGGTTTAACGCTCATGGCAGAATCGGTAGAAAATGTAAGTATTGAAAATGCGCTTAAAAATGTAGATGTGGCGCTGATGCAAGGCAATTACTTTGCTTACCCAGCGCCACATGTTAACTCATCAAGCCAAGAGGAAGTGGCCGTTTAAAGGTCTATCACTAAACGATGGCTTTGTTGGCCGCTGGCCCAGTATTTACGCTCAAACGGAGTAATCGCTTCGTTTGACTCATACAGCGTTACCTCACACGGGTGTCCCGTTAGCTCAAGCGCTCTGGCAAACTCTTTTACATAAATATCCCAATTACTGCGCACCTCTAAGCGACCGCCTAGCTTAACAATAAACGGAAAAATAGCCGCGCCGTGCCACCTACGTTGGATATGCTTAGATTTAGGCCATGGGTTAGGATAAAGCAAATAATGATGAGTAGGCTGCCAATTAGCAGCCACAGCTAAACGCCAAAAGTCGTTTAAGTCAGCTTGTACCAAAATGTACTGGCCGCTGTCTGTTTGTTTATATTCAACATCGTGCTTATCTAAGCGGTGTGACGATTTATCAATACCAATAATTAATGCATCTGGGTGGCGCTTAGCTAAATTAGCCGAGCTCTCTCCTACTCCACAACATGAGTCTATAATAAGCGGTCCATTAAAAGCTTGAACCTGCTCATTGACTTCATCAAACGCTTGTTGAGTGTGCTCAGCAATAGGCTTTTTAAACTCTGCGTTTAAATGCTTGTTAACGATTTCATCAAGCTTTTCGTGTATGCCCGCCTGATTAGATACAATACTGCGTGAATTTGCATCGCTCATTAATGTCTAAGCCCCACACCTTTTTTAATTAACGTTAGCGCTAAAGTAAATAGCACCGTAATAAATACTAATATAACGCCAAGCGCGACACTTAAATCAACATCTGATACGCCTAAAAAGCCATAACGAAACGCATTAACCATATAAATAATTGGGTTTATTTGCGATACATTTTGCCAAAACTCTGGCAGTAGCGTAATTGAATAAAATACGCCGCCTAAGTATGTTAATGGCGTTAAAATAAAGGTTGGGATAATACTAATATCGTCAAAACTATTGGCGTAAATAGCGTTAATTAAACCACCTAGTGCAAACACCGCTGAGGTTAAAATTACCGTCGCCATAATTACAAATATATTGTGTATTTGAATATCCACAAACAACAGCGATACACAGGTAACAATAAAGCCCACCATCATGCCGCGGGTCATACCGCCGCCCATATAACCAAGTACAATTATGTAATTAGGCACAGGCGCAACCAGTAGCTCTTCAATGCTTTTTTGAAACTTGGTTGAATAAAAACTAGAAGCAACATTAGAATATGAGTTGGTAATAACCGACATCATTATTAGCCCCGGAACAATAAATTCCATGTAGCTAAAACCACCCATTTCACCAATACGTGAGCCAATTAAATTACCAAAAATAACAAAGTATAAACTCATCGTAATCGCCGGCGGCACTAAGGTTTGCACCCAAATACGTAAAAAACGAATACACTCTTTAATCCATAAACTCTTTAAGGCTACGCCATATTTAAACATTTATTCGCCCCGCCCTTGCTCTAGTAATCCTACAAATAACTCTTCTAATCTGTTTGCTTTATTACGCATACTCAAAACAGTGTTACCTTGCTCGGTTAGCGCACTGAAAACTGCATTTAACCCTTGAGATTTAGCCACTTCAACTTCTATGGTGTGTTCATCAGGCATGCTAAACGAGTACCCCTCAAGGGTGACTGGCTGTGCTGGCTGTTTTAAATCAAGCACAAAGGTTTCTTTATCAAGCTTAGCTAGTAACGCTTTTATAGTGGTGTTTTCAACAATACGGCCAGTATCAATAATGGCGATGTTTTTACATAACAGCTCGGCTTCTTCAAGGTAATGCGTGGTTAAAATAATCGTTACGCCTTGCTCATTAATTTGGCGTAAAAAGTCCCACATTGAGCGGCGCAGCTCTATATCAACCCCTGCAGTGGGTTCATCTAATATTAGTAGCTTTGGCTCATGCATTAATGCGCGGGCAATCATTAAACGGCGTTTCATACCCCCAGAAAGCGTACGTGCTTGCTTGTCTTTTTTTTCTAATAAGCCAAGCTGAGTTAAATATTTATCGGCACGCTTATGCGCTTCTGCGCGGGTAACACCGTAGTAGCCTGCTTGATTTACCAATATTTGGCCAAGCGTTTCAAACTGACTAAAGTTAAACTCTTGTGGCACAAGGCCTAAATGCGCTTTAGCAGCTTCAAGGTCGGTATCGATGTTGTGTCCAAACACTTCCACCTTACCTTGCGTTTTATTTACCAAGGACGATATAACACCAATAGTGGTCGACTTACCGGCACCATTTGGGCCAAGTAAGGCAAAAAAGTCGCCTTCAAAAACTTGCAAATCAACACCTTTCACGGCCTCTACACCGTTTTTATAAACCTTGGTCAGGCCTTTTATATTTAAAGCAACATTTTGCTTATTCATTATTTACCCTCACCATAACCCCAACGTTTAGTTAGGTTATGTTCAATGTTTAAATGATCTAAAATTCGCGCCACCATAAAATCAACTAAGTCTTCAATACGTTGTGGCTTATGATAAAAACCAGGCGCAGCGGGCATAATAGTGACCCCTAAACGCGCAAGCTTTAACATATTCTCAAGGTGAATTTCGCTAAAGGGCGTTTCGCGTGGCACTAAAATTAACTGCCCTCGCTCTTTAATAACCACATCGGCTGCACGCTCGAGTAGGTTATCTGATGCTCCGAGCGCAATAGCAGACACAGACCCTGCACTGCACGGGCATACTACCATTTTTTTAGGGGCCGCAGAGCCTGAAGCTACAGGACTAAACCAGTTATCTTTACCAAATACTTTTAACTGCTCTGGCTTGGCATTAAATAAAGCACTTAACTGCTCGGTTGCTTTATCTTCATTAGCTGAGAGTTTAATGTTTGACTCTGTATCAAGCACCACGCGCGCAGCACTTGATATAAGTACATACACTTGAAATTGCTGCGCGAGTAATACTTCAAGCAATCTTAAACCGTAAGGCGCGCCTGAAGCACCACTCAACGCCAGTGTAATTTTATCTTTAAACTGCACATTATTCTCCGCTGTATTTTTTAGCTAAACCATCAATTAAGTGTTGATGTAAGCCATTAAAACCGCCATTGCTCATAATTAATATGTGCTGATTTGGCATTATATTTTCAAGCACAGTGTCAATAATCATTTGCGTACTATTAAAACACTGCATACCGGCATCATCGGCTTGCGCTTTAAGAGACCAATTTAGGTTATCGGGCTCAAATAACAGCACGTCATCGGCATCACTTAACGAAGCAAATAGCGTATGTTGGTGTACACCCATCTTCATGGTGTTTGAGCGTGGCTCTAAAATAGCAATAATTTTTTCATCACCCACTTTTGCACGTAACCCCGCAAGGGTGGTTTTTATTGCTGTTGGGTGGTGCGCAAAATCGTCGTACACCTTAATGTTATTTATATCGGCTTTAAGCTCCATACGCCGTTTAGGGCTAATAAACTCTTCAAGCGCTGCAATGCTATGTTCAACTGCTATACCTACGTGGCGCGCTGCCGCGATAGCCATAATGGCATTTTTAACATTATGCTCGCCTATTGCTTGCCAATTAACCGTACCTTGAAGCTCATTGTTTAAAAGCACATTAAATTGGCTACCATCAGCGCTTAGCAAGTCATAATGCCAATCACCATTTAGGGTTTCGCTTTCGCTCCAGAGCCCTTGCTTAATAACATCATCAAGTGCTAAATCGTCTTTTGGCCAAATTACCTTGCCAGTATGAGGTAATGTACGCATTAAGTGATGAAATTGTTTTTTTATTGCATTTAAATCGTCAAAAATATCGGCGTGGTCAAACTCAAGGTTATTTAAAATGAGCGTACGTGGTAAGTAATGCACAAATTTACTGCGCTTATCAAAAAAAGCGGTATCGTATTCATCCGCTTCTATTACAAAAAATGGGGTTTCGCCCACTTTCGCTGACACACCAAAGTTTTGAACTATGCCACCAATTAAAAACCCGGGTTTTAAACCTGCATACTCTAAAATCCACGCCAGCATGCTTGCTGTGGTGGTTTTGCCATGTGTGCCTGCCACCGCAAGTACCCAAGCATTTTGCAATAGGTTGTGTTTAAGCCACTCTGGCCCCGATGTATACGGCAAGCCCTTATCTAATACATACTCTACACAGGGGTTACCTCGGCTCATGGCATTACCAATAACCACCATATCTGGCTTTGGCTCTAACTGTTTTACGTCGTAACCTTGGGTTAGCTCAATGCCCAGCTGCTCAAGTTGAGTGCTCATCGGCGGGTAAACATTTTGATCAGAGCCGGTTACTTTATGACCAAGCGATTTAGCAATAGCCCCTATACCGCCCATAAAGGTGCCGCAAATGCCTAATATATGAATATGCATAACTTTTTAAATCCTTTCGTACTTCGCACGTCTGTGAAGTTTAATGGCGCTATAATGCCAAATTTTAGGCTTCGTGACTATCCACGTCTCGTCAATTCACTGATGCTAAAACAGCGTTAATAAAATAAAAAAGCCCTCTTACCTAAGTAAGAGGGCTTGCTGGTAATAAGCTAAATTACAGCGTTAAAAATACAATTAAGCCTACGCCAAGTAAAAGTCTGTAAATTACAAACGGCAGCATGCCCATTCGTTCTATCACTTTTAAAAACATGAAAATACAGGCGTACGCCGATAAAAACGAAAGGACTACACCTAAAATTAATGTACTCCAATCAACCACATGATCGCCTAAAGCCAGCTCTATCGTGTAGTAAAGGCCCATCATAGAAATAATAGGTATAGCGAGTAAAAACGAAAAACGCGCTGCGCTTTGTTTGTTCATGCCCAGCAATAAACCCGCTGTCATGGTAATGCCAGAGCGAGAGGTACCTGGAATCATAGCCACCGCTTGAGCAAAGCCAATTAACAGCGCTGTTTTCCAGTTAAGCTGATAAATTGTTTTCATTTGCTTACCTTTGGCATCGGCGTACCAAAGTAATAAACCAAAAATAATAGTCGTAGCTGCTATAACCCAGGCACTGCGCAGGTACAGCTCAACAACGTCTTTTAGCAATAAGCCTAATAACGCAGCAGGTACAGTGCCCAGTATAATCCACCAGCCAAGTTTGCTGTCGTCGGTGGTGCCTTGAGCGCCAAACGATTTAAACCAGGCGCTAAGTATATCAGCCACTTCTTTACGAAAATAAATAACAACCGCTATTAACGTACCAACATGCACAGCCACATCAAAAGCAAGGCCTTGGTCTTCCCATCCCAAAATTTGCGAAGGTAAAATTAAGTGAGCTGAGCTCGAAATAGGTAAAAACTCAGTAAATCCTTGTATCAGGGCTAAAATAATTATTTCTAAAATACTCATGGGTTAGAAAACTCCACCTTCCATAGTTTTTGTTGAGGGTTGTTATACGCACTCCATAGCGCAGCAATGGTTTGCTTAGCAACGGGGTGATAAAAATTGGGGGCGACTTCACAAAGAGGCTGAAGTACAAAAGCGTTTTTGGTAATTTCATCGCGAGGTAATTGTGCAGGCGAGTCGCAAATAACGTCATCGTAAAAGAGCAGATCTAAATCTAATGTACGGGGGCTAAATTTTTTATCATCCGCTTTACGCCCGTTATCTCGCTCTATTTGTTTTAATAACTTACAAACACGCTCAAGCGGCATTGATGTGGTAGCAGCCACCACCGAGTTATAAAAGTTATTACCTTTAAACCCTACTGCTTCACTTTCAAAAACAGATGAATGCACAATATCTGTAAAGTGTTGCTCAAGTGCATCAAGCGCACAGCGAATATAATGCGCTTTATTTATATTTGAGCCTAAGCTGATATAAATTTGCGCCATTTAGCTCATAGCCTTTGTGCGTGTAATTTCTACACCTACGGTGTTTGCTTGCGCTACAGCGGCCGGTTTGCTCACTCTAATTGTTACTTGTGGTGTATTAAATTCGGTTAATATAATAGTTGCTAGTTGCTCTACTAAGGTTTCAAGTAACTCAACCGGCTTAGCCGTAGTGTGCTCAATCACTCGCTCGCTTACTTTTGCATAATCCAGTGCTAAATTAATGTCATCATTTGCTGCTGCAGGCTTTATATCGCTGAGCATTTCAATATCAAAATAAAGGCTTTGTTTACTTTCTTTTTCAAAGTCGTACACTCCAATAATTGTGTCGACGTGTAGTTGAGATATAAAAACCTTATCCATTGATACTCCAAATAACTATAAACACTCTCTAAGCATACAATGCATTGATAAAATTAATACTGTATATGCTTTAAGCAGTGTTTAAATATGTAAAAATTACTTCTACAATAGCCAAATAGCTAGATTAACTGCAAAATACAGCAGTTAATAATTTTCACGATAAATTGTGCCGCCAATAATAGCGTAAAAGTGCTATCGATGGGTATAGCAATTAAAAAATAAGGGACTTTGTGTTAGCCATTTTACTGTTTGTTTTAGCCTACTTATTAGGGTCGATTTCATCGGCTATATTAGTGTCCCGGCTATTCAAACTGCCAGACCCTCGCAGCAGCGGTTCAAATAACCCAGGTGCCACCAATGTGTATCGTTTAGGTGGAGCATTTCCTGCGTGCTTAGTATTAGTGTTTGATATTTTAAAAGGCACTATCCCCGTATGGGGGGCTTATTTTTTAGACCTAACGCCTTTAGCGCTTGGTTTGGTCGCCGTTGCCGCGTGCTTAGGGCATATGTACCCACTATTTTTTAGCTTTAAAGGCGGAAAAGCGGTAGCTACTGCATTTGGCTCTTTATTGCCGATTGGTTTATCGTTGGCGGGTCTGTTAATAAGTACCTGGATTATTGTGGTTGCTATTACGCGCTTTTCTTCATTAGGCGCTTTGGTCACGGTGTCGCTTGCTCCACTGTATACGTGGTTAATTAAACCGCTTTACACCCTACCGGTAACCTTTATTACCGTGCTAATTATATTTCGTCATCGCACTAATATTATTCGCCTTTTTAAAGGTGAAGAACCAAAAGTGGGCGCTAAAAAAGCGCCCACTAATGAAAAAAATCAATAATTATTGATGCTAAATGGCTTCTAAGCTGTCTATTGGCCAACGCGGTTTAGTTTTCATGTCGAGTGTGGCAAATTGGCCTGCTTTTAAGCGCTGCATACCAGCGTAGGCAATCATTGCGCCATTATCAGTACAAAACTCAGTACGTGGATAGTAAACCTGTCCTTTCATTCCTTGCATAACACGCTCAAGCTGTAAGCGCAGCTGTGTATTTGCACTTACTCCGCCGGCAATCACTAAACGTTTTATCCCGGTTTGTTTAAGAGCACGCTTACACTTAATAACCAATGTATCAATCACTGCTGTTTGAAACGCATGGGCGATATCTGCTTTGGTTTGTGCGTCATCATCATTTTCGCGAATCGCTATAGAAGCTGCTGTTTTTAAGCCACTAAAGCTAAAATCAAGGCCTGGCTTATCCGTCATAGGGCGTGGAAAAACAAACCGTTTTGCAACACCTTGCTCAGCCATTTTAGCTAGTCGAGGGCCGCCTGGGTAATCAAGCCCTAACAGTTTAGCTGTTTTATCAAATGCTTCACCTGCGGCATCATCAACAGATTCACCCAATACTTCGTACTGGCCTATACCGGCTACTTTTACCATCATGGTATGGCCGCCCGACACGAGCAAAGCAATAAAGGGAAACTCAGGCACGTTTTCTTCAAGCATAGGAGCAAGTAAATGCCCTTCCATATGATGCACGGCAACAGCTGGAATATCCCAACCATAGGCTAAAGAGCGGCCAATAGAGGTACCTACCAATAACGCGCCCACTAATCCAGGGCCTGCGGTGTATGCAATGCCATCTAAATCTTCAGGGCCACAACCGGCTTGAGCAAACGCAGCGTCAATAAGTGGCAGGGTTTTACGAACATGATCGCGCGATGCAAGCTCAGGTACAACACCGCCATAATCTGCATGTACTTTTACTTGGCTGTATAACTGGTGAGCCAATAAGCCTTTTTCATCATCGTAAATTGCAATACCGGTTTCATCACACGATGACTCAATGCCTAAAATTCGCACTTTACTTCTCCTGCCTTTATTTACTGCTTAACCTGCATTGTGGTTAAGAGATTTACACACATATTTAAAACTATTTTATCATTCTCTAGCTAAGGTTTTTACTAAGTTCAACGTAATAAACGCTAAAATTGCTAGAGAGCGATTAATTAACCACAGTTAATAATTACAACTATAACGCTAAACCAATATTGGTTTGTCCATCTGCAACGGCCTGCTTTTTAAGTGCCTTAACGTTTTCTGAAGTCACGCGGCCCATATTTTCTACAAAGTCGATTAGCTCACCCAAAACTTCAATTTCGTATTGCATTAATGGGTGTTCTCGTACGGCTTTATTGTCAGCCACTTCACCTTCAACCGTCATTTGGTATTCAATAAAACGCGCCACCGTTGCTTGCGATATTTTACTAACACTTATAAATTCTTGCTCGTCTTGCCCCATCAAGCCGTGCATTAGGCTCAAAAGCGACGTTGCAGCGTCTATTGCGGGGTAAGTGCCAAACATATCAAAGTCGGCAAGTTCAGGTACATTTGGCTCAATTTTTTCTACTTGTTTTTCGAGATCTATTTTACTTTTTGGTAGTAATATTTTTTCCCAGCAAACATTTAACGCACTGCGTAATAAGGCTTCATCACCAAAACCGGTGGCTTCACTAAATAAACCATAATTAGGTAACATACGCTCAATTAAAGCACTTGCTAACACCGCTTTTTGTAAGTAGTTTAGCTCTCTAATACGCTGAAAGTTATTCGCTTTTGTCATTTCTTAACGTCTCACATGACCAACAAAAATCAAATGTTGATCCATTATGCTCATTACAGTTAGGGCATACCCAATCTGGAGCGGATTGTTTTACTTGTTGGTAGTTTACCAATATTTCGCGCGCGTGGCGCTCTTTTATCGAATAAACCTGCACACTTACTTGGGTTTGTTCAAAGGGGATTTCGCCTAAGGCGCCTTGAAGCATTTCACCTTGAATTTGGCACTCAATTCCCGCGCTTAATAACAGCCCTTTGATTATATTTGCCTCTAATGTGTTATCTGCTTTGTAGAGCGTTACCCACTGAAAAGCTTGCTGAGTACTATGAGTATTAATATTTTGCAATTATCACCTCAATTATTTTGTGTTTACAATATCCTACGATACTCTACTAAAGTGTATAGCAGGTAACTTTTTAGGATAAAACAATGACACTTACTACCCCAGGTTTACTTTTTCCAGCAATCTCACTGTTGCTGCTTGCTTACACAAACCGCTTTTTAGTACTAGCGCAATTAATCCGAGAATTAAATTCACGAGAAGGTGAATCTATTCGCCCCGTTGTTGTGGCTCAAATAACAAACTTAAGAAAGCGCATTAAGCTAATACGTACCATGCAAGTGTATGGTGTGGCGTCTTTTTTATTGTGTACGCTATCAATGTTTGCCTTATTTATAGAATTTAATACCACAGGCATTATTTTGTTTGGGGTGAGCTTAGCGTGCTTAAGCCTTTCGTTATTAACATCGTTATTTGAAATTCATATTTCGTGCGACGCCATAGAAATAGAGCTACAAAGTATTGAAGACAAACCCTTAAGTAACCGCATTACTAAAAACTTTACTAACAAAAGTAGTAAGCCTTAGCGGCTTATTTTTCTAAAATCTTAAACAATAATAAAGCGATAGCATAACCTAAAACTATAAGCGTTTATGCCTCACTTCATTACAAATCACTACGTAGGATTTTCCTATAGCCTTTTTTCTGGCATACTTTTTTATTAATTAATGCTAAATTATGTCTAAAGTATTACTTTTAAAAGCATCAAAGCACCTAAGTCATTGTATTTATTCTTACTTGCTAACATAGCTTAGTTTTAAATAGAGTAATAAATCACTATAAATAAGCCTAATTGGTAATACTTTTAAATGCGTCTTCTCTTTAAATAATACTAAAAGAGGGATATGCTGAGGCAAATATGTCATAAATTTGCAAACACAGTTACATATTAGGCTTCGCTTTTTGAAAGCTCGAATCTAATATTATTGATGTTCGCGACACACGCGACTTACTTATAAAAAGGGACTATAAAGTGAGATTTGAACAGTTAGAACAATTTGTAGCGCTTGGTGTGTTACGCCACTTCAGACAAGCAGCCGAACAAACTCAAATTAGTACATCAGCGCTAACGCGCAGCATTCAAACCCTAGAAGACGAAATGGGGTACGAACTGGTGAAACGCTCAACACGTTCAGTAAAGTTAACACCCGAAGGCGAGCTATTTCTTGATTACGCCAAAAACACCCTTGCCGAACTTGAGCATACAAAAAAACGAATTTCTCAATCGGTTAACGGCAATACTGACGAAAAGTTAGTCATTGGCTATACCAACAAAGCCAGCAGTGTAGTGCCTATCTCATGCGGGCAATTTTTAGCACAATACCCCCATGTTAAAATAGAAATGCAATTGCAAGAGCAGCACGAACTTGCACGCAAACTACAAGAGGGCGAGATTGATATCAGTGTTTATTCGCAGGCAATTAACAGCATCGGCAGCGACATACACCTGCCAGACCAACTGGTATTATTTGTTTCTAAACACCATCCGTTAGCAAATAAAAGCGATATCAGCAAACAAGATTTAGATAGCTACCCTATGTACGGCTGTTTTTCTCAGTCTAAACAAGTACAAAGCATGCTTAACGAAGCCATCGATATGCTCAATAAATCGGCTAGCATTAAGGTAGGCAGCATTGAGCAAGTAATGTCAGGGCTGGTTAAATCAGATCACTTTGCTATTGCAAGTATTGAACACGCGAGCACTCTTGCAGAGCACACAGAGCTTGTACAGCTAAAAACAAATAAAGACTTAAGTCACGAACAACTTGTTGTACAAACAAGCCAACAAGCAGCAGTTGGCGAACACATTGACCATTTATTATCTCTTATCAAAAAAGCATCTACGACTATTACTTAAGCCAATATAAAATAGCATACCGCATTGCCCTTAAACCTTTTAAGGGCAACCAATTTAGATAGCCCTTACTGATTTACTCTTCTTGTTACCAAAACCTGCAGCACAGCAGCTTAATCTAAAAAGCCCTTTTAGTTTTTATGCTTACGCGTTAGATTTTTATTTGCTTAAATAGCGGAGCACAAACCACTAGCTATTAAATTTTTTTAGGCTACACTGTCGCACCTTTTTTAATCAACAGACATAAATGAACACACTTTTTAGTTCTGATGTTTATTTAGATGCAATAGAAACCCATGGTTATGTTGTTATACCTAACGCACTTATTAGCGAGCTAGTAGAGAGTTTAATCACCGATTGCCACCGTATTAACCCGCATTTTAGCGCTGCAGGTATTGGCCGTTTAAATGACTTACAAATAGATAAAACCATTCGTAAAGATAAAACCTATTGGTTTGATGGCAGCTCACAAGCACAGCTAACTTATCAAGCAACAATGGAAAGTATAAAAACCACACTTAATCGACAGTTTTTTATGGGCTTATTTGATTATGAGTGCCACTACGCTAAATACACCCAAGGCGACTTTTATAAAAAGCATTTTGATGCATTTAAAGGGCGATCTAACCGCGTATTTACAACAATCCTTTATTTAAATACGCCCGAGCAAGGCGGCGAGCTTGTTATTTACAAGCCAAAAAGTAAGCAAGTAGAGATAATAATCAAACCCACCGCGGGGACACTCGTTATGTTTGAAAGCGAGCGTTTTGCACATGAGGTATTACCTGCCATTAATGAGCGCTACTCTATTGCTGGCTGGTTTAGAAAGAACGCCTCAATAAGTGGAGTAATTGACCCGCCACGATAAAACCAGCATAGCCACAACAACTAGTGGCTATGCTGAAGTTAAATTAATAGCGTTGAGATGAAATTAACGCGCAAATACAAATGACAAGAACAAGCCAACAAAAATAGCTAATCCAACATAGTGATTATTTAAAAACGCTTTAAAACATGCATCACGTGCACGTTTATGAATAAGCACTTGCTGATAAATAAGTAACCCAGCGGCAGTACATAAACCTGCAACAAACGCCAAGCCTAGCTGGTTAATTAAGCCAATAAGCGCCAACAACGCTATAAAATTAGCGTTTAATAAAAATATAATATGGCGGTCGTATTTACCAAATAAAATAGCAGTAGATTTAACCCCTATTTTTAAATCATCATCTCTGTCGACCATGGCATACATAGTGTCGTACGCTACCGTCCAACAAATATTTGCAACAAATAACAGCCACGCCTGCAGCGGTAATGAGTCTATTGATGCCATATATGCCATAGGTATTGCCCAACCAAATGCAGCGCCTAAGACTACCTGCGGAAGATGTGTATAGCGTTTCATAAACGGGTAGCAAAATGCCAGTGCCAACGCCCCAAATGACAATAAAATAGTGTTGATGCTAAGTAGCAATACCAATACAAAAGCAATGGCTATCAGTAATATAAATAAACTCAGTGCTTCACCTGCACTTACTTGTCCGGTGGCCAAAGGCCGCCCTGCTGTACGCTTAACTGAGCCGTCTATTTTTCTATCTGCAAAATCGTTAATAACGCAGCCAGCACTGCGCATAACAATTACGCCTAAGGTAAATACAATAAAGTTAACTAGGCTTGGCATACCAGCGTTTGCAAGCCATAGAGCCCAATAAGTAGGCCACAGTAATAGTAATGTACCGATAGGTTTGTCAATGCGCATGAGCTGAATATAAAAAGGGCTATGCTGTAATTGCAAAGGGGCTAATTTCATGAGTACAAATAGGCTCCGGGTAAAAATACTTCGCACACTAAAAAGTGATAATCATTAATAGAAAACACACTACGACGACCTAATAAAGGGTGCGTAGTTAAATTCAACTCTTTAACAAGTGACTGCAGCGCATGTTCTGAGTCAAAGCGCCCTACTTCAATATTACTTCGGGTAAGTTCAGGGTGCTGAAAAATAACATCACCTAAAGGGCGCGCGCCCATATTATGTAGTGTTGTTTGCGTTTGTGTACTGGGCAGCCAACTTTGGGCATACACCATGGGCGTATTATCACACAATAAAAGCACCTCGCGATTAAGTGCTTTATTTGTATTTGAGCCAAGTAGTTGTTGCTGTGCTTCGCTTAGGGTAAAAGTTTGCTCATTAAGCACTTTTACACTAAAGCTTTGTGCATTACTTTTTAATTTAGCGGTTAATGAATGTGGCTCAAATAGCCACTCTTGCTCTAACGCAGATAAGTTATTTACCAAAGAAGCACATTGCCAATTGGCAGATATAGAAAGCGGAAATGTAATCACAATAGCTCAATAAAATAAAAACCGAGACGATGATAACATTGCCAAAGCATTTGAAAAAGTGATGTTTTACTGCCGATAAATAATTGCAGGAGCTGTTTATTAGGCGCTATTAAGTATAAACTATTTGTATTAAGAAAATGGAAACACACTAAAGATGAAAAAAATAGTATACGCAGGTTTTTTAGCACTGATCCTAAACTGTTTTAGCTTTTCGGCAAAAGCGGAATCGACAGTGGGCTATTTTGGTTTTGAGCCAGACATAATTACCAATTACATAGGCGCTTCAAGTAAAAAAATGGGCTATGTACGCGTGACTATAGATTTAATGCTTAGCAATAATGCAGATATTGCTATTGTAGAGCACCATACCCCGCTTTTACGCGATGCGTTAGTAGAAATACTATCTAAAGAACCTGAAGAAAAAATAAAGTCGCTTACTGGGCGTGAAGAAATAAGAGCAAAGTGTGCCGAAAAATTAAAAAGCCTGTTAAAAGAAGAAACAGGCCAAGAGATTATTCGTGAAGTATTATTTACTAAGTATTTATACCACTAAGCTTACGCTTTTTTAGCATTAAATAAATTAGCGGTTACGGCATAAGCCATGCCGCTTAAAAGCCCACCTAAATGCGCCCAATTAGCCATACCAACAAACAACACATCAGCAAAACCGAGTACCAGCCAAATTAACATAAAGCCAATAATGGCAGTGCTTACTAGCGCAGGTTGCTTAGGATTTAAATAGCTGTGAATCCAACAAAAACCCAATAAACCATACACAACGCCACTTAAGCCACCAAAGTTAGGTCCCACAATTAAAAACTGAGCCCAGTTACTAATAAGTGCAGTAACCACAAATAGCCCAACTAAACTCAGCTTGCCGCATTGCTTTTCAATATTATCACCTAACGACATCCACCAAATTAGGTTAAATACGATGTGCATTGCGCTAAAATGAACAAGTGCCGGCGTTAACCAGTTCAGTGGTTGGCTCGGGCTAAACTGCAAAGCAGTATAAATTTGCTCAAAGCCACCCAATAAAAATGCAAAGTAAATAGCAACGCTTACAATACTTACGGTTTTATTTAGCCAGCTTAGTGCTTTAAAGCGCGCCACTAAATTAAGCGACTGTCCTTGATACGTTAAGCCAGATTGTGTACTGCCCACATCCCAAGAGGCTTGTTGATAACGCTCATGATTGGGGTTTTGTACAAATTCAGCCCACAAAGGTTGCACTTGATGAAAGTGCTCGCCCGCAACACAAATAATAACATTACTGCCATCAGCACTGCGCAGTTGCCCTTCAAAGCCTTGGCTTTTTAAATAATCTATAAAGCCCTGTGCGGCACGAGGATTATTTAAACTACCTAGCTCAATCATCGTTCCACTTTCTCGCTGTAAGCCGCTTCCCAAGCTGTAAAGCCACCATCCATGCTATATACATCTTCAAAGCCCTGCTCTACTAAATAACTAGCCGCACCTTGTGAGCTCATGCCGTGGTAGCAAACAATAATAATGGGCTGATCGAACTCTTTTTCCATCATAAACTGAGCTATATTGGCATTTGAAAGCGCTTCAGAGCCAGGAATGTGCCCTGCTTGGTACGAGTTAGGATCGCGTATATCTGCGATCACTACACCTTCTTTATCAAGCAGTTCGTGCGTTTGTGCTATAGATATATGTTTAAATGCCATTGAAATCTCTTTTAAAAATATAATAAAAAGGCGGCTTAAGCCGCCTCTGTATGCAAACTTTAAACTATTCCCAGTTTAAAATTACTTTACCAGATTGACCTGAAATCATCATATCAAAGCCAGCTTGGAAGTCATCTACCGAATATTGATGTGTAATGATAGGGTCTAAATTAAGGCCCGATTGAATCAAGCTTGCCATTTTGTACCACGTTTCGAACATCTCGCGACCATATATACCTTTGATCACTAAGCCTTTAAATATAACTTTATTCCAATCTACGGCCATATCTGATGGCGGAATACCCAACATGGCAATTTTGCCACCATGGTTCATGTTATTTAACATAGAATTAAAGGCGCTTGGCACACCTGACATTTCAAGGCCAATATCAAAGCCTTCAGTCATACCTAGCTCATTCATTACATCTTCAAGTTTATCATTCGCAACGTTTACGGCACGTGTAGCACCCATTTTACGCGCAAGCTCTAAACGGTATTCGTTAACATCGGTAATCACAACATGGCGAGCCCCCACATGCTTAGCAACGGCCGCCGCCATAATACCAATTGGTCCTGCCCCTGTAATAAGCACATCTTCGCCCACTAAATCAAACGATAAAGCGGTGTGCACAGCATTACCAAACGGGTCAAAAATAGACGCAAGCTCGTCAGAAATATTGTCAGGAATTTTAAACGCATTAAAGGCCGGAATAACTAAATATTCAGCAAATGCGCCTTCGCGGTTAACGCCCACACCGGTTGTATTTCGGCACAAATGCACACGACCAGCACGACAGTTACGACAATGCCCACACGTAATATGTCCCTCGCCAGATACGCGGTCACCTACTGCAAAGCCACGTACTTCTTGGCCCATATCAACCACTTCACCCACGTACTCATGGCCTACAACCATAGGGGTCGGAATGGTTTTTTGTGACCACTCATCCCATTTATAAATATGAACGTCGGTGCCACAAATCGCGGTTTTACGAATTTTAATGAGTAGATCGTTATGCCCTACTTCAGGCTTGGGTACGTCGGTCATCCAGATGCCGGTTTCGGCTTTTAATTTTGATAAAGCTTTCATAGTTAACACTCAACTAAAAAACCGAAGCAATACTTCGGTTTATAAAAAATTAAATAACGCCCATTTCTTTACCAATACGGGTAAAGGCAGCAATTGCGGTGTCTAGTTGTTCAATACTGTGCGCAGCTGAAATTTGTGTACGAATACGCGCTTGGCCTTTTGGCACAACAGGGAACGAAAAACCGGTTACATAAATGCCTTCAGCGAGTAGTTTGTCTGCCATTAATGAAGCAACTTTAGCATCGCCAAGCATTACAGGGATAATGGCATGATCTTTACCCGCACACGTAAAGCCAGCGGCTTCCATTTGCTCACGGAAATATTTAGCATTTGACCAAAGTTTAGCGCGTAACTCGCCACCATTTTCAAGCATTTCGAGTACTTTAATTGATGCAGTTACAATTGAAGGCGCTAATGAATTTGAGAATAAGTAAGGGCGTGAACGCTGACGTAGCCATTCAACAATTTCTTTTTTACCTGATGTATAACCGCCTGATGCACCGCCCAGCGCTTTACCTAGCGTGCCGGTAATAATATCTACACGGTCAAGCACATTACAGTACTCAGGCGTACCTTTACCGTTTTCGCCAACAAAGCCTACCGCATGTGAGTCATCAACCATCACTAATGCATCATACTTATCAGCAAGGTCACACACAGCTTCAAGGTTACAAATTACGCCATCCATAGAAAACACGCCATCGGTGGCAATTAATTTTGTTTTAGCGCCCGCTTCATCAGCTGCAATAAGTTGCTTTTCAAGATCCTCCATATCGTTATTAGCATAACGAAAACGCTTAGCTTTACATAAGCGTACGCCATCAATAATTGATGCGTGATTTAGAGAATCAGAAATAATAGCATCTTCAGCGCCTAAAATAGTTTCAAATAGGCCCGTGTTAGCATCAAAACAAGACGAGTATAAAATTGTATCTTCGGTTTCTAAAAACGCGCTAATTTTTTGCTCTAGTGTTTTATGAATATCTTGCGTGCCACAAATAAAACGCACTGAAGCAACACCAAAGCCATGGTCATCTAAACCACCTTGCGCTGCTTTAATTAGCTCAGGGCTATTTGCTAAGCCTAAGTAATTGTTAGCACAAAAATTAATAACTTTATCGCCAGATGCAACTTCTATTTGAGCTTGTTGCTGCGAGGTAATAATACGCTCACTTTTATACAAACCTTGCGCTTTAACGTCTTCAATTTGCTCTTGTAGTTGGCTAAAAAAAGCAGATGCTCTCATCTGTAGTCTCCAATTAAATGAACGGGTAAACAACAACATTAAAGCCACTGTTTATGTTGGGGTGTATTGTAAAAGTTTAACAAGTAAAATGCACTGTTTGCAGCTCGTCGCTAATACAGGTAATGGTAGCAATACTTAACACTTTAGTTGCGATAATATAAACGCACTTTATACCAAGTAGTGTGCTGGTAAATCGTTAATAGAGTCAATCACTAAATCGGCGTATTGTTTAGCGGTTTCGTCAAATTGTTGACCAGAGCGAACTAGCACTCGCGTGTTAATAGACGCTTTTTGTGCCGCTTGCATATCGCTAAGTTTATCACCCACCATAACACTGCTAGAAGGGTCAATATTATGCTCTTGCATAGCTTGTAACAGCATACCTGGAGCTGGCTTTCTACACTGGCACTGTTTTAAATATTGCGCCATCGCTTTTTTGGGATGGTGCGGGCAAAAATACACATCTGTAATTTTAATATTGTGCTTACTAAATTGTGTTTTCATCCACTGAGTTAAAGCTAAAAAGTCATCTTCAGTGTAGTAACCTCGCCCTATTCCCGATTGATTAGTCACTATGATAATTTTATAACCTGCATCATAAAATGCTTTACAGGTACTAAACACACCGTCTATAAATTCAAATTTTTCACTTTGATACACATAGCCATGATCAATATTTACCACGCCATCTCGGTCTAAAAAAAGCGCTTTGGTTTTTTCTGTTACACTCATTTTATAGACTCTTTTTGTACCACATGATCAAACATAGCTTTAACACTGTTTACGGTTATTTGGCTCATAAGGTCATCGCCCTTAACGCGCGTACCCCAAGGCAATTGTTGAGCTGTTTTACCCGTTTGCTTTAGCAGGTTTTGATGATACACCTCAACTACGTAGTCTTGATATAAATAAGGCCCTGTACGTGCAGGATTAGAATGCGCATATAAACCAATAACCGGCGTACCTACCGTTACCGCCATATGTGCTGGGCCGGTATCGGGGGCTAAAACTAAATCAGCGCGCTTAAGTACACATAGCAGCTCTTTAAGTTTTGTTTTACCGACTAAGTTTAAAATAGTGCAGTGACTGTGTTTTATAATTTGATTAGCTAAATTAATCTCAAGCTCAGTTGGGCCGCCCGTTAGTACCACGTTAAAGCCTTGCTCATGCGCGTAATCAGCAAGGGCAGCGTAGCGCTCTGGCAACCAGTTTCGCTGTGCTTTACTGGCCGCAGGAGATATTACCAATAACTTATTTGCCAAATGCGCAGGCCCTAATAGCTCATCTGCTTTGTTCTCATCCGCTAAGGTATAAGGCATATCCCAGGTAGGTGAATAGTCTTTAACTCCAATGGCACCCGCAAAGCCTTTAAACCCCTCTAGCACATGCGCTTCTTTTTGTGGGGCTATTCGTTTATTTATAAACAAGCTATGTAATTCTTTTGAACGTGCCCAATCAAAGCCTATTTTTACTTTAGCCGGAATACAACGTGCAACAAAGCCAGCTCTTAATGCGACTTGCATATTAAGTAGCACATCAAACTGCTGCCCTTTAAAAGAGTGTGCTAACTTTTTAAGTGCATCCTTACCTTGTTTTTTATCAAAAACCACCAGCTCAACCCCAGGTAAATCGGCAAGTAACATGGCTTCTATTTTACCCATTACCCACGTTATTTTTGCATTGGGGTGTGCTTTTTGAATGGCTTGTACAGCACTAACGGCATGACACACATCACCAATGGCAGAGAGTCTTAAAATACAAATTGAGGAGTAATTAGGCACTTGAGTCACGCGTTCCACTTTGGCTTTAAATAATAGACTGCGATCTTAAATTATACTCGTACTAATGCAAGCACTTATGCTGCGCTATAAAACACGTTAATATACACGCATTATTTAATTATTTTAACGAGCTATGTTTAAAACACTAACGCAAGGTAAGCACACTATTTTAAGCCACCCAGATTATTTTAACGAGGTTGATTTAAACTGGTTTGATGCAGATTATTGGCAACAGCAAAATAAAATAGTCGGTGCTAAAAAAGGCCGCGCCACAGCCTGGTTTTTTAAACACGATAGTTTAACCGCTGTACTTAGGCACTATTGGCGTGGCGGTTTAGTTGGCAAGTTGTTAAGCGATCAGTACCTCTACCCTGGACTTAAAAACACCCGTGTGTATAAAGAGTTCAGCTTAATGATAAGGCTTATTGAGCTTGGCTTAAATGTGCCAAAACCCATTGCCGCTAAGGTAACAACCATAGGCTTAATTTATCGTGGCGATATAATTACAGAGGCTGTAAAAGGGGCTAAAAGCCTGCTCGATATTTTAATTGAACGCCCACTAACAGAAGATGAGCTCAAGCGCATTGCCAATACTGTTGCGCTGTTTCACTCAAAAGGTGTGTACCACGCCGATTTGAATATAAATAATATTTTATTTAATGAAACGGGCGAGGTTTATATTATCGACTTTGATCGCGGCGAAATAAAACCACCTAACAAGCAATGGCAACAAAGTAATATGGCACGTTTAGAGCGCTCATTTTTAAAAGAGCAAGGACGTAACAACGCTTTTTATTGGCAAAGTAATGACTGGCAAACTTTATTGGCTATTTATAAAGGGCAATTAACCACACAAAGCTAAGTATTGCTTAGCAACCTGTTCAGCCGTTACCTTTTGTAAAATATCGGCATTATCTACATTAGGCTTAGTGTTTAAAACCAGCTCAATTTTAGCCGCTAGCTCATCGCTATGCCCTACAGGCGCTAAATATTTAGCCAAGTCGTTTGTTAAAATTTCGCTCGGCCCAAACGTACAGTTAGTACTTACTACAGGCGTGCCAACAGCTAATGCTTCAATTAACACTGTAGGGAGCCCTTCAAAATCAGAGCTTAATACTAATGCCTCAGCCTGCTTAATCCAGTTATACGGGTTTTGCTCAAACCCTGGCACTATAAGTTGTCCCTCAATACCATACGTTTTTGCAAGCTTAAATGCTTTGCTAGGCTTATTACATAAAAGGACTAATTTGTATTTTTTATCAAGCTTTGCAAATGCCGAAAATAAAATATCGTGGCGCTTTTGTTTAGCTAATCGCCCTACATGAATAACATACGGCGATTGTGGAATTTGCGTATTAACCTCATTTGAGAGCCGCTTTATATCCACTAAATTAAAGGGATTATAAATAGTTGTGATGGCGCTTGGGCTAATTAAACGCCCTTGGGTAATTTCTTGCTCTACCCCTTTAGACACGCACACCAAGGATTTTCCATTTAAGTTTTGCTTTGACTTTTTAAGATAGTAATAAGAAAACGGGCCTAACTTTTTTTGCCTAGCTAGCTCTGCATTAACAGAGTTATGCATAACAAAGTGAACATTTTTAATCTGGCTTTTAGCCAATAAGTTATTGCTTCTATCTAAATTGCTAAGCACTAAATCTATGGGGCCAATTTGTTTTTGTTTGTTGTTAAACCACGCCTCTAGCTTTGATACACTTTTATTTATTTTCCAAAAACGATCCACTTTAGTGGCTTTATCACTGAATAAACTTTCAACCTTTATATTCGCAGGGATCGTGTATTCATATTTATTAGCCAACGATAAAATAGTAACGCTATGCGTTTTTACTAGCTGCTGAGCAAGGGTTAGCATCACTTTTTCGGCGCCGCCACCCGCTAACGAGTCTATTACAATCACTATATTCATCTATCGGCAACCATCAGCATGCTTTTAACCCCTTGCGTTATTTCTTCATAGCTATGCGCGCTTTCAAGCAAAGAATATTTTTCTAGTAGCTGGTTAAAATGCGGCTCTATTAGTAAAGCGCTGGCTTTATTTACTATGTCTTCAATCTCAAAGTTTGCTTTAATTACCACGCCAGTTGTGGCGCAACTTGCTAGGCGCTGTGTTTGATCTTTTGATATAGCGCATGCCACAGCAGGCGTTTTAACAGCAATCGCCTGCAATAGGGTGTCGCCAGCACTTAACAACGCAAATTTAGCTTGCTCCATAAGCGACAAAAACTCACTATTTTCTAACGTATCCAAATTTATAACCGTATTTGATGCTGGCAACGCTTTATCATAATTAGGGCCAAATACCACCACCGCCTTTAACCCTGTTTGCAATGAAATTTGCTCTGCGGCAGCAAAAAATACATCTGCACAGTTTTGATTATCTAGTACATGACCGCCAGAGCCTGCACTCACAATAAAGTAGCCTTGTTCATCAAGCTGATACTTTTTTAATACCTGTTTGGTATCGCACGCTGATGAAAACGCTATGTAAGGGCCCACATTTTTAGGCATAGCCAAAGAAAACATATCTATTTTAGCTTTTTCAGCCCAGCTCAGCGGTTCAATGCAGTAATCAGGCTGTACCACCCAATGGCTATCAATTAAGTTGATACGGTTAAGTTTTAAGCCCTTCGCTCGCTTTTTCGCATGCTGAGAAATAAACACCACTTTGGCACCCACTTTTTTTGCAGCTTTCATGTGGGCAGCGCGCCCTGCACAATCAAATATTACAATGTCAGGTTTAAAATCGGCTATAACTTCACACACTTTATCGCGCTCTTTAGTCGCAGAGCGATCAAGCAAGGTGGTATCATATGGGCAGTTTTTAGCGTAGTTCGTGTGTTTATTTAAAACAAAATGGATATTAAGTGAACCTAGACATTCACTTTCAAGGCTTTGGGCTAGCAACAACGAGCGCATGTATTCACCTATTCCTTGTGGCGATGATACGGGTATAAATAAAAGTCGTTTGTTGCTCATTGCATTCTCTATTTCCTATTTGCGCAGCAGTATATCAATCCCATTGTTTTTACGATAGCTAGGTTACATTTTTATACACAAATTTAACGCCCTAAAATAGATTATTTACTGCAATAGCCATGCTAGATTGGTAAACTTAGCCGCAATCTTAATCACAAGGATCTGAACTTTGCGAAACAGAATCTTTCTACTTTCTTCTCTTTTTTGCGCTATGAGCGCATCAGTAACAGCAGAGCCCTGGGTAAAGCCAGACGATTACGGTCTACGAGCCGACATTCAACAACTGGCCGATGCCGGTGTTATTTTAGCGCCTGTAACCACCTACCCGCTAATGTGGAAAAGCTTTATTGGCGAGCTAGAATCGAGCAAGCTTGAACTTTTATCTCCCAGCCTGCAAGATGCACTGCTTCGTGTAAAACATCGTTATAAGTCAGAAAACAGTAGCTCGCACAGTGTACAACTCTCAGCGTTTGCCGCATCAGACCCAATTATAGCCACCAGCTTTGGGGCAACCAACACTCAAGAATCTGAGCTTTCTGCGGCCTACGCCTACCTTGGCGATAACTTTGCGGCGAAGGTAGCCATTAATTACCGAAACGATGGTAAACAATGCTTAGTTGATGGCAAAACAACCGATGATATAGCCACTAACGAACAAGCACTTGAAGATTGTAACGATACCTCATTTGACGATAGCTACTTAGCCTACCGCTTGGGCAATTGGATTTTTAGAGCCGGTGCCGTAG
Source organism: Pseudoalteromonas sp. CST2 (assembly GCF_028599385.1). NCBI lineage: Bacteria > Pseudomonadati > Pseudomonadota > Gammaproteobacteria > Alteromonadales > Pseudoalteromonadaceae > Pseudoalteromonas > Pseudoalteromonas sp. CST2. Next base: position 146,091 of record NZ_JAQREO010000010.1, read on the forward strand.
AGCAGTTTTGGGGCCCAGGTGTTGATAATAGTTTAATTATGTCGGGTAATGCAAAGCCACTGCCGGCACTAAGTGTAACCCGTGAACAAAGCACAGCGTTTGAAACGCCTTGGTTAAGTTGGCTTGGGCAATGGAGCTTTACCGCGCAAATGGCAAAGTTAGAATCGACCCGTGTTATTCCTGATGCGCTGCTTTGGAGCAGCCGTGTTAACTTTCGCCCGATGCAACAGCTTGAAATTGCTTTAAGTTGGTCTGCGCAGTGGGCCGGTGAAGGCCAACCAAGCTCAGCAGGTGATTTTATTGATGTTATTACTGGGCAAACTAATTGTATTGATGGCAATGAAAGTTGTGATAGCTCACTAGAGTCTAAAATTGGTAATCAGCTTGCTGGCATAGATGTGCGTTGGTCTGACACTTTATTTAGTCACCCCTATGCAATCTACGCAAGTACAATTGGCGAAGATGCCAGCTCGCAATTCAAACCTGCCGACAGAGCGTACTTATTTGGCGTACAAACTACGCAGCGCATTTACAATCAAAATGTGCTCGTTAACGTTGAATACATAGACACAGGTGTATCGTGCTCGGCCGAATCAACCAGTGAAAACTGCTACTACGAACACTCCGATTATAAATCGGGCTATCGTTACCACGGCCGCACTATTGGTTCAACCTTTGATAATGATGCGCAGTCAGTGGTATTAACACTTTTAGGTCAGCTTTCAAATGGCGATGACTGGCAAGTAAAACTACGTAGTGTAGATTACAACAGCGATAATCTTGACCGTTACCCTAGTAACCCCGATTTAGGTAATACAATTACCAAAACCGGTTATAACTCAAAACAAGTTGAGCTACGCTACAGGCAGCTGGCTATGGGTGGGCGCTTAACGCTCGGTGCTTTTGCATCAAACAACGATGGCGCAGAAAACGACACATCAGCGTTTGCTAAGTACGAATATAATTTTTAGACCGTATATTTAAAAATAGCATTTTAAAGCCAGCTATTTATAACAAAAAAGGGTTGAAAACTGCGTTTTCAACCCTTTTTATTTAATCAGCAAATATTACTGCTTTATTTTGCTAATCACTTTAGAGGTTGAACAACCATCTAAAAATGTCAGCACTTCTACTTTGCCACCATGGCGTAGCACATGATCGGCGCCAGCTATTTGCTCTACGGTGTAATCACCACCTTTAACTAAAATATCGGGGCTTATTTGCTCGATTAATTTAGCGGGAGTGTCGTTTTCGTCCGCGCTGCCAAAGGGAATTACCCAATCTACAGAGGCGAGTGCACTTAATACCATTGCGCGCTCATCAAGTGGATTTATAGGGCGCTCAGGGCCTTTTAAACGCGTAATTGAATCATCATTATTTAAACCAACAACGAGCCTATCTCCACGCGCTTTGGCTTGGGCTAAATAGCGTACGTGGCCTGCGTGTAAAATATCAAAACAGCCATTGGTAAACACTATCGTTTCGCCATTTTGCTTAGCAAACTCAATGTGTTGCAATACATCGTCAAATGGAGTTTGGTAGTGCTCGCCATTGGTGTGTAAGTATTGGCCAAGCTTTTGGCTAAGCTCTTCTGGTGAAACCGTTGCCGCACCCAATTTACTTACTACAATGCCTGCGGCTAAATTAGCAATTTCTACCGCATCTTTAGGCTCCATACCTGCCCCGAGCATCACCGCAAGCGTGGCTATAACAGTATCGCCTGCGCCAGTTACATCACTTACTTCTAGCTGCTGCGCTGCAAAGTCGTGTTTTTCATCGGCATTAATTAATGACATACCTTGCTCAGAGCGTGTAAGTAGCATGGCTTTAATACCATTTTTACTAATTAGCTCACGCGCGCTTTGTGCTAATATTTCTTCAGAGCCTGTTTTACCCCCAGCCAAATTAAATTCATGTAAATTAGGGGTAATGTAGTCTGCGCCTTCGTATAAGTGTAAATCGGGCGATTTAGGATCTATAAGCACGGTTTTACCCGCCGCTTTAGCAACGCTAACCATTTCTTTAATTAAGCTCAGCGAGCCTTTGCTGTAATCAGAAAATACCACAAAGTCGTAATCATCAAGCACCAGCTCTAAACGGTTTAATAACAACTGGCTATGCTGCTCGCTAAAGGTTTCTTCTAAATCTAGGCGCACAAGTTGTTGATGGCGGCTAATTACACGCATTTTAGAAATAGTGGGTAAATCGCATACACTAACAAGCTGTGAATGTATTTTTTCACCCTTTAAAATGGTTTCTAAGATTTGCCCGCTTTCATCTTCACCAATTAAACCAAGTAAGCCTACTTTGGCATCAAGTCGCGCAATGTTTTTTGCAACATTTGCAGCGCCGCCCGCTTTATCTTCAAACTTGCTTACTTTAACAACGGGTACAGGGGCCTCTGGCGAAATACGCCCTGTATCGCCATACCAGTAACGGTCTAGCATGACATCGCCCACAACTAAAATACGCGCTTTAGATAAGTTTTTTAATAGCGATAAATCCATTACTGCTGCTCCGCAACAACCATATCAATAGCTTCACATAACCAGTGGCCAATAAACATATGTGCCTCTTGGATACGAGCTGTTTCATCATTTTTTATAATAATGGGCAATTTAGCAATGTCTTTTACTTTACCGCCCTCGCGTCCGGTTAAGGCAACCGTAAACGCGCCAATCTTGTTAGCCGCTTCAAGTGCTAAATTAATATTGGCGCTGGTACCTGAGGTTGTTAAACCAATCACTAAATCTTCCGGTTTACATAAAGCCTGAACTTGGCGTTCAAATACCGTATCAAAATGGTAGTCGTTACTGTGCGCAGTTAATATTGAGGTATCTGTGGTCAGCGCCATAGAGGCAAGCGGGCCACGCTCTAGCTTATAACGCACGACAAATTCGGCAGCTAAATGCTGTGCATCGGCAGCACTTCCGCCGTTGCCAAACCAAATAACCTTACCACCAGCTTGCAATGCACTGTGGCACGCTTCTAATAATTGCATAGACTCTTGATGATAAGCCTCCATCGTTTCAAATAAGGCTTGATGACGGTTTAAACTTTCAACGTAGCTTGTTGCCACAGAATCGATAATTGACATGAAAAATTCCTCTAGGAACTGAAATGGCAGGAAAAAATTAAATCCATTATTCCATAGTTTTATTTAGTTGTGTGTATTTTATGGGAATATAGCTGAACTGAATTATAATTTAGTGCTTCACATGTTCAGAAATTATCACTTTCGCGTTAAACTAGCGCCACTTACCTTAATAAAAGTTCAGTATGGCACGCATTTTTTACTCACTCGCTTTAATTTTAATTAGCCCACTGATTGTATTTTACTTGTATGTACTAAGAGGTAAAAAAAATAAAGGCTACAGCGCGCACTTTAAAGAGCGCTTTGGTTTGATCAGCAAACACTTATTTAATAATAGCGCTAAACCGGTTGTGTTCCACTGCGCTTCTGTAGGTGAGGTCCTTGCTGCAACGCCACTGATTAAAGCACTGCAAAAACAACACCCGCAGCTTAATATACTCATTACCTGCAATACTCCTACCGGGCGTGCGCAAATTAGTGAACAATTTAAAAATACCGTGGCGTGTTGTTATTTACCTATAGACTTTGCAGGTTCGAGCGCTCGATTTTTAAAGCGCGTAAATCCACAAGCACTGTGTATTTTAGAAACTGAGCTGTGGCCTAATTTAATGGCAATAAGCCATAAAAAGAATATACCGGTATTAGTGCTTAATGCTCGCCTAAGCGAAAAATCGCAACAGGGGTATCAAAAGGTGGCAGGGTTAACGCATATAATTATGCGTTCAATTTCAGTGCTTGCAAGTCATAATAAAAATGATGCTAAGCGCTTTATTGAACTTGGTTTACCCCCTTCAAAGAGCCATGTTACAGGCTCAATAAAGTTCGACATTACGCCAAGCAATGAGCAACTAACTAAAGTTGCAAATCTTAAAGCCGAATATAAAACCAAAGAACGTTTTGTATGGGTAGCAGGCTCTACTCACCCGCTTGAACACGAAATGATATTAAACGCCCATCAGCAGCTATTAAAAAAATACCCTAATGCACTTTTAGTTATAGCACCGCGTCACCCAGAGCAATTTGATAAAGTAGCCGATACGCTAACTCAAAGCCCACTTAGCTTTAGTCGTCGCAGCAACAATAACTATCAAAACGAGCAAGTACTATTAGCTGATACACTGGGCGAACTACAGTGTTTATATGGCGCAGCGAATGTAAGTTACATAGGCGGCAGTTTAATTCGCCGAGGTGGGCACAACCCACTTGAAGCTGCTGCTTTTTCGGTTGGTGTTATTACAGGCCCACACACGTATAATTTTGATCATATCTACCCTGAGCTAATTAAACTTAAAGGGGCTGTCGTTGTTGAAAATACCGATGAGCTTGCTAAACAATTAATTAATTTAAGCCAAAACACCAAAGCGTGCCAAAGCTTGGGTATTAAAGCGCAGCAATGTGTAGTTAAAAACCAAGGCGCCATTGAAAAAACATTAACCATCATAAATCAGTATTTAGAGCCAAAAGCATGACTCATCAAGCAATTGCCCAAACCCGCAAGTGGGTATCATCCGTTATTGTAAAATATAACTTTTGCCCATTTGCCCGTAAAGAAGTAGAAAATAACTGTATTCATTATGTGCTTAGCCCTGCAACAAAAATTGATGACGCTGTAATGGACATGCTAGAGCAGTGTGTGCAGCTTGATCAAAACCCAGAGCGTGAAACCACATTAATACTGTTTGATAACGGCTTTAGCGATTTTGAAGACTTTTTAGATTTAGTCGATTTAGCCAATGCCTTACTGGTAGCACAAGGCTTTGAAGGTAAATACCAAATTGCTAATTTTCACCCCGATTACGTGTTTGCCGACAGCGATGAAGATGATGCCGCAAATTACACTAACCGAGCCCCCTACCCTACACTGCATTTAATTCGCGAACTGAGTATGAGCGAAGCGCTTGATAACTATAACGAGCCTGAATCTATACCAGAGCACAATATAAAGCTTGCAAGGCGCAAAGGATTCGACTTTTGGCAGCAACTTTTAGCAAATATAAAAAAACCGAGCGCCTAAACGCTCGGTTTTTAAGTAATATGTTTAGCTGCTTGTATTACTTTTTAACCCAGTTACCATTCACTTCAATATAGTGGCCAATTTTGGTCTTTTCGATTGTTTTAGCTGCTGCGAGTGCTTCTACTTGTGCCAGCGATAAATCGTTCTTTTTAGCCAACTTTAAATACTGTGCTTTACGTTTAGCGTTAATTTCCTCAACCACGGCTTTTGCCTCGCTGTTTTGTACCACAAGCCCTAAGTAACCTGAGCTATCTTCACCCACTAAGCCTTGGTTTTTAGCATCATCTAAACTAATAGCCCACGCCGAAAACGACAAACATACCGCACTTGCTAGAGTGGCAATACTTAATTTATTTTTTATAGTCATCATTTAGCTCCTAAAATAATTCACTGTCGTCACTGAATAAGTTATCGAGTTCTTTATCAACTTTTACTCGAATTTCGTGATCTACTTTTACATTTAGATTGATCGTTATCGGCTCTTTCGCTGCCACCTCTACTCTGTGGGTACATGCGCTTAAAGCGCTAATAGCAGCAAGTGCAATAACGGCCTTAATGCTCAACAAATTTTTCATCATTAGTTTCCTTTTTTAGAGTATTGCTGCTCAACTTTTTGCGTTATTTCGTCGCTCAGTCTAAGCGCTCTTAGCAACGTAAACACGTTTTCTTCGTGATTATAATTAAAGTTAACTTGTTGCTGCTCTGGCTCATTAAAGCCTTGTAAGTTAACACCTAAGTTTAACCAGCCATCACTTTTAAGCGCTACTGTACTATTAAGTTTTTGTATATCAAGGTTTTTGAGCAACCCAAGCACAGGTTGTAACTCTTGTTGCTGGCGCATAACAGCGTCAAACGCTTCGTTATTACTAATAACAAGCTTCCCTTGGCCTTGATTGGTTAGGCTGCCATTTTTTACCTCAACCCCTGTGTGATCAAAATAAAACGGCAACGACCCTTTTAGCCTACCTGTTAGGGTAATACCCGACTTATCGTCAAGCGTTATTAATTTACTGGCATCAACATTTTCAAACGTAACATTAGCTGTTTGCTGTTGCTTTAAAAGCGTGTATTTATCTAAAGAAAATTTACCACCAAAAATATCGCCTTCAACATCAAAGGCCTGCGCGCTATTATTAATCACTTTAATATTACCCGTGATACTTTTAACTACAGCGCCTGCACGTAATTCATTAAGATTAAAGGTAGTAGGGGCAACATTAAGCTGCCCTGAATCGTAATGCCCACCTAGCTGCATACTAAATTGATTAGCTAAGTAGTCGTTATACAGTGCACTGGTATCAGTCATCGTTAAAGTAAAATTTGCTTTTTGTAAATTCACATCACCACTTATACGCCCACCCAATTTTCCTTGGGTTAGCTGAGCTAACGGTTCAAATTGGCTAACGATTGAATTTAACGAAAGCACACTTTGCTGCGGTATAATCACTTCAAACGGATGCGCTACCTTTGAAACATGGTGATTGGCCACCAGCTCAACACCATTTACAAATACATGATGAGACGCTTTAAGCGCGCGACTTTGCAGCCCAGTTGACGTTACGTTTATAGTATTTAAATCGACATTTGGACTAGTGAGTGTATTTATTTGGGTGCTTGCATTTAAGTGAGCAAATAACTCTCCCACACCTAAGTTTGCCCTTGCACTAAGGGTGTTATTAATACCGGTGAGCTTATATTCGTTGTATTGCACGCTTTTAAGCTTACTTTTAAGCGTTACTTTTGCATCGAGCTTTTCATTCATACTTGCTTCAAGGTTACCTGTGTAGCCGTTAAGAGTGCTGCCATAAGCAGCTGCGCTATCAACGCTAAACTCAATACGTGCGCTACCTTCGGGCTTAAAGTCAATAAGTTGAGTAACTGTAAAATCCCCCTTAGCTTTAATATTATTAGCCTCAGCCGGTAAAAATTTAGGCAAAGAGTTAAGCGCAATATCGTAATTACCGCTTAATTGAGCGTTTTTAAGCTGCGTACTTAGCGTTATAGCGTCTATTTCATCTGTATGTAGCTGTGCCTTTAGCTGTGTGCGGGCGCTTTGTAACGGTGCAGCAGTATTTATAAACGTATCTGTAAACGTTATATCTATATTTTGCTTGGCTTGCTCTGCGCTTTTGAGCGTTATTAACGGTAAGGTTAGGTTGTTATGTGCAAAGTTAATTGGTTTAGCTAAAGCCCATTGCCAATTAAGTGAAAGCTGCTTTACAGCAAATGATTTGTAGGCACTTTCAGGAATAAGAGATTGGCAGTTATTACTAAGTTTTACATTGTTTTTAAGCTTGCTTGGGTCAAGCTCAAGGTTTTGGCTATTTAAATTATAGGTAGCACTTAGCACACCTTTGGAGCTGTTTGTTATATCGCAGCTTTGTATTTTATAGTCATACTGGCCTTGTAAATCACCACTAAGGCTTGCCTCTACCCCGTTAAAGCTAAATGCCTGCGCAGCATTAAAGCTAAGTCCACTTAATAACTCATTATCTGTTTTAAGTAGTTGCTTCAATAATCCATCATTTATTTTAAGCTGCCCTTGTACCTTATTATTGTAAAGCGTTGCGCTTGCGTTTAAATCACCATTGACTACAAACTGGTTAAGCGTGGGCTCGGTGATATTTAGCATTAGCGGGCGCTTTAAAAGCGCAGTGTGTATAGTTAAATGCTCAACTGTAATTGTTGGCCTTTTTTCAGGAAGCGCTAAATCTAAAATTGTGGCAGCAGTGCTTGTTTTACTACCTTGAGGAAATGGATTTACATTAAGTACTGCGTGTTTAACTTTAACATGCTTAGTATTAGCAGTAATACCTGTAAGAGTAAGCTCTTGATTTTGGTAACTTAAACAGGCTTTTTGTACATGCACATTTAACTTACTCGTAAGCGAAAAATCTAAGCAGCTTAAGGTAACACCTGCTTTTTCAAGTTCAGGCGCTACAGCCCATTGTAATAGTGGCAAACGAAATACATAGCCAAGCAAAACTATACTTAGCAATACAGCCCCCATAATTAAACCAACGCGCTTTAACATACTGTCCTTATAAGCTTTTATTTATAATTTACAAACTATCGTAATTTTAAATCTACGCAATCAAAAAAGGCTGCACAGTGCAGCCTTTTTTATTTTACAGCTAGATTATGAATCTAACTTGTATATGTCGTTTTTAACCTACATTTTTACGTGCGTTGCGGAACATACGCATCCATGGGCTATCCTCTTTCCACTCATCTGGGTGCCACGAGTTAGCAACAGCGCGGAATACACGCTCAGGGTGCGGCATCATTACAGTGGCACGGCCATCAGTAGAGGTAATACCGGTAATACCCTCTGGTGAACCATTCGGGTTAGCCGGGTATTGCGTTGTTGGATTACCGTAGTTATCTACAAATTTAACCGCAACAGTGCCGCTTTCAAGCGCAGCTTTAGTGGCAGCATCGTTTGCAAATTCTGCATGGCCTTCACCATGAGATACAGCAATTGGCATACGCGACCCAGCCATTCCATTAAAGAATACAGACGGGTTTTCTTGTATTTCAACTAAGCTAAAGCGTGCTTCAAAACGCTCTGACTTATTTGTTACAAAACGTGGCCAATGCTCAGTACCCGGAATTAACTCTTTCAATGTTGATAACATTTGACAACCATTACACACACCTAAGCTAAAGGTGTCTTCACGGTGGAAGAAGTTTTGGAACTGATCGCGTGCCATATCGTTAAACAATATAGACTTAGCCCAGCCTTCACCGGCGCCTAATACGTCACCATAAGAGAAACCACCACATGCCACTAAGCCTTTAAATTGCTCAAGGGTTAAACGCCCTTCGAGGATATCGCTCATGTGTACATCAACAGCGGCAAAACCAGCACGGTTAAACGCAGCAGCCATTTCTAAATGCGAGTTAACGCCTTGCTCACGTAAAATAGCCATTTGCGGCTTAGCGCCCGTTGCAATGTACGGTGCGGCTATATCTTCGTTTAAGTCAAAGTTAAGTTTTACGTTTAAGCCTGGATCTTTTGAATCAAACTTGGCATCAAACTCTTGCTTAGCACAATCAGGGTTATCACGACGTGCTTGCATTTGGTACGTTGTTTCGGCCCAAATAGTACGTAATTCAGTACGAGTATGATTAAGTACAGTTTGCTCACCGCGGTTAAATACAATGCTATCGTCGCTATTAAGCGAGCCAATCACGTGGCTAATTGCAGCAACACCGTGTTGCTCAAATACAGCATTTACGGCATCTAAATCGCTGTTAGTAACTTGGATTACCGCGCCAAGCTCTTCGTTATAAAGTGCTTCTAGATCTGTCCCGGTTAAACCAGCTAAATCAACAGTCACACCGGTGTGCCCAGCAAACGCCATTTCAGTTACCGTAGTAAATAAACCACCGTCTGAGCGGTCATGATAGGCAAGTAGCTTGCTATCAGCGACAAGTGCTTGCATGGCATTGTAAAAGCCTTTCAGTAGCTCAGGGCTGTCCACATCTGGAGTAACATCACCAAGCTGCTTGTAAACCTGTGCAAGGCTTGATGCGCCCAGTCGGTTTTTACCCGCGCCTAAGTCAACTAAAATAAGTGATGTATCGCCTTTATCAGTACGTAACTGCGGAGTCACTGTTTTACGCACGTCGTCAACACGACCAAAGGCAGTAATAATAAGTGATAACGGAGAAGTAACTGATTGCTCAGCACTATCATCCTCGTTTTTCCATGTCGTTTTCATCGACATAGAATCCTTACCCACAGGTATAGTTAAACCAAGCGCAGGACAAAGCTCTTCGCCTACCGCTTTTACAGCTTCGTAAAGGCCGGCGTCTTCACCAGGGTGACCTGCTGCAGCCATCCAATTAGCCGATAGCTTAATGTTCTCTAGGCTACCAATGTTGGCACAGGCAATATTGGTTAGTGACTCTGCCACGGCTAAACGCGCCGATGCACCGTAATTTAATAGTGCTGCCGGCGTGCGCTCACCCAGTGACATAGCTTCACCGTGGTAAGTGTCGTACGTTGCTGCGGTAACTGCACAGTTAGCCACAGGTACTTGCCAAGGGCCCACCATTTGATCCCGTGCTACTAAACCGGTAACCGAGCGATCGCCAATAGTAATTAAGAATGTTTTTTCTGCAATAGTAGGTAAGCGTAATAAACGCTGAGCAGCCTCAGCTATATCAATCGACTCTGCATCAATTGCCTTACCGGTAACTTGCTTTGAAGTTACATCGCGATGCATTTTAGGTGCTTTACCTAATAATACATCAAGCGGCAAATCAACAGGGCTGTTATCAAAGTGGCTGTCGGCAACAGTTAAGTGGCGCTCTTCTGTGGCTTCACCTATTACTGCGTACTGCGCACGTTCGCGCTTACAAATGGCTTCAAAGCGATCAAAATCTTCAACAGCAACAGCCAGTACATAACGTTCTTGCGATTCGTTACACCAAATTTCGTGTGGGGCCATGCCCGGCTCATCGTTAGGAATATCACGTAGTTGGAATTTACCACCACGGCCACCATCATCTACAAGCTCAGGAAACGCATTAGATAAACCACCAGCGCCTACATCATGTATAAACGCAATTGGGTTTTCATCCCCTAGTTGCCAACACTTATCGATCACTTCTTGGCAACGGCGTTCCATTTCTGGGTTTTCACGCTGTACAGAAGCAAAATCTAAATCTTCGTTTGATTGGCCCGATGCCATGCTTGATGCTGCACCGCCGCCTAAACCAATGTTCATTGCAGGGCCACCTAGTGCAATAAGTTTTGCACCTACTGGAATATCCCCTTTTTGAACATGATCAGCACGAATATTACCTAAACCACCGGCAAGCATAATAGGCTTGTGGTAACCACGCACCTCTTCACCATTGTGACTTGTTACTTTTTCTTCGTAAGTACGGAAGTAACCTAATAAGTTAGGGCGTCCAAACTCATTATTAAATGCCGCACCACCTAAAGGGCCGTCCATCATAATATCAAGCGCATTTACGATACGATTAGGTTTACCAAAGTCGCTTTCCCACGGTTGCTCGTAACCCGGAATACGTAAGTTAGAAACCGTAAAACCAACTAAACCCGCTTTTGGCTTAGAGCCGCGGCCTGTTGCGCCTTCATCGCGAATTTCACCACCTGAGCCTGTAGCCGCACCTGAAAATGGTGCTATAGCTGTTGGGTGGTTATGGGTTTCTACCTTCATTAAAATTTCTATGTCTTCTTGATGATACGCATATTCACCTTGCGCATTCGGGAAGAAACGACCCGCTTTTGAGCCCTTCATTACTGCTGCGTTATCTTTGTACGCCGACAGCACATTTTCAGGATTGTGCTCAAATGTATTTTTGATCATTTTAAACAGCGATTTAGGCTGCTCAATACCATCAATTGTCCAATCAGCATTAAATATTTTATGACGACAATGCTCTGAGTTTGCTTGGGCAAACATAAATAGCTCTATGTCGTTAGGGTTACGGCCTAACTTTTTAAAGTTTTCTACTAAGTAGTCTATCTCGTCATCAGCAAGCGCAAAACCTTGTTCAACGTTTGCCGCAGCCAATGCTTCGCGCCCGCCACCTAAAATGTCAACTGATGACATTTCGCGAGGCGAATCATTGCGGAATAACTGCGCTGCAGAAGCAAGTTCGCTATGCGTTGCCTCAGTCATACGGTCGTGTAATAACGCCGTTACTTGAGCAAGCTGATCTGCACTTAGTTCACCTTCTACGTAATAAGCAATACCACGCTCAACACGGTGAACCTGTTTAAGGCCACAGTTATGCGCTATGTCGGTTGCTTTAGATGCCCATGGTGAAATGGTGCCAGGGCGAGGGGTAACTAAAATAAGTGTGCCAGCTGGGGTATGCTCGGCAATAGTTGGACCGTAAGTAAGTAGTTTTTCAAGCTTTGTTTGCTCATCAACACTCAAAGGCGAGGTTAAATCGGCAAAATGTGCATACTCGGCATATACATTGGTGACTGGAAGTTGCGATAGTTTGCAACGCGCTAAAATTTTATTAACTCTGAACTCTGAAAGTGCTGGTGCACCACGAAGGATCAACATAGATAATTTCATCCGGGGTTAGGGATTGAACGATATTTTAGGCGGGCATTATAGTCTATGTAGCACCGAGTTTTAACTCCAAATTGCGCTTTTCAGAAAATTAACTTTTTATTTATATAAACAGCAGCAAATTTACCAATAAAAGCTAAACGCTAAGTGACGCCATAGTGAAGTTTTGGTATAACGGGGTATGAGCTTTATGGGGCGGTTAATGTTGAAAGAAAAGCTAATAATTATCATCACTTTAGTTATGTTGTTGTGTGCGTGTAATATGCAGGAGCAACAAACTCAACTTGCCCAAATTAAAGCACAAAATAAAATACGTGTAGGTACCCTTGCCAGTGCCAGCAACTACTACCAAGCCGTGCAAGGCGAGCAAGGTTTTGAATACGAGCTATCTCAAGCTTTTGCCGACTACCTAGGTGTTGAACTAGAAATAGTACCGTTTTTTAATTTATCCGATATGTTTGAGCGCCTTGAAAGCGGCGATTTAGACTTAATAGCCTCAGGACTTACCTACAACAAAGTGCGTGCACAGCAATACCGCTATGGCCCCACTTACAGAACAATTAGCCAAAAGTTGGTTTATAAACAAGGTCGAGTTCGCCCACGTGAATTTGACGACCTTGATGGAAACTTTACAGTTATAGCCAAAAGTAGCCACTCTTTAACCTTACAAAAAATAAAAAAGAGTAACCCAGATTTAACTTGGCAAGAAACCGAAGAACTCGATGAAGAGGAGCTTTTACAAGCCGTTATCGATGGCGAAATAGATTACACCCTCGCCGACTCACACACGCTTTCGCTGTTTAGACGCTACCACCCAAATTTAAGTATTGGCTTTTCAGTTACCCGAAATGACCCCATAGCTTGGATCCTTAATAAATCAAAAGATGATTCGCTTTATGCACTGCTAGTGCCCTTTTTTGGTGACGTAAAACAAAGTAACCAGCTGTATGTGCTCGAAGAAAAGTACTTTGGGCACGTACGCCAGTTTAACTACGTTAATACGCTTGCATACATAGAAGCTATAAAAGAAACACTCCCCACTTACAGGCCTTGGTTTGAGCAATATGCAGGTAGCCTTGACTGGCGCTTACTTGCTGCGCTTAGCTACCAAGAATCTATGTGGAACCCTCGCGCTAAATCGCCTACAGGTGTAAGAGGCATTATGATGCTGACACGCAGTACCGCTAAACAAGTGGGCGTAACAAATAGGTTAGAGCCAGAGCAAAACATCCGTGGCGGAGCTAAATACTTAGCTAAGCTCGTTAAACGCATCCCCGACAGAATCCCGCAGCCCGATAGAACTTGGCTTGCACTGGCAGCCTATAATGTAGGTTGGGGGCACGTTAACGACACGCGCATTATTACCGAACAACAAGGGGCGAGCCCTGATAAATGGGCCGATGTTAAAAAGCGATTACCACTTTTAATCAAAAAACGTTATTACCGTAAAACCCGTTACGGCTATGCGCGTGGCGATGTTGCGGTAAAATATGTTGATAACATTCGCAGGTATTACGATGCACTTGTATGGCTTGATGAAAATAATGCCCTAGAGCCAGAACCTGAATCAGAACCTGAAGCACCTGAAGTTGAAAAAGCAGCTCAACCAAGCAAAGAGCGTATAAACAACGATAAAACCGAACCTACCCCTTCGCTTTCACCTGAAGAAAAAAGTAAGCAAGGTGAAAATAACACGCAGCAGTCTCAGTAAAGCGTTTATATTTACGTTTTTAAATGGGCTATTCAGGCCTGTGAAGCATTAAAATGTGGGCATTAAACGATTCTTTCCTCGTTTTAACAGGCGCTAATTTCCCCTTCAGGCCTAACCACTCTAGTAACTAAATTAAAAATCTGTTTACTTGTCATGAAATGATCACTAATGTGTGTTTATAGTATATTTACCTGATTTTTAATATATATCTTGTGCCTTTCTCACTCTCACGCATTAGGAGAACACATGCTAAAACGTAGACGCACGCAAAAACTAAAACGCAATATTATTCATTCAACAGCCACCAGACGTCGTATTATGCTACGTAACTTACATAAAAAAATTATTTGGCGTCGTCGCATGTTTGCGATGCAGCAAATGATAGAAGTAGATTCAGATAAGGCTAACTAGTCACTAATTTGACGAGCTGCTTTTTTAGCCGCTTTAATTTGTTCTCGGCGTTGTTTAAAAAACGCCGAAATAGTACTACCACAGGTTTGACCAAGCACCCCACCTAACACCTCTACCTGATGGTTCAGCCTCGGCTCTTGCAATAAGTTCATAATCGACCCAGCCGAGCCTGTTTTAGCATCAGGCGCACCGTACACTAGGCGCTTTATTCTGCTATGCACTAACAGCCCGGCACACATAGAGCATGGCTCTAACGTAACGTACAAAGTGCAATCAATTAAACGGTAATTATTTAAAGCTCTCCCTCCTTCACGCACTGCAATCATTTCGGCGTGCGCAGAGGGGTCGTTATCAGTAATTGAACGATTATAACCCGCTGCAATAAGCGTGTTATCTTTAACAAGGACAGCTCCTACCGGAATTTCGCCCAATTGCTGCGCCTTATTGGCATAAACTAATGCCTGCTCCATCCAATACTCATCGCTTTTAAGATCGTTCATAGTGCTTACTTTAAATAAATTTTCTTTCGGTATTATATCAACTTGCCTGTTTAAAATGCGTAATTGATTAAATTATTGCAAAAATAAAACAAAATAATGTGGTTTATCGTGGCTCATAGAGTGTGATTTACGCTATAATCTCACGCTTTTTTTATTTAGCTCACAACACAGGTAGCAAATGAAATTTCCTGGACGCCGCAGACATAAACATTATTTTCCAGTGGAAGCTAAAGATCCACTTACTAATCAGCTAAACGCAACTGAGCGATTACAACGTAGCTACATTACGGGTATCGATCAGATCGTTGTTGATATTGAGGCCAAAGTCGATCAGGCTTTTTTAGACGAGTTTCAACTTCGCCGAGGAATGTCGCAAGTTATTGATAGCGATATTACTAACGCACTTTACGACCGTTTAAAACTAAACGACATGGTTGATTACGAATTTGCCGGTGGCACCATTGGTAACACAATGCATAACTACTCTGTACTAGCAGATGACCGTTCAGTATTGCTCGGTGTTATGAGTGAAAACATAAAAATTGGCAGCTATGCCTACCGCTTTTTATGTAACACATCAAGCCGCGTTGATTTAGACTATTTACAACCAGTAGATGGCCCTATTGGCCGTTGTTTTACCTTAATTGATGAAACAGGCGAGCGTACATTCGCAATTAGCGCCGGTTTAATGAATCACTTAAAGCCTGAGTCTATCGATAAACACTTAATTGAGCAGTCATCAGCACTTGTGATCAGCGCCTACCTAATGCGTACACAGGGTGATGAAACAATGACTGAAGCAACCATGCAAGCAGTTAAATACGCTAACGATGCAGGTGTACCGGTAGTTTTAACACTCGGCACTAAGTTTTTAATTGAGCAAGATCCAACCTGGTGGGCTAACTTTGTAAACGAGCATGTCGATATACTTGCCATGAACGAAGAAGAAGGGCTAGCAATTACTGGCTTTGAAGACCCATTATTAGCCGCAGACAAAGCACTTGACTGGGTAGACTTAGTTATTTGTACCGCTGGCGAAAAAGGCTTATTTATGGCCGGTTACGTTGATGAGAGCTTTAAACGTGCAACCGAGTACCCATTATTACCAGGTGCCATTGCCGATTTTAATCGCTATGAGTTTTCTCGTGCAATGAAAAAATCCGATTGCGAAAACCCGATAAAAGCGTATAGCCATACGGCGCCATTCATGGGTGGGCCTGATTCAATCAAAAACACCAATGGTGCTGGCGATTGTGCGTTGGCTGCCGTGTTACACGATTTATCAGCAAACGTTTATCATAAGTTAAATGTCGCTAACTCAGCAAAACACGAACAAAAGGCCATTACCTACTCTTCTCTTGCACAAATTAGTAAGTACGCTAACCGCGCAAGTTACGAGGTATTAGTACAGCACTCTCCACGTTTATCACGTGGGTTGCCAGAGCGCGAAGACTGCCTTGAGCAAGTGTACTGGGACCAATAAATAGGGAGCTTTACGTGCTCCCTATTGCGGTATTTTAGAAAATCGAAATATCGAGCTTTTTAGATAGCAGCTCTAATGCTGCTATCCCCGCCACCGAATTACCAAATTCATTAAGCCCTGGTGAATATACTGCCACTGTAAACTTACCCGGTAATACCGCTAGTATAGTGCCTGACACACCCGATTTACCCGGCATTCCCACTCTGTAGCCAAAGTCTCCTGCCGCATCATATAAGCCGCTGGTGAATAAAATCGAATTTAATTGTTTATTTTGGCGACTACTCAAAACGCGCTTACCCGAGCTGTAATCAACCCCTTTATTCGCTAAAAAGTTATACGCTCTAGCTAGCTCAATACAGTTAAGCTCAATCGCACAAAAATTGAAGTAAGACCAAAGTACATCATCGACGTCATTCTCAAAATTACCAAACGACTTCATTAAATGCGCCATTGCTGCATTTCTATGCCTAAACTCATACTCAGAATTGGCCACTTTTTTATCAATCACTATTGCACTATTACCTGCAAGTAACCTAAACGTTTCAAGCATTGAGTGGCGAGGTGCGGATAATCGACTGTACAAAGCATCGCACGTCACAATCGCGCCAGCATTAATGAAAGGATTACGTGGTACGCCTTTTTCGAACTCTAACTGCGTAAGAGAATTAAATGCGGTTCCTGAGGGCTCTTTGCCTACCCGATGCCATAGCTCGTCGCCATAGCGCTGTAGCGCCATTGTAAGCGTCATTACTTTAGAAACTGATTGAATAGTAAAACGTTTTGAGCAATCACCCGCACAAATGGTTTCGCCATCAGTGGTATAAATAGCAATAGAAAACTGCTCGCTAGAAACCTCAGCAAGTGCAGGTATATAGTCCGCAACCTTACCTTGTGATAACAAAGGGCGCACTTCGTGTGCTATTTCATCTAGTACAGTTTGGTAGTCAGCAGTGGGCAATTGACACCTCTATTTTGGCATTTATAAAAATTTGATTTTAACACGCACAACTTCTGCACGCCTAGCTATGTTACATGAATAAAATAGCAGATAAGCATGAACTTAATGTTTATTTTCAAAGTGATATTTTCTATATCAAAGCAATACTAATCCGCAATAAGCCTTAATCATTTTGCGGGGCTATAAAAAACTGATTACACTGAGCACGATGTGTGCCGTGACTTTCCCTATAATGGCTTAGCTTTCTATAAGGATACTAATGTTATGGCTCAAAGAATTTACAGGGGCGGGCATTACAAAGACTGAGTTAGCATGAGATCTTGGCTTTTTATTAAACTCCAGATAGCAAAAAACCCGCTACATCGCTGTAACGGGTTTCTTTAATTTGAATCCTAGTAATGTCATAGTGCCCACAGCGGTGGAGAGTCACATAGCAAATACTACACTATCATTGGCCGGGGCTCGCCTTCGAGCTGTTTTGTTTGACTACTGAGTTTGGCGTGGGCTCTTGGTTATTTACTAAACCCCAGACAGCAAAAAACCCGTTACATCGCTGTAACGGGTTTCTTTAATTTGAATCCTGGCAATGTCCTACTTTCACATAGCAAATGCTACACTATCATCGGCGCTGTTTCGTTTCACTACTGAGTTCGGCATGGGGTCAGGTGGGTCCAAAACGCTATGGTTACCAAGAAAATTCTGTTCAATTTTCTTATTTTATTTATTAAGGTTTAAGTCCTTCGACTAAATTTGGAGCCTGGCAATGTCCTACTTTCACATAGCAAATGCTACACTATCATCGGCGCTGTTTCGTTTCACTACTGAGTTCGGCATGGGGTCAGGTGGGTCCAAAACGCTATGGTTACCAAGCAAAT
>NZ_JAQREO010000011.1:0-143259 GCF_028599385.1 Pseudoalteromonas sp. CST2
CACCGCCGTATACTTTTGCAAGTACGTTAGTGATTGCTGCAGTTAGTGTAGTTTTACCGTGGTCAACGTGGCCGATTGTACCAACGTTTACGTGCGGTTTTACGCGTTCAAACTTTTCTTTTGCCATCTTAAAAAATTCCTAATTAAGAAATTAAAGCCTGACTCACTATTGAGCCAGACAAGCTAAAATCATATAACAGCGCGAGCTGAAATTATTGTATCTGCAACATTTTTAGAGGCTTCAGCGTACTTCAAAAACTCCATAGAGTAAGAAGCACGGCCCTGTGTTGCAGATCGTAAAGCAGTTGCATAACCAAACATTTCAGAAAGAGGAACCTGAGCATTAACTTGCTTAAGTCCACCTATTGCATCTTCCATGCCTTCGATTATGCCGCGACGACGGTTTAAGTCGCCAACTACATCACCCATGTTTGAGTCAGGAGTGATTACTTCAACCTTCATCATTGGCTCTAAAAGTACAGGGTCAGCTTTAAGCGCCCCAGCTTTCATTGCCATTGAACCTGCAATTTTAAATGCCATTTCATTCGAGTCTACATCATGGAATGAACCATCATATAAAGTCGCTTTAACGCCAAGTAATGGGTAGCCTGCCAGTACACCTTGAGACATTTGCTCTTGGATACCTTTGTCTACCGCAGGGATAAATTCTTTTGGAACCGAACCACCTACAGTTTCGTTAACGAACTCATAAATTGGTGCTTCATCATCCGAAATATCCATCGGTTCAAGTTTAACCCAGACGTGACCATATTGACCACGACCACCTGATTGACGTACAAACTTCCCTTCAACTTCAACAGTTGAACGAATAGCTTCTCGGTATGCAACCTGCGGCTTACCAACGTTACATTCAACACTGAATTCACGTTTCATACGGTCGACAATGATATCAAGGTGAAGTTCACCCATACCAGAGATTATAGTCTGGCCTGATTCTTCGTCAGTTTGTACACGAAAAGACGGATCTTCTGCGGCTAGTTTACCTAGTGCAATACCCATCTTATCTTGGTCAGCGATTGTGCGAGGCTCAACCGCAACAGAGATAACTGGCTCTGGGAACTCCATACGCTCTAGCGTAATGATAGAGTTCGGATCACACAGTGTCTCACCTGTTGTTACGTCTTTAAGACCAATAGCTGCCGCAATATCGCCTGCGTGAACTTCTTTGATCTCTTCACGTGAGTTTGAATGCATCTGTACGATACGACCAAATCGCTCACGCTTACTTTTAACTGGGTTATAAACCGCGTCACCCTGTTTAACAGTACCAGAGTAAACACGGAAAAAGGTTAAAGTGCCAACAAACGGGTCTGTTGCAATTTTAAATGCAAGTGCAGCAAACGGCGCTTTATCATCAGCTGGACGTTCTTCCTCAGTTCCATTTTCTAGGATACCTTGGATTTGTTTCACTTGTGTTGGTGCAGGCATGTATTCAACAACGCCATCAAGCACAGCTTGAACGCCTTTGTTTTTAAATGCACTACCACACGTAATGGGAACAATTTCGTTCGCTAATGTGCGTTGACGTAAGGCAGATTTAATCTCTGCTTCACTTAACTCTTCACCTTCTAAGTACTTATCCATTAGTTCTTCAGAGGCTTCAGCTGCACTTTCAACTAAATGAGAGTGCCATTCTTGAGCGAGCTCTTGAAGTTCTGCCGGTATTGCCTCATAAGAGAAAGTCATACCCTGGTCCGCTTCGTTCCAGTTAATGGCTTTCATTTTTATCAGGTCAATAACACCTTTAAAGTCGTCTTCAGCGCCAATTGGCAACTGGATTGGAACAGGCGTTGCTCCAAGACGAGATTTCACCTGGTCAACAACCGTTAAGAAGTCAGCGCCGGTGCGATCCATTTTATTTACGAAGATCATTCTTGGAACTTCGTATTTGTTCGCTTGGCGCCAAACTGTCTCAGTTTGCGGCTGTACACCTGATGAAGCACAAAGAACAACTACCGCACCATCAAGTACGCGTAAAGAACGCTCTACTTCAATAGTGAAATCTACGTGTCCTGGAGTATCAATGATATTGATACGATGGTCGTCAAATTGCGCGTCCATCCCTTTCCAGAAACACGTTGTTGCAGCAGAAGTGATTGTGATACCACGCTCTTGTTCCTGCTCCATCCAATCCATAGTTGCGGCGCCATCATGTACTTCACCGATCTTATGAGAAAGACCTGTGTAGAACAGAACACGTTCTGTTGTGGTGGTTTTGCCTGCATCTACGTGAGCTACTATGCCGATATTACGGTAGCGCTCAAGTGGAGTTGTACGTGCCATATGATCCTCTTAAAGGTTAAGGACAGATTACCAACGGTAATGTGCGAATGCTTTATTCGCTTCAGCCATACGGTGAACGTCTTCACGTTTCTTAACCGCAGTGCCTTTGTTGTCAGCAGCGTCAACGATTTCTTGAGCTAAACGTAAGCCCATAGATTTTTCGCCACGCTTACGTGCAGCGTCTACTAACCAACGCATACCTAATGCGTTGCGACGTACTGGACGTACTTCAACTGGAACTTGATAAGTTGAACCACCAACACGGCGAGATTTAACCTCTACCTGTGGACGGATGTTATCAAGTGCAGATTCAAAGATTTCTAGGTGCGACTTGCCTGATTTCTCAGCAGCCACGTCTAGCGCACCATAAACAATTTTTTCAGCAGTAGATTTCTTGCCGTCTAACATTACGATGTTAACGAATTTAGCAAGAAGTTCCGATCCGAACTTAGGATCTGGAAGAATTTTACGTTGACCTATTACGCGTCTTCTAGGCATTTTGTATCTCCGGTTTATTCAGGTTTGTCCTTTTGGAACAATCACCCAAAACAATAATTAATAATATTTAGTGCTTGGCCTTACTAACGGAAAACAATTAGCCTTTAGGGCGTTTTGCACCGTATTTAGAACGAGCTTGACGACGGTCGCTAACGCCTGCACAGTCAAGTGCACCACGTACAGTGTGAAAACGCACACCTGGTAAATCTTTAACACGACCACCACGGATTAGGATTACACTGTGCTCTTGAAGGTTATGACCTTCACCACCGATGTATGATGTTACTTCGAAACCGTTAGTTAAACGTACACGAGCTACTTTACGTAACGCTGAGTTTGGTTTCTTAGGTGTAGTTGTATATACGCGAGTACATACACCACGCTTTTGCGGACACGCTTTAAGCGCAGCTGAGTTACTTTTAGTAACCTTGCTACGACGTGGCTTACGCACTAGCTGGTTAATAGTTGCCATTTAAATAGCTCCTGAAATTAAAATTACTACTGAAAAAAATAAAAAAATCCGCCCTTTTTACAAGCTTGTAACATACATGCAAGTAAATGGGTGGCGGAATTTTAATGAGCAAAGTTTAACCTGTCAACCTAAACTCATCGTAAGACAGTAGATAACTGTCTTACGATTTATTAATCTGTTGATTAATAAGAGTTTATTGATTTCCAGATAAATCTGCGTTCAGAGCATCTGTTAGTGCTTGAGTTGCCTCTTCTGCACTTACTGTTTGCTCTTCAACAACTTCACCCTGCTTGCGGCGAGCCATACGGTCTTGGTGATACGCAAAGCCAGTACCGGCTGGGATCAGACGACCCACAATTACGTTTTCTTTCAGACCACGAAGCTCATCGCTCTTACCATTCACTGCGGCATCTGTAAGAACACGTGTTGTTTCTTGGAAAGACGCTGCCGAGATGAAAGATTCGGTTGCTAGTGATGCTTTCGTGATACCCATAAGTTGTATTTCAAACTTCGCTGGGATTTTACCTTGTTTTTCAAGGTCACGATTAGCGATATTAACGCGAGCTACTTCAATTTGCTCACCCGCTAAGAACTCAGTATCACCGCCGTCAAGGATGGTACATTTACGTAGCATCTGACGAATAATTGTTTCAATGTGCTTATCATTGATCTTAACGCCCTGCAAACGGTAAACCTCTTGCACTTCGTTAACAATGTAGTTAGCAACATGAGTCACACCACGTAGGCGTAAGATGTCATGTGGTGATTCAGGGCCATCGGCGATAACTTCACCTTTAGACACTTGCTCACCTTCAAACACGTTAAGTTGACGCCACTTAGGAATCATCTCTTCGTAATGATCGCCTTCAGCTGGTGTAATAACTAAACGTTTCTTACCTTTAGTCTCTTTACCGAAGCTAATAGTACCTGTGATTTCAGCTAAGATAGCTGGATCTTTTGGCTTACGTGCTTCAAATAAGTCGGCTACGCGTGGTAGACCACCCGTGATATCACGAGTTTTCGAACCTTCTTGCGGAATACGTGCAAGTACGTCACCTGGGTTTGCTGTAACGCCATCTGTCACTTCAATCGTAGTGAATGAAGGAAGACGTGTTTCTTGCAAGCCGCGCTCTTCACTTTCGATGATAAGCTTAGGCTCTTTCGCATTTACTTTAGCAAGGTCTTTAACAACTACACGGGTTAAGCCGGTTAGTTCATCAGTTTGTGCTTCAGTATTTGAGTCATCAATATCGCTGAACGAGATTTTTGACTTATGCTCAAGAACGATTGGGTGACTATGCGGGTCCCAAGTAGCAACGATGTCGTTACCTTGAACTTCTGCATTGTCTTGTACTGTTAGTACCGCACCGTAAGGTACTTTATAACGCTCTTTTTCACGACCGAAGCTATCAATGATAGTGATTTCAGTTGAACGTGAAGTAATTACAATCTTACCGTCGGTATTAAGTACATACTTAGCGTTATGTAGTTTTAACGTACCGTCAGTTTTAACTTGTACATTGTTTTCAGCTGATGCTCTTGATGCCGCACCACCGATGTGGAATGTACGCATCGTAAGCTGTGTACCCGGCTCACCGATTGATTGTGCCGCGATAACACCTACTGATTCACCCGCGTTGATGATATGACCACGTGCAAGGTCACGACCATAACACTTAGCACATACACCAAAGTCGTTATCACACGTGATAACAGAACGTACGCGAACTTCATCTACTGAGTGCTCTTCTAAAAGGTCACACAGTTTTTCATCAAGCATGATATTACGTTCTACTAATACAGTGTCTGTATTAGGGATAACCACAGGCTCAGCTACAACACGACCTAGTACACGTTCGCGAAGTGCTTCTACAACGTCACCACCTTCAATAAGCGGTTTCATTGTTAAGCCATCTTCTGTGCCACAGTCGTCTTCATTGATTACCAAATCTTGTGCAACGTCTACTAGACGACGCGTTAGGTAACCTGAGTTAGCTGTTTTAAGTGCTGTATCGGCAAGACCTTTACGCGCACCGTGCGTTGAGATGAAGTACTGTAGTACGTTTAGACCTTCACGGAAGTTAGCCGTGATTGGCGTCTCGATGATTGAACCATCTGGACGTGCCATTAGACCACGCATACCTGCTAGCTGACGGATCTGAGCGGCACTACCACGAGCACCTGAGTCGGCCATCATAAACACTGAGTTAAATGACGGTTGCTCTTCTTCTTCACCTTTCGCATTGATAACCGTGTCTTTAGACAAGTTGGCCATCATTTCACGTGATAAGTTTTCATTTACACGTGACCAGATATCGATAACTTTATTGTACTTTTCACCAGCCGTTACAAGACCTGATTGGAATTGTTGGTTGATTTCAGTTACTTCAGCTTCAGCTGATTCAATGATTGATGCTTTAACTGGTGGGATAACTAAGTCATCGATACCAATTGAAACACCTGACTTCATTGCGTAGTGGAAACCGGTGTACATAACTTGGTCAGCAAACACAACAGTGTCTTTAAGACCTAGACGACGGTAACACTCGTTTAATAAGCCAGAAATCTGCTTTTTACCTAATGCTTGGTTGATTGACTCAAACGGCATGCCTTTAGGTAAAATTAGAGACAGAATTGCACGACCAACAGTAGTGTCGATAAGCGTTACAGTGTCTTCAACAACACCTGCTTCGTTAGTGATTGACTGACTAATACGCACTTTAACGCGCGCGTGAAGTTCTGCGTTACCACTACGGTATGCTTTTTCTGCTTCTTTAGGATCTTTAAATACAATGCCTTCGCCTTTCGCATTAATGCGATCGCGCGTCATGTAGTAAAGACCTAATACAACATCCTGTGAAGGAACGATGATTGGCTCACCATTCGCTGGAGATAGAATGTTGTTAGTAGACATCATTAGTGCACGAGCTTCTAACTGAGCTTCAAGCGTTAACGGTACGTGTACCGCCATTTGGTCACCATCGAAGTCGGCGTTGTAAGCCGCACATACTAATGGGTGTAAATGGATTGCTTTACCTTCAATTAGTACAGGTTCGAACGCTTGGATACCTAAACGGTGAAGTGTAGGTGCACGGTTAAGTAATACTGGATGTTCACGAATTACTTCGTCTAGTACATCCCATACTTCCGCTACTTCGCGCTCTACCATTTTCTTAGCAGCTTTGATTGTCGTAGCCATGCCGCGACGCTCTAATTTGCCATAGATGAATGGTTTGAATAGCTCAAGTGCCATCTTCTTAGGAAGACCACATTGGTGAAGCTTAAGTGTAGGACCAACCGTGATTACAGAACGGCCAGAGTAATCTACACGCTTACCAAGTAAGTTCTGACGGAAACGACCTTGCTTACCCTTGATCATATCAGCAAGAGATTTAAGCGGACGCTTGTTAGAACCTGTAATTGCACGACCACGACGACCGTTATCAAGTAGCGCATCTACCGCTTCTTGTAACATACGTTTTTCGTTGCGTACGATAATATCTGGTGCAGCTAAATCTAATAGACGCTTAAGACGGTTATTACGGTTAATAACACGACGGTAAAGGTCGTTTAGATCAGATGTCGCAAAACGACCACCGTCTAGCGGTACTAATGGACGTAAGTCAGGTGGCAATACTGGAAGTACTGTCATGATCATCCACTCAGGGTTATTGCCTGATTGGTGGAACGATTCCATTAACTTAAGACGCTTAGTGATCTTTTTACGCTTCGTTTCAGAGTTAATTGTTGGTAACTCTTCACGCATTTCTGCAATTAATTGGCCAAGATCAAGTTCACGAAGCAAGTCTAATACTGCTTCTGCACCCATCTTAGCTTCAAACTCATCACCGTGCTCTTCAAGTGCATCTAGGTATTCTTCTTCACCTAATAGTTGACCACGCTCAAGCGTTGTCATACCAGGCTCAGTTACTACGAATGATTCGAAGTAAAGAACACGTTCAATATCACGAAGTGTCATATCAAGCATTAAGCCAATACGAGACGGTAATGATTTTAAAAACCATATATGTGCTACTGGGCTCGCAAGATCGATATGACCCATACGATCACGACGCACTTTTGTAAGTGTAACTTCAACGCCACACTTCTCACAGATCACACCACGGTGTTTAAGGCGTTTATATTTACCACATAAACACTCATAATCTTTCACTGGGCCGAAAATACGGGCACAGAATAAGCCATCGCGCTCAGGCTTGAAAGTACGGTAGTTAATAGTCTCAGGTTTCTTTACTTCACCGTATGACCATGAACGAACCATGTCTGGTGAAGCAAGACCAATGCGAATTGCATCGAATTCTTCGGTCTTATTTTGTTGCTTCAGAAACTTAAGTAAGTCTTTCACCTTAGCTCTCCTGTCGGAGTTAATCTTGAGGGCGGATAATCTCGCCCCTACATTCTATTCAGCCGTAACAGATGCTGCAGGATTAACTGCAGCATCTAATTGGCTTAATTTTCTTCCAACTCGATGTTGATACCCAGTGAGCGGATTTCTTTCAACAATACGTTGAACGATTCTGGCATACCTGGTTCCATTTTATGGTTACCATCAACGATGTTTTTATACATCTTAGTACGACCGTTCACGTCATCCGATTTCACTGTTAGCATTTCTTGTAGAGTGTAAGCAGCACCGTAAGCTTCAAGTGCCCATACTTCCATCTCACCAAAACGCTGGCCACCGAACTGTGCTTTACCACCCAGCGGCTGCTGAGTAACAAGGCTGTAAGAACCAGTAGAACGTGCGTGCATCTTATCGTCAACCAAGTGGTTAAGTTTAAGCATGTACATGTAACCAACAGTTACTTGACGTTCAAACTGATCGCCAGTACGGCCATCATAGAGTGTAACCTGACCACTTCTTGGGTATCCACCAAGCTCTAGCATGTCTTTGATTTCGTCTTCTTTAGCGCCATCAAATGCAGGAGTAGCGATTGGTAAACCACCTTTTAAGTTATCAGCTAAACGACGAATTTCATCATCAGAGAAGCTAGCAATATCTACTTCTTGACGAGATTCACCGATTTCGTAAGCTTGCTTGATGAATTCACGTAGCTCATGAAGCTCACGTTGTTCTTTCATCATTTCCTCTAAGCGCTCACCAATACCACGTGCAGCTAGACCCATATGTGTTTCAAGGATCTGACCGATGTTCATTCGTGATGGTACACCTAGTGGATTTAGTACGATATCTACCGTACGACCTTTGTCATCGTATGGCATATCTTCTACTGGTACGATAGTCGAGATAACACCTTTGTTACCGTGACGACCCGCCATTTTATCACCCGGTTGGATACG
Source organism: Pseudoalteromonas sp. CST2 (assembly GCF_028599385.1). Classification (NCBI taxonomy): domain Bacteria; kingdom Pseudomonadati; phylum Pseudomonadota; class Gammaproteobacteria; order Alteromonadales; family Pseudoalteromonadaceae; genus Pseudoalteromonas; species Pseudoalteromonas sp. CST2. The sequence goes on from NZ_JAQREO010000011.1 coordinate 8,597, forward strand.
ACGTTTAACAGCTAGGTATACTTTAACAATCTTAAGTACGCCAGGTGCTAAGTCATCACCTTGAGTGATTTTACGACGTTTGTTTTCAAACTTCTTATCGTATTCAGCTTTAAGCTCATCGTACTGGGCAGCTAATTGCTCAAGTTCAGCTTGCTTGTCTTCTTGTGCAAGGCTTTGAGTAAGTAGCTTTTCAGCATTTAGTGACGCTAAGTTGTCTTCATCGAAGCCTGCTGCAGCAAGTAGCTTGCGAGCACGGTCTAATACACCAGCTTCTAGAATACGGAACTCTTCGTTGAAGTCTTTCTTCGCTTCGCGAAGCTGCATGTCTTCAACTTCTAACGCACGCTTATCTTTTTCAACGCCATCACGGGTGAAAACTTGTACGTCAATTACAGTACCAGTTACAGAGTTTGGTACACGTAAAGAGCTGTCTTTAACGTCAGACGCTTTTTCGCCGAAGATAGCACGCAGTAGCTTCTCTTCAGGTGTTAATTGCGTCTCGCCTTTCGGAGTCACTTTACCTACTAGGATATCGCCGCCTTTAACTTCAGCACCAATATAAACAACGCCTGATTCATCAAGCTTGCCTAGCGCAGACTCACCCACATTCGGGATATCTGCAGTGATCTCTTCAGGACCTAATTTAGTATCACGGGCAACACACTGTAGTTCTTGAATGTGGATAGTCGTTAGACGATCTTCTTCAACTACGCGCTCTGATAGTAAGATTGAATCCTCGAAGTTATAACCGTTCCATGGCATGAATGCCACGCGAAGATTTTGACCAAGGGCTAAGTCACCTAAGTCAGTCGAAGGACCATCTGCTAACACGTCACCGCGAGTAACCGGTTCACCAACCATGCACGTTGGTTTTTGGTTAATACATGTATTTTGGTTAGAACGTGTGTATTTAGTAAGGTTGTAAATGTCGATGCCCGCTTCACCAGGAATACGCTCATCGTCATGTACGTTTACAACGATGCGGCTAGCATCGGCGTACATTACTTCACCACCACGTTTAGCAACAATCGTTACACCAGAATCTTTCGCTAGTGTTAACTCAATACCTGTACCTACTAACGGCTTATCCGCTTTCAATGTTGGTACTGCTTGACGTTGCATGTTTGAACCCATCAATGCACGGTTAGCATCATCGTGTTCTAGGAACGGGATAAGTGCTGCCGCTACAGAGATCACCTGTTGTGGTGATACATCCATATATTGCTGGTCCATGCGACCCATAAAGGTAGATTCACCTTTGTGACGACACGGAATAAGTTCATCAACAAACTCATTGGTTTCGGTTAAGTTTGAGTTCGCCTGTGCGATAACAAACTGACCTTCTTCAATGGCTGATAAATAATCAACTTCATCAGTTACTACACCATCTACCACTTTACGGTAAGGTGTTTCTAAGAAACCGTAATCATTTGTACGTGCGTACGTAGATAACGAGTTAATTAGACCGATGTTTGGACCCTCAGGAGTCTCGATTGGACATACGCGACCATAGTGAGTTACGTGAACGTCACGTACTTCAAAGCCAGCGCGCTCACGCGTTAGACCGCCCGGACCTAATGCAGAAATACGACGCTTATGCGTTACTTCTGATAGCGGGTTATTTTGGTCCATAAACTGTGATAACTGAGACGAGCCGAAGAACTCTTTAACCGCTGCCGAAATAGGCTTAGCGTTAATAAGATCTTGTGGCATTATCGCGTCAAGGTCACCTAAGCTTAAACGCTCACGTACAGCACGTTCTACACGTACTAGACCAACACGGAATTGGTTCTCAGCCATTTCGCCAACACTACGTATACGACGGTTGCCTAAGTGGTCAATATCATCAACATCGCCTTGACCGTTACGAATAGCAATTAATACTTTCATAACAGACACGATGTCTTCTTTGCTTAATGTGCCAGGGCCTGTGTCTGTATCGTAACCAACACGGCTATTGAACTTCATACGACCTACAGTAGATAAGTCATAACGTTCTTCAGAGAAGAATAAGTTCTCGAATAAGGCTTCAGCCGCGTCTTTCGTCGGTGGCTCGCCTGGGCGCATCATGCGGTAAATTTCTACTAATGCTTCTAAACGGTTGCTAGACGAGTCAATATTTAATGTATTTGACATGTAAGCGCCGCTGTCCACTTCATTGATGTATAACGTCTCAATTTTAGTGTGACCTGCTTTAACCAATTCAGCCATCAACTCTAGTGATAGCTCGTCATTAGCGTTTGCAATAACTTCACCTGTTGACTCATCAACATAGTTTTTAGCTACAATACGGCCAATGATGTACTCATGTGGTACTTCTAATTGATTAATGCCTTTTTTCTCGATGCTCTTGATGTGGCGAGCCGTAATACGACGACCGCTTTCAACAAGTACTTCACCGTCTTCGCCTTTGATATCAAAAGCGGCAGTTTCACCACGTAAACGTGAAGGCACAAGTTCCATAAGAACTTTACCGTCAGTTACTTCAAACGCGGTAGTATCGAAGAACATATCTAAGATTTCTTCGCTAGAGTACTCAAGTGCACGTAAAATAATAGACGCCGGTAATTTACGACGACGGTCTATACGTACATATAAGTTATCTTTTGCATCAAATTCGAAGTCTAACCATGAACCACGGTAAGGTATAACGCGTGCGTTATATAATACTTTACCCGATGAATGGGTTTTACCGCGGTCGTTATCAAAGAATACACCAGGGCTACGGTGTAGCTGAGAAACGATAACACGCTCTGTACCATTGATTACAAAAGTACCGGTATCAGTCATGAGCGGAATTTCGCCCATGTAAACTTCTTGCTCTTTAATGTCTTTAACTGTGCCTGGAGCTTCTTTGTCCATAACTACAAGACGCAGTTTCACGCGAAGTGGAGCAGAATAAGTCACACCGCGAATTTGACATTCTTTTACATCGAATACTGGCTCACCAATACGATAACTTACGTATTGAAGCTCAGAATTTCCCGAGTAGCTTTTAATAGGGAACACAGAACGGAAGGCTGCTTCCAAACCATGATCGCCATCAGCGTCTGGGACTAAGAATTTTTTAAACGATTCTAACTGTGTCGACAGTAAGAAAGGTATATCCAAAACTTGTGGACGTTTACCAAAATCCTTACGGATACGTTTCTTTTCAGAATAAGAGTAAGCCATGGGGTTCCTCAGCTTGCTGATCTTTGACCCGACCTGTTCTTGTAAGAACAGACTTAACTGGCATCTATGCCAAGATTTACAACATTTAATTGTTGTTCTAATTAACTCCGCCTTAGCAACACTAGCAAACTATAAAGCGTTGAAAGTAAAGAGAAAATCAGATTTCATTTGAGCTATAGGAATACATAACTCTATAGCGCAAAAAGGCCGGTGATTAAATAATCACCAGCCCTTGCCTGATTACTCAGGCAGCGAACCTAGCGTGAGCTAGATTACTTAACCTCAACTTCAGCACCAGCTTCAGTAAGGTCTTTTTGAAGTGCTTCAGCTTCTTCTTTAGATACACCTTCTTTGATAGGTGCAGGAGCAGCTTCAACAAGAGCTTTCGCTTCTTTAAGGCCTAGGCCTGTTGCGCTACGTACAGCTTTGATTGCCGCAACCTTGTTAGCGCCAGCGCCAGTAAGGATTACGTCAAATTCAGTTTTCTCTTCAGCAGCTTCAGCAGCAGGACCTGCTACCATAGCAGCTGCAGCAGTTACGCCGAATTTTTCTTCCATTGCTTCAACAAGAGCAACAACGTCCATTACTGACATTTCAGCAATTGCGTCAAGGATTTGGTCTTTAGTTACAGACATTACAAATTTCCTAATAATTAACGGACTCTAGGTCCAAATAAATTTACACCGAAAGAGAGGTTAAACAGCTTAAAATTAAGCAGCTTGCTCTTCTTTCTGTACACGTACTGCTTCAATTGTTTTACACAATTTGCCAGCAGACGCTTCTTTCATAGCGCTCATTAAGCGTGCAACAGCTTCATCGTATGTAGGTAATGTAGCAAGCATTGCTGCATCTACAACATTTCCTTCAAAAGCGGCCGTTTTAACTTCGAATTTCTCATTCTTTTTCGCGAAATCTGCGAAGATACGCGCAGCAGCACCAGGGTGCTCTGATGAGAAAGCGATTAAGCTTGGACCAACTAACGAATCAGATAGACATTCAAATTCAGTACCTTCAACAGCACGTTTTGCTAGAGTGTTACGAACAACTTTCATCCATACACCAGCTTCACGAGCTTCTTTACGAAGGGCTGTAATTGCGCCTACTGCTACACCACGAGAATCTGCAACAACTGCAGAAAGAGCACCATTGGCTGCTTCGTTGACTTCAGCAACAATTGCTTTTTTGCCTTGAAGATTTAAAGCCATGGGTGTTACTCCTGGTTTAATGGGTCACCGACACTCGGCTTCCCTGTTTTACTCTTCCCTATCAACAAACTTGATAGAGATGCTTTTTACGGCGAGAGCCAGAAGAGATTAGGAAAAATCTATCTGGGGATTCACACCGTCTACGTAGGTAATATTAAGGCCGAAGCCGCCTACGGTCTTGGACGGAAGCCCAATTTATCGCATCACTCAAGAGCTTAGCGAAATTATGGACTTCAACCCGAATTCTTTACTTGTTAAATAATAAATTATTCAACAAAATGGCGCAAAATTATAGTACAAATTTCACGCCATGTAAACACCTATTAAGCTACAGAAGTGCTTAAAGTGTTTTGGTCAACAGCAACACCTGCGCCCATTGTTGTAGAGATGGTTACTTTCTTAACGTAAACACCTTTAGCTTGAGAAGGTTTAGCCTTCTTAAGCGCAACGATTAGAGCTTCAAGGTTTTGTTGAAGTTGCTCAGCAGTGAAATCAACCTTACCGATAGTAGTATGGATGATACCATTTTTGTCATTACGGTAACGTACTTGACCTGCTTTCGCATTTTTAACTGCTTCTGCAACGTTAGGCGTTACAGTACCAGTTTTAGGGTTAGGCATAAGACCACGTGGACCTAAGATTTGACCTAGTTGACCAACAACACGCATAGCGTCTGGTGATGCAACAACAACGTCAAAATCCATCTCGCCTTTCTTAACTAGTTCAGCAAGATCTTCCATGCCTACTAATTCAGCACCGGCTTCTTTTGCAGCTTCTGCATTAGCGCCTTGAGTGAATACAGCAACACGAACATCACGGCCAGTACCGTTAGGTAGTACAGTTGCACCACGAACGTTCTGGTCAGATTTACGAGCGTCAATACCAAGGTTAACAGCAACGTCAACACTTTCTACGAATTTAGCTGTCGCTAACTCTTTTAAAAGCGCAACTGCTTCATTGATTTCGTAATCTTTAGTTACTTCCACTTTTTCGCGGATAGTACGCATACGTTTAGTTAATTTAGCCATTTCTTAGTCCTCTACGTTCAAGCCCATCGCACGCGCAGAACCTGCGATAGTGCGAACCGCAGCGTCCATATCAGCCGCTGTAAGGTCAGCTCGTTTTGTCTCAACGATCTCTTCAAGTTGAGCACGAGTTACTGTGCCTACTTTTTCAGTGTTAGGACGGCCTGAGCCTGATTTGATACCAGCAGCTTTCTTAAGTAAGTAAGCAGCAGGTGGCGTTTTCATATCGAACGTAAATGAACGGTCACCGTAAACAGAGATCACTACAGGAACTGGAGCGCCTTTTTCGATAGACTCTGTACGCGCGTTAAACGCTTTACAGAATTCCATGATGTTTACACCGTGTTGACCTAGTGCAGGACCTACTGGAGGACTAGGATTAGCCATACCAGCGGCAACTTGTAGCTTGATTAAAGCTTCAACTTTTTTAGCCATTATAAATACCTCATTTGGTGGGTCTTAGCCTTGTGCGCGCGAGGACGCGTACTCTAACGGCTTCCCAGTTTAAAAATTGGTTTCGTACTTTTTGCGAGCAAAAATAAATTTTTGCCTTAATACAAAAAGGCCGCTGATTATAAGTTAATCAGCGGCCTTTTTCAAGCTTCGTGCCAAAATTTAAGTAAATAATGGCGAAGCTTTTTTAATCAATTACTTATCTTGTTCAACTTGACCAAATTCAAGTTCAACCGGTGTAGAACGACCAAAAATAAGTACCGACACTTTCACGCGGCTCTTTTCGTAGTCAACTTCTTCAACAACACCGCTAAAGTCAGCAAATGGACCATCAGTAACACGAACAACTTCACCTGGCTCAAATAATGTAGCTGGTTTAGGTGCTTCAGCGTTTTCTTGAAGACGGTTAAGAATGCGTTCTGCTTCTTTAGAACTAATAGGCGCTGGGCGGTCAGAAGTACCACCAATAAAGCCCATTACACGTTCAGTGCTGTTCACTAAGTGCCAGCTTGCATCGTTCATGTCCATTTGTACTAGTACGTAACCTGGGAAGAATTTACGCTCAGATTTACGCTTTTGACCGGCGCGCATCTCAACAACTTCTTCTGTTGGTACTAATATTTCACCAAAGCTCTCTTCAAGACCTTCAATTTTAATGTGCTCTGATAACGTTTGCGCTACACGCTTTTCGTAACCAGAGAATGCTTGTACAACGTACCAGCGTAATTTAATTTCTTTGTTCTCATCCGACATGGGATCAGATCTCCAATCCAGTTAAAAAGCCTACAGCGCGGAATAAAATGCCATCTAATCCCCAAAGGATAAGCGCCATAATCACTGTTGCAACCATTACGATTAATGTCGTGTGGGTAGTTTCTTGGCGCGTTGGCCAAACAACTTTACGTACTTCAATGCGTGCTTCTTTAGCAAATGCTAAAAAGTCACGGCCTTTAGCGGTTTGCGAGGCAATACCTAAACCTGCTGCTATAGCAACCACAACGCCAATTGCACGTAGTAATACAGACTGATCTGCAAACATGTGATTACCAACAACTGCGCCTGCAAGTAGCGCGATTGCTACTAACCACTTTACCGACTCCATCGCACTTGATGGTGTTTCTACATTCGTGCTCATAATATTATTACCTTAACTACAGACACAACAACCCTACACAACGGCAGGGTTAATCCATTAAAATCTAAACTTAAAAACAGACTTATTTAAACCGATTTTTAACCCCAGACTTACTCAACTTATGAGTAAAAATGGCAGGGGCGGAGAGATTCGAACTCCCAACCGTCGGTTTTGGAGACCGCTGTTCTACCAATTGGAACTACGCCCCTGCAAAGTGGATGCCTATTATACTTACGCAAATCATTAACACAAGCCTAAAAGATACCCACATAGGAAAATCTAATTAATTAATTCCATTATTGTTTCGCCTGCCAATCATTTACTCTCTTATATAAAGGCGTAGTGCTTAATTTAATGGTTATTTTTCTAATACTTTATATACATCACTTAGTAAGCTTGATGCGCCAAACCTAAATGTAGCGGCTTGTAAGTAGTCATCGCCCATAATTGAGCGTGTCAGTGCTAAATACTCCTTTGCATCAGTAACGGTTTTAACTCCGCCTGCGGCTTTAAAACCAACAACCTTACCCGATTGTTTAATAGTGCTGAGCATCACGTTTGTTGCGTCAATCGTTGCATTTACAGCCACTTTACCTGTGCTGGTTTTTACAAAATCAGCCCCGCCTTGAATAGCTAAGTTTGTCGCTTTAGTGATTAGCTCTGCAGTTTTAAGTTCGCCACTTTCTATAATTACTTTTAATTGCGCTTTTGTACCACAGGCTTTTTTACTTTGAGTTACATACTCCAGCACTTTGCTGTGCTCGCCAGCAATAAGTGCTTTATACGGGATCACTAAATCTATTTCATCCGCGCCGCGCTCAATTGCTATCAGTGTTTCGTTTATCACATCGCTCAGTGGCGCATCACCACTAGGAAAATTTGTAACCGTTGCTACTTTTACATGGTTAAGCTCACACGCAGCCAGTGCTATTTTTGCATCATCTACAAAATCACTGTAAACGCATACTGCAGCAGGCGTGCCCAACTTAGGGTTAATACTATTTACAAGCTGCTGAATATCACTGGCCGTGTCTGAGGTGTTTAGGCTTGTTAAATCCATAAGCGACACAGCTAAGTGTGCATCGTTGTGTTGTTCAGTCATACGTAATCCCTTTAAGTAGGCGATAAATTAGGTTTAGCGTCATAGTAACAAATTAACGTAATCTCGCTATAGCTCATAACCAAACACTATAAGCACATTATTTTGCGTGTAATGCGCGTTAATCCCCTATAGATTAAGGCTTAAACCTAAAACAACCACCCATTATAACTTTTGGTTATATAAACTTGGTTTTAATTATTTTTTACTTACTAGTGCGCGCTATATTCTGCCCCCTGCTCAATAGCGTTTTATTTTAGATTTTACTTAGAGGTGTTAACCACGTGCAGTATTTACCTATCTTTACCAAACTCGACAACAAACCCGTGCTGGTTGTTGGCGGTGGAGAGGTCGCATTACGCAAATGTCGCGCGTTTTTAAAAGCCCGCGCAAATGTAACCTTAGTGGCACCTTGGTTTTGTGATGAACTAAAAGAACATGCACAAAACAATGAAGTAACGCTTATTGATGCCTATTTTGATGAGTCGCACCTTGATGGCAAAATGCTGGTTATAGCAGCCACAGACTTAGACGAAGTAAACAACAATGTATTTGAGCTAGCAAACGCACGCAATGTATTTGTAAATGTGGTTGATGACCAACCTAAATGTACGTTTATATTCCCATCAATTGTAGACCGTGATCCAATAACCATAGCTATTTCAAGTGCAGGCACCGCGCCAGTACTTGCTCGGCGACTACGTGAAAAGCTCGAAACGTTAATCCCACAACACATTGGCCCACTGGCTACTTTAGTTGGCAGTTTTAGAGACAAAGTAAAACAGCGCTTTAAGCACTTTGCTGATCGCCGCCAATTTTGGGAAGGCGTGTTTGATTCATCAGTCGTAAGCAAAGTGCAAACGGGTAATACCGATGCAGCACAAGCACAACTAGAGCAAATGCTTGATGCCAAAGCCGAGCCAGAAGGCGAAGTGTATGTAGTGGGTGCAGGCCCAGGCGACCCTGAGCTTTTAACACTTAAAGCATTGCAGTTAATGCAGCAAGCCGATGTCGTTGTATACGACTATTTAGTGTCTGATGAAATTATGGAATTAGTACGCCGTGATGCCGATTTAGTCTGTGTAGGTAAGCGTATGGGCGATCACAGTGTAGCGCAAGAAGATACCAACCAAATGCTGGTTGATTTTGCCAAGCAAGGCAAAAAAGTATGCCGCATTAAAGGCGGCGACCCTTTTATTTACGGCCGTGGTGGCGAAGAAGTACAAGTACTGGCTGCCAATAACGTTAATTATCAAATAGTACCGGGTATAACTGCCGCCGCTGGTTGTAGCGCGTATGCGGGTATTCCGCTTACTCACCGCGACCACGCACAAGCCATCCAGTTTGTAACAGGGCATTGTAAAAAAGATGGCCAAGAACTCGATTGGCAATCGCTTGCTAAAGCGCATCAAACTTTAGCTATTTATATGGGCGTTATTAAATCGCCACATATACAGGCTCAGCTTTTAAAACATGGCCGCAGCGCTAATACGCCAGTTGCCATAATCGAAAACGGCACGCGTAAAAACCAGCGTGTTGTTACGGGGCAATTAGGTGAGCTTGCAGATTTAATAGAACGCAACAGTGTTGTATCGCCAGCATTACTTATTATTGGCGAAGTAGCCGCCCTGCACTCGCAGCTTGCGTGGTTTGGCCAAAACGAGCAAACCAGTAGCTTTGCTCAGCCGCTAACCGGCGTATCAAATACATAATTATATTTTACTTAATCACTTTTAATCATTTTAGTAGGACGACTAACAATGGCTTTAACTCACCTTCAGCAACTTGAAGCTGAAAGTATCAAAATCATGCGCGAAGTCGCCGCTGAGTTTGAGAACCCAGTAATGCTTTACTCTATTGGTAAAGATTCATCGGTACTTTTGCACTTAGCGCGTAAAGCATTTTACCCTGCAAAAATTCCGTTTCCGTTATTACACGTAGACACCAACTGGAAGTTTCGTGAAATGATTGAGTTTCGCGATCGCCTTGCAAAAGAATACGGTTTTGACCTGCTGGTACACAAAAACCCAGAAGGTATGGCAATGGGTATTAGCCCGTTTGAGCATGGCTCGGGTAAACATACCGACATAATGAAAACCCAAGGCTTAAAGCAAGCGCTAGATAAATACGGCTTTGATGCTGCATTTGGTGGCGCACGCCGCGATGAAGAAAAGTCTCGCGCTAAAGAGCGTGTTTACTCGTTCCGCGATAAACACCACCGCTGGGACCCTAAAAACCAACGTCCAGAGCTTTGGAATACTTACAACAGCCAAGTTAACCCAGGTGAGAGCATTCGTGTATTCCCACTGTCTAACTGGACTGAGCTTGATATTTGGCAATACATTTACCAAGAAAACATTGAAATGGTTCCGCTTTATTTAGCGAAAGAGCGCCCAGTAGTAGAGCGCGACGGCACCTTAATTATGGTTGACGATGAGCGCATGCCACTTGCTGAAGGTGAAGTACCACAAATGAAGTCGGTACGTTTTCGTACTTTAGGCTGTTACCCACTTACCGGTGCAGTTGAATCTACAGCCAGTAACCTAACAGAAATTATTGAAGAAATGCTGCTATCTACGTCATCTGAACGTGAAGGCCGTGTAATAGATCACGACTCAGCAGGCTCAATGGAGAAGAAAAAACGTGAGGGGTATTTCTAATGTCTACCAATACTAACGACACCATTAACGAAGTAAAAGAGATTGGCATAGACGCCTACCTAGCACGCCAACAAGATAAAAGCTTATTGCGTATGCTTACCTGTGGCAGCGTAGATGACGGTAAATCAACACTGATTGGCCGCCTACTGCACGACAGTCACCAAATTTATGAAGATCAGCTAGCAGCTCTTCATAAAGATAACGAAAAAGTAGGTAACGCAGGCGAAGAGCTAGACTTAGCGCTACTAGTAGATGGCCTACAAGCTGAGCGCGAGCAAGGCATTACTATTGACGTAGCGTACCGTTATTTTTCAACGGCTAAGCGTAAATTTATTATTGCCGACACCCCAGGGCACGAGCAATACACACGCAACATGGTAACAGGCGCATCAACAAGCGATGTAGCCATTATTTTGGTTGATGCCCGCTACGGTGTGCAAGTACAAACTAAGCGTCATAGCTTTATTTGTGACTCGCTAGGTATTAAACAGTTTGTGGTCGCGATTAATAAAATGGATATCGTTGATTTTGACGAAACCGTTTATGAAAAAATTAAAGCCGATTACCTTAAATTTGCTGAGCAACTTAACGTATCAAACATTAAGTTTGTGCCTATGTCGGCGCTTAAAGGCGACAACGTAGTAACACGCTCTGCACATACGCCTTATTACACCGACAAGCCATTGCTTGAGCTTTTAGAAGACTCACCAGCGGCCGAAACCGATACCGGCTTTGAAGCACGCTTGCCAGTGCAATATGTAGTGCGCCCTAACTTAAACTTCCGTGGTTTTCAGGGCACATTGGCATCAGGTAAATTACAAGTTGGCGATGCAATAAAAGTATTACCGTCAGGTAAAACATCAAGTATTAAAGAAATTGTGACCTTTAATGGCAACCTAGATCACGCAGAGGCCGGCCAAGCAATTACCGTTACCCTAAATAGCGAAATTGATATTAGCCGCGGCGATGTCATTGTGCCGCAAAGCTCAAGTGCAACGGTTACTAATCTTATACAAGCTAAACTTGTGTGGATGCACGAAGAGCCGCTGGTACTAGGTAAAAGCTACAATATTAAACTAGGTAGCAAAAATACATCAGCCGTGGTTAAAAAGATTGACCACACTATTGATGTAAATACCTTAGAGCACGGCACAGCCGATTCACTTCAGCTAAACGAAATTGCCATTGTCACGCTTGAACTAAGCGAAACAATATTAGCTGATGAGTATCACAACAACCACGAAACTGGCTCATTTATCCTTATCGACCGTTTATCTAACTTAACGGTTGCCGCAGGTATGATTGAGCAAGTACTAAAAAGCGAAAAACAAAACAGCGATTTCAGCGACTTTGAAATTGAGTTTAATAGCTTAGTACGCAAGCACTTCCCACATTGGCAAGCGCTTGATATTTCAAAACTGTAAGTATAAAAATGTCTGTTAGGAATATAAAAGCATGGTAGAGCAGCTCGTTTTAACAGGCATTATGCTTACTTTAGTTGGGTGCCTTTTTGGCACCCGCATTAATCCAGCATGGTTATTTGTAAGTGCTATTGGTACGGGTTATTTAACAGGCCTGATTGACCTTGAAAGCATGTTAGTAAACTACGCAAACCCGTCGCTCATTACCCTCGTATTATTAGTGCTGGTTTCAATCGCTATTGAAAAAACCACACTCATACAACAGCTTTCCCAATCGTTATCTAAAGGGAGCTTAGTAAAGTCGGTAACAAAGCTTGGTTTATCAACCGCGTTTTTATCGTCATTTACTAACAATACCGCGGTTGTGGCATCGCTTATCACCGCTATAAAAGACAACCCAAATCATTCACCCTCAAAGCTACTATTACCGCTGTCGTACACCGCTATATTAGGCGGCACCATTACACTTATTGGTACATCAACCAATTTAATAGTGAACGGTTTTGCCGTAGATGCAGGCATGGCGCCACTGGGCTTTTTTGATTTTACCTTAGTGGGCATTGGCGCATTAAGTGTGGGCCTCATTACTATTTTAGTGATGCTCAAATACCTGCCCGACAACGGCAAAAACACACAAGAGGTTATTCCCTTTTACTTAGAGGGAAAAGTGCAGGCAGACTCTAAACTTATTGGCCGCACCGTAGAAGAAAACGGCCTACGCGATTTAAAAGATTTATTTCTCGCCGAAATTATTCGTGGCGATGAGCGCATATACGCAGTAACACCTCAGCAAATTATTAGACAAAACGACGTACTGCTGTTTGTTGGCGATATTAAATCGGTGCCCTTATTAAGACGCTTTGACGGATTAAAAGTGGTGCACGACAACCACGAAAAAGACATAGAACACTTAGTTGAAGTGGTTGTAAGCCAATCATCAAAGTTTATTGGCAAAACCGTAAAAGAGGCCCGTTTTAGAGAGCAGTTTCATGCCGCTGTTATTGCCATCCGCCGAGGGCACGATCGCTTACAAGGCGGCCTTGGGCAAGTGCAATTGCAAGCCGGCGACTCCTTAATACTCGCTCCCGGTAAAAACTTTTACTCATTACCTAATTTAAACCGCGAATTTGTGTATATATCGGGGTTTGACTTACAAACACACCTAAAACCTAAACAATCTAATATTGTATTGGCAGGCTTTGCCGCGGTATTAGGGTTAAGCATTGTAGGTATAGTTCCTTTAGTAAAAGGCCTGCTGGTGTTACTCATTGGCTTATTGCTTAGCGGTACAGTTAAACTGAGCGAAGTAAAACGTCGCTTTCCCATTGAGCTACTCGCCGTTGTAGGCAGTGCCATAGGGCTTGCTAAATTAATGATAGAAACCGGGCTTGCCGGGCAAATATCAGATGCCCTATTTATGGTACTAGGTGATTTTGGCCCTTATGGCGCGTTTATCGCCATATTTTTAATGACCGTATTATTCACCGAGCTTATTACTAATAATGCCGCAGCAGCGCTTTCATTCCCTGTGGCTTACTCGCTAGCAGTGGGTTTTAATGTAGACCCACTACCCTTTATTATGGCGGTAGCGTTTGGTGCATCTGCCAGTTTTATATCGCCGTTTGGGTATCAAACAAACCTTATGGTTTACAGCGCGGGTAACTACCGCTTAAAAGATTACATAACAATGGGCTTGCCCCTTTCTATTATTTATTCAATCACGGTATTAACCTTGATCCCGCTCGTATTTCCTTTTTAATACGGGCGCTTACAGTACAAGAGACACACCACTATGGATGAAAATATTGTTTGGCATAACTACGCAACCACAAAAGCACAGCGTAGTGAGCAAAAAAAGCATAAACCGGCCATTTTATGGTTTACCGGTTTTTCTGGCTCTGGCAAAAGCACCGTAGCCAACGCACTAGAAGCGGCGCTTAATCAGCAAGGTGCGCACACTTACCTGCTTGATGGCGACAACGTACGTCACGGCTTATGTAAAGACCTTGGCTTTAGCGACGAAGACCGCATCGAAAACATACGCCGCGTTGGCGAAACCGCAAAACTAATGACCGATGCCGGCCTATTAGTGCTTACCGCGTTTATCTCGCCATTTAGAGCAGAGCGCGACATGGTGCGCAACCTAGTAGATGACGGCGAGTTTATTGAAGTATTTATAGATACCCCGCTTGATGTATGCGAAAGCCGCGACCCTAAAGGCTTATACAAAAAAGCCCGCGCAGGTGAGATTAAACACTTTACTGGTATCGACTCAAGCTACGAAGCACCCAACAACCCAGAAATAATTTTAGATACCAGTAAAAACACCCTAGACCAATCGGTTACACAACTGATAACGTATCTAAAACAAAAGCATATTATAGGTTAACCCCAATGAACCAAACCGAGCTACTAGAAGAAACCCTCAACCTTGCCCGCAAAGCAGGCCAAGCCATAATGGGGATTTACGAAAAGGACTTTAACGTTGAATACAAAGCCGATGAAAGCCCAGTAACCGACGCCGACTTAGCAGCTCATAAAGTCATTGTGACAGGGCTAAAACAGCTCACCCCCGACACACCTATACTTAGCGAAGAAAGCGCTGATATAAGCTGGGACATTCGTCAAACATGGAAAAGCTACTGGTTAGTAGACCCAATCGACGGCACTAAAGAGTTTATTAAAAAGAACGGCGAATTTACCGTAAATATAGCCCTAATCGAAAACGGCAAACCTGTGCTTGCTGTCGTTGATGCGCCCGCGCTTGGTGTATCGTACTTAGCCAGTAACGACATTGGCGCGTTTAAAGACAAAGGCGATGAGCGTATTGAGCTTAAAGTAACCACCAAACCTAATAAAGGGTTAATCCGCGTGGTTGGCAGCCGCTCACACCCATCACCCGATTTAGCCGAGTTTGTAAAACGCTTTGACGACGTTGAAATGGTCTCAAAAGGCAGCTCACTAAAATTATGTTTAGTGGCCGAAGGCAGCGCCGATATTTACCCGCGCTTAGGCCCAACCTGTGAGTGGGATACGGGTGCTGGCCATGCTATTGCTGAAATAGCCGGCGCTAAAGTAACCAAGCTCGATGGCAGCCCGCTTATTTATAACACCAAAGATGAGTATTTGAATCCGTATTTTGTAGTGAGTGCGGTGGAAGAATAAAAGCTAAGAGCTTCGAGCTGTTAGCCACGAGCAGCTCAATGTAAACCTAAACACCGTAGGTTGGGTTGAGTGGAACGAAACCCAACAAGCACTACTTTTTCATAGTGATAAAGTGCTCAAAAAACTCTCAGATACGACCTTCTTGAATGTTTTCGATTCTTTTAAACCACTCCGTTAATTTCTTTGCAAGCTCATGCTCGGAAGGCAACTTCTCTACGACCATCTTAAGATCATCTTCTGAGTTGATACATTTCTTTAAAAGTTTCTCAAAAGCATTCCCTCTATACAATAGCTTCGCATTGTCAGCCTCTGGATTACCAAGTAAAGCTAATGCCAATAACTTCCATATATCATTAGAATCGTCCAAAAGGAAAATACTTTCAAATCTTTCAAATGAAACAAGCCACCTCTCATCCGATAAAATTTTATCTGCTAATACATCAATTGAGTTTGAGTCTGCTTGAAGAAATTCATTAATAACATCTTGGTCTCTTAGCTCTGTTACAGGAAGGTTTTCAAGCACTATACGATCTAAGTAGTTAACTGTTTTAAGTTTATTCTGTAGTTTTTGAGTTTTTAAGATACTGCTTTTAGATTGGTGCTTACCTATATCTAATATTTCCCTTAACAATTCATTAGCATGATACACAAAAGTATCTTCTGATAGTTGCTCAATATTTTTCATTATGTATTCCAAACTCCCAACTTGTGAACCATACTCAAAAGGCGATAAATCTTGAGCTTTTCTGTATTCAGTAACCAAATAATTAAATGTACTTGGACTAGTCTCCCTTAAGACTATTAATAAAAGTAAAGTATTAAAATCAACCTCACCAAGCAACTTGCCTTCAACCCAACAGCTATCTACTCTCCTCATAATTCGTTTTAACATGCGTATAGAGTGAATTAAGTTATTTGCTAAATTTGGAGCTTTAGAAGTCACAGCATTAAAATATGTTGCTTCTCTTCTTAATAAGCTTTGTATATCATTAAACTGCAAATGTTCAGTAAGCTTCATCTGATTGCTATAAAGCTTTTCAATATTAAGCCTCCACCACTTAATAATAAGTTTGGAACAGTCAAATGTTAGTATTGTCTCTAAATGATCAGCTACTTTACTTAATACATCTATGTGCTCTAACCTATTGTTTCCCATTGCTATAATGAAATTAATTTGACTTAACCTTTTTTTCTTTAACCTATCCAACAGTGCAGCGATATCATTTAGCCGCTTTTCACTTTCTTCATCAGTACCACGGTCAACGTCTTGGAGGGTGATCAGTAATTTATGATTGGTTATTTCAAGAACATCATTAAGTTTTTGAAAGCGTATATCTGTATCAACAGGCCCTGCAAGTAATGTAGAAGCGAATTGAAATATGCTACCACCCGATTTTAGGGCTTCGGTATAATGCTTAGGTAGCGTACGAAATGCGCACATATCAATATACTGACTTATGTCATCGATAACATGACTAAGTATCACATGCGCAACACTACCGCTGGCTGCACCCCACGTAGATATATCGCTGTGTATCCAATTAACCTTGTTTTGTTGTTTTACTGTTAGCTTTTCTTTATCAGATGACTCTAATTTTACCTGCTTAGGCTTTTTAAGCTCGCTTGCTAGTGCTGCGACAATGCTACTTTTTCCGCAACCGTATGGTCCACATAGCGCTATGTGCTGCGCCAAGTTTTCTTCATAATCATCACCTCCGTTACGCAGTCGCTCGGTGATACGCTTTGCATACACCTGTAGGTCGGACTCTAACTTTTCTTTACTTTTAATAGTTGTGTCATCTTTAAACCACTCTCTGAAATCATCTAAATCGTTAAAATCATCACCTAAATTAACTCCAATAGAACTGCCTTCATTGTGCGTTTGTTTTATCTCGCTGCTAGTTCGCAACCTTAAAATAGCCAAAAGGCAGTAAAGCAAAGTGAACGTAATAATAAGCGGCCATGGTGTTTGATAATAACCGGATGCAAGCAAGAGTATTACTAAAATAGCGAATAAGATAAACCACGACTTGCCGCCCAACTTTTTGGCTTTCTCTTTGGTCTCTTGAAACACAACAAATAATGCAGATGAAAATAGAGTGATGTGTAAAAACTTCAAACTAGAAAAAAGTAGAGCACCGTCAAGAAAATACGGTCTATAAGCCACATTCACAAAAAGATAAACAAGTAATGCTGCTACTGATAACCACACTGCAATTGTCACTGGTGGATATCGCCAGCTAAACCCAATACCGCGTTTGGGGTGCGATATATAAAACTTATCAAGCAGCAGCTTTATGCCAATACCGGCTAAAAAAGCGCTGCTGTAATGCAAAGCAGGACTCGCATTTAAAATAGCGCCTAAACTTGAATATGACTTTTGTACAAAACCGGCTTTGCTTAAAAATACAGTAATTGTTGCGGCGGTAATTGCGCACAATAAAAGGGAAAGCCAGCGTGTGGCTGTAATAGGGAGAGTTTTAACTTGTGACAACTTAATATCCTTATCAATACGTTACCTTGCCAGTGTATATCAATTGAACATTATTGAATAAGCAAGTTTAATAAATAAATCCGCCTCTTGGCTTTACCGCTCGAATGACGCTATGGCGTGTTGGGTTTCGCTTCGCTCTACCCAACCTACAACTGTGGTGGTTCGGGTATTTGTTTATTTTTACAGCGCTGTTTCGTATTCATGACACTTTTGGTGCAACGGCGTCTAATTAATTAGTCTACAACCCCCCTCAAAACATGAAAATTTTAGCTAAAAACTATATTCTTGCGCGCGATTATTATTTAAATAATGGATGAGTACACACATGACACCATCACAAGATGCAGCGCTTTCAAATGCATCAACAACAGGTGAACACACACCTACTTCTAAATGGAACCTGCACGATACGCAGTGGACGTTAAGCCTTTTTGGTACCGCCGTTGGCGCGGGCATTTTATTTTTACCTATTAACATTGGTATAGGTGGTTTTTGGCCGCTTATTATTATGGCGTGTTTAGCCTTTCCAATGACCTTTTTAGCACACCGTGGCTTAGCCCGCTTTGTGTTGTCGTCTAAAAATAAAGATTCAGATTTTACTGATGTTGTTGAAGAGCACTTTGGTGTAACAGCGGGCAGGTTAATCTCTTTATTATACTTTTTATCTATATTCCCCATTTTGCTTATTTACGGCGTAGGCTTAACCAATACCGTTGACAGCTTTATGGTTAACCAAATGGGCCTTGAGTCACCTTCTCGCGTGTTACTTTCGGGTGTATTGGTTGCCGGTATGATTAGCCTAATGATGGGCGGCGAGCGCTTAATGCTGCGCGCCTTTGCTATTTTGGTGTATCCGCTTGTAGGTATTTTATTTTGCTTATCGCTCTATTTAATCCCTAGCTGGCAAATGCCTGATATGAGCCTACCTGAGGCGGGCAGCTTTACTAAAACACTGTGGTTATCTATTCCTATTATTGTGTTTTCGTTTAGCCATGCGGCGGCTATTTCAAGCTTTGTGAACGTGCAGCGTGGGCATTATGGCAATCAGGCCACTAATAAGGCTGAGGCTATTTTAAAGCGCACTAGCTTACTACTTATTGTATTTGTACTGCTGTTTGTATTTTCGTGCGTGCTTTCGCTTACTAGCGAGCAAATGGCTGCTGCTAAAGCGGCTAACGTATCGATTTTATCTTACCTTGCTAATATCACCAGCAACTCGTATATCGCGACCCTTGGGCCGCTGGTTGCCTTTATTGCGATTACGTCATCGTTTTTAGGGCACTTTTTAGGTGCACGCGAAAGCTTTACCGGTTTGGTGACTAAGCAAACAAGCTTAAGTGCAAAAGTAGCCGACAAAATTGGCGTACTCATTATGTTTTTTGCTATTTGGTTTTGCGCGGTTAAAAACCCGAGCATTTTAGACATGATGGATCAGCTATCTGGCCCTATCATTGCGATGATTTTATTTATTATGCCAATGATTGCCGTATACAAAGTGCCTGCGCTGAGTAAATACCGCAACCGTTTAAGCACCTTGTTTGTACTTGCTGTGGGCTCATTGGCCGTATGCGCGCTTATTTACAGCATGCTTAATTAAGCGAATTGCTATAAATGCCCCACATAAAAAATGGCGCTCACTGAGCGCCATTTTTAATACAACTAAATTGCTTTTAAACTAATTTATTCTGCGTCTGGTAGGTTACGACCGTAGAATATTTCTTGCATTTCGCGGGTTAGTTTAGAGCGAATTTCTTCTTCTTCCTCATCCGACAGCTCATCAGTAGATAGGCCGAACAGGTAAGTGTTTAAGTCGGTTTCTTTTAACATCATTTTGGTGTGGAACAGGTTTTCTTGATACACGTTCACGTCCATCATTTGGTACGCTTCTTTGGTATCTTCTGTCATGAAGTTTTGAATAGAGTTAATAGCGTGGTCTATGTAGTGTTTAACCCCGTTTACGTCGCGGGTAAAACCACGTACGCGGTAATCAATAGTTACTACGTCTGACTCAAGGCTATGAATTAAGAAGTTTAACGCTTTAAGTGGCGAAATAATGCCACAGGTAGATACTTCAATATCAGCACGGAATGTACAAATACCATCATCAGGGTGCGCTTCTGGGTAGGTATGTACACAAATGTGGCTTTTATCTAGGTGCGCAACAACTGAATCTGGTAATGGGCCTGGCGCTTCGTCAGCATCGTAATTTTGCTGCTCTTCTACCGGCTCTTCCGAAACCAAAATAGTCACACTTGCGCCTTGTGGTTCATAATCTTGGCGCGCCACATTTAAAATGTTAGCACCAATAATATCAACAACATCACCTAGTATGTCGGTTAGTCTATCTGCACTGTACTGCTCGTCGATATATTCAATATATTCTTTACGTTGTTGCTCGGTCTTTGCGTAGCAAATGTCGTAAATACTAAAGCTTAAACTTTTGGTTAAATTATTAAAGCCATGAAGTTTAAGTTTATCGAAGGGTTTGTTCATGATAAACCAACCTATAAATTAGTGAAATCTGCACCTGCAGAATGAAAAGTTCGCGGATTTTATACGAATTTTCCTCACGGAAAAAGCGTTATTTTACCTGTTCTTGCACAACTTCGTGGCTGTGGGTAATTTCTACTGTTTTATCAAGCATTAAAGCAACAGAACAATACTTTTCAGCAGAGAGCGAAACCGCACGCGCAAGGTGTTTTTCCGAGACATTATTGCCTGTAACAACAAAGTGTAAATTAATTTTAGTAAATACACGAGGCGCTGTTTCGGCGCGCTCTGAGCTTAGTTGTACTTGCACATCAGAAAAATCTTGTTTGGCTTTTTTTAAAATACTTACCACATCTACCGACGAGCAACAACCTACCGACATAAGTACCATTTCCATTGGACTTGGTGCAGCGCTGTCGCTGCCGGCATCAAAAACTACATTGTGATTAGAATTAGAACGGCCAATAAAGGTGTCGCCTTCAACCCATTTTACATTTGCTTGCATGTGTTTATCTCTAAAAAAATTTTGTTGATTGTATAACAATCTGCAACGATACGTGAGCGCTGAGATTAAATTTAGTGGTGTTATTAATAAGGCGAGAAGTAATAGAAGCGCAGTTATTAGGTCATACTGCGCTGTGTTAACGGGTAACGTTAAGAGGTTTGTGTTACCGCGTTATCAAATAAGTTTTTAATAAGCCCAGCAAACTCATCTATAAATGCGTGTTGTTCAACCGTAACGGGTTGTGAGGTTATGCTGCTTAGTACTTCTTGTAAGTCGTAAACAATACCGTCTACTTCGCGCACTATTTGGCTGCGTTGTTCGGTATTAAGATTGGTATGTTGTTCACAAATTAGCATAACGTTATGCGCTATTACGTCTTCTATGAGTTCCATAACGGTAGGGGCACCGGGTTTGATTTCGCCTGGCTTCTCAAATAACGCTAAATTTTGAGTTAGATACATGATCAAGTCATCGTACCCTTGCCTGTCTAAAACCATTGTGATTTTCACCTTTGAATAACTAATTGCATAGATTTAAGCAGAAAGCGCCACTAATTACTAGCTTTGCGCGATACCAATACAAAAAAAGCAGCCTAAGCTGCTTTTCTCATTCTTTATAACTACAAATAGAACAGTAATTAATCTATTTTTAAGCCTGGGCTTAGTGTTGCTGGCATCGTTACTTTTTCAAGTTCTACCGATGCTACAGGGTATGCACAGTAATCGGCTGCATAATATGCGCTTGCTCTGTGATTTCCTGATGCGCCAATACCACCAAATGGGGCTGCACTTGATGCGCCTGTAATTGGGCGGTTCCAGTTAACAATACCGGCACGAATACGACGTAAAAAGTGATTGTAGTCGGCTTCGCTATCGCTTAATAAACCTGCTGATAAACCAAAGCTGGTATCGTTTGCTTTATCAATTGCGTGGTCAAAGTCATCAAAGCGGAACACTTTTAATAATGGGCCAAAGTGCTCTTCATCTGGGAAGTCGCTAATTGCTGAACACTCAATAATACCCGGTGTTACAAAACCTGTATTGGCTGTGTGCTCAAGCTCTACTAGCACTTCACCGCCAAGCTCAACCAGCTCGTTTTGTGCTTTTACCATGCCTGCTGCAGCCGCAGATGAGATCATAGAGCCCATAAATGGCTGATCCTCATCATCGTAGTTGCCTACTTTAATAGCTTTAGTTGCAGTGATAAGGCGCGCTAAAATGTCATCGCCTTGTTGGCCTTTAGGTAAAAATACTTTACGAGCACACGTACAACGTTGGCCGCTTGAAATAAACGCCGATTGAATAATATCGTGTACCGCGGCTTTAGTATCTGCCACATCTTTAATAATCAGTGGGTTATTGCCACCCATTTCAAGCGCTAAGATTTTACCTGGCTGGCCTGCAAACTGCTCATGTAAAATATGACCAGTACGCGAAGAACCTGTAAAGAATAAACCATCTATGCCTTTATGCGCAGCAAGGGCTTTACCTGTTTCTACTTCACCTTGAACAAGGTTAATTACACCGGCAGGTAAACCGGCTTTTTCCCATAGTTTAAGCGTAAGCTCTGCCACCATTGGCGTAAGCTCTGATGGCTTAAATACTACTGTGTTACCAGCTAAAAGCGCTGGCACAATGTGCCCATTAGGTAAGTGCCCAGGGAAGTTATATGGGCCAAATACGGCAACTACACCGTGTGGTTTATGACGGATCATCGCACGCCCTACCGGCATAGCGTTTTCAACGTCGCCGGTGCGCTCTAAAAATGCTTTTTCAGAAATGGCAATTTTACCTACCATAGCGCCCGCTTCTGTACGCGTTTCCCACAGTGGTTTACCGGTTTCTTGGGCAATCGCTACAGCAAGCTCTTCGCTGTGCTCTTTAAGTGTTGCTGCAAAGGTTTTAACTATCTCTAGGCGCTCGTTAAAGCTTTTATCTGCCCAGCTGTAAAATGCTTCGCGCGCCGAATTTACCGCGCTATCTACTTGCTCTGCAGTCGCTGAAGATGCCTGCCAAATAACGTCGTTATTTGCAGGGTTTACTGAGTTAAATGCGTTGCCTTGGCCTTGTGACCACTGACCATTAATAAATTGTGCAGGATGAGTCATTATACTTTCTCCTTAATTAAACTGGGGTTGCGCTTACGGTGTCGCCCGATTGTAGCTGTAGGGCATCGGCTATTTGTTGCGATAAAATAAGGCTGCTTGCACGCTCATCAAAGCTAAGCGCTGCAACCGTTGCACGGTAATCTTCTAACTTGCCGTTAGCAAGCAGTACCATGGTATCGCCCGATGCTTCGCCTATTTCTACTTTAAAGTCTTTTGCATTACGAATAGTGGCAATGTTATCTACTTTTGCTTCTACTGTTGGGCCCGCATCAAAAATATCGACGTAACCGTTGAAGGTAAATCCTTCATTTTTTAATAGCTCAATAGCTGGGCGTGTGTTGTCGTGTACTTTACCAATCACCGCTTGAGCGTCTTTGCTAAGCAAGTTTACGTAAATTGGGTACTTTGGCATTAGTTCAGCAATAAACACTTTTTGGCCTATACCTGTTAGGTAATCGGCGGTAGGAAAGTCCATTGAGAAAAAGTGCTCTTCTAGCCACTGCCAAAACGGGCTGCTGCCGTTTTCGTCAGACACGCCGCGCATTTCTGCTATTACTGTTTGTGCAAAACGCTGCTCATGTTGTTTTATAAACATAAAGCGTGCTTTTGAAAGAAGTTTACCGTTACAGTTTTTACGATAGCCATCTTTCAGAAATAAGGTACATAGTTCTGTCGCGCCGGTGTAGTCGTTACATAGGGTTAAAATATCAACCGCTTTGTATACATCTAACGTGCGTGATGAGTGAATTACTTTACTTAAGTGGTAATGATAAAACGCATCATCAAGCCCTACTGCAGCTTCAATAGCTGAAGTACCGACTACTTCACCGGTTTCGGTATCTTCAAGAACAAACAGGTAGCCTTCGTCACCAGGTTGTGACGTTTGTTTAGCAAATGAACTTACAGAATGGTCAATTTTCTTTTGCAGTAACTCTTCGTTTAACGGCAAAGATGTAAAACCATGGCCCGATTCGTGGGCAATTTTTAATAACGCTGCGTAATCATTTTGCTGGATTGGGCGAAGGATCATCATGAGTCCGCTTGCTCCCTTATCAATAACGGTAAATAGAATATGCAGGGCAAGCAGGCTTGCCCTTAATAAGGTGGTTTAACGCGCTTAAGCGTTTACTACGCTTGCTACTGCTTTTTCAAAACGCGCCATACCTTCGCGAATATCCGCTTCGGTGATTACTAACGATGGCGTAAAGCGTACTACATCAGCACCCGCTACAAGCGACATAAGCCCTTGCTCGGTAGCTGCTACTAAAAACTCTTTAGCACGGCCTTTGTATTGCTCGTTAACGGCTGCACCAATTAATAAACCTTGGCCACGAATTTCGCTAAACACGTTGTATTTTTCGTTTACCGCGTTAAGAAGCTCGTTAAATAATGCTGCTTTTTCTTTTACGCCCGCCAGTACTTCAGGGGTATTTACAGTATCAAATGCGGCTTCGGCTACTGCACACGCCAGTGGGTTACCACCGTAAGTAGACCCGTGAGTCCCTACTTTTAAGTGCTGTGCAATCTCAGTAGTAGTTAGCATAGCGCCAATAGGGAAACCGCCGCCAAGAGCTTTAGCTGACGTTAAAATATCAGGCACTACGTTTAAACCTTGGTATGCGTATAGCTCACCAGTACGGCCAACACCTGTTTGTACTTCATCAAAAATAAGCAGTGCATTGTGTTTAGTACATAGCTCACGAACGCCTTGTGCAAATTCGTCAGTTGGCGAAATAATACCGCCCTCACCTTGCAGTGGCTCCATCATTACGGCACATGTTTTGTCGTTAATTAGCGCTTCAAATGCAGCTAGGTCATTGTAATCACAATGTACGATGTCGCCTGGCTTAGGACCAAAACCATCTGAGTATGCAGCTTGCCCGCCTACGGTTACGGTAAAGAACGTACGACCGTGAAAGCCTTTGTTAAATGAGATAATTTGTGATTTTTCAGCACCAAATTTATCAAGTGCAAAACGACGTGCTAATTTAAGCGCAGCTTCGTTTGCTTCTGCGCCTGAGTTTGCAAAGTAAACTTTTTCAGCAAAGGTCGCATCGACCATTTTTTTAGCTAAACGCAGCGCAGGCTCGTTAGTCATTACGTTTGATAGGTGCCAAATTTTTTCGCCTTGCTCTTTTAATGCACCTACTAATGCAGGATGGCAATGGCCAAGACAGTTAACAGCAATACCACCGGCAAAGTCGATAAATTCTTTACCTTGTTGATCCCATACGCGAGAGCCTTCGCCTCGAACAGGAATAACGCTTGAAGGCGCGTAGTTAGGAACCATTACGTGATCAAATAATTCGCGATTGACTGTCATTTTTTTTCCTCTTAATTGTGAGCAACACAAAACATCAAAATAGGTGTTTGGTTATAAATGTAACCAAGATATTTACGCACTAAATAGCAAAAGGTTGAGCGTAAAACTGCCTTGTGGTTCAATTTTCAGGCGCTCATTATTTCAGATATTTGTGGTGCTGTCTCGTTAAAAACTTTCATGCAGGCCTTTAAAATAAAGGCCTTGGGATATTATTTCATAGATAGTGAATAACTATCTGCATAGAAAATAAATGCCATTTTTTAATACTTATGCGCCTGCGCAGTGAGTCGCGCCTTACATTAAGTGCTTAAAGCGAGGTGTGCTTGGGGAGATGTTAATGAATGAATAGTCGCAAAAAAATTAACAAAAAATTCAATAGTTAATGAAAATTTGCTGCCACCAGCGGCAAATTACCGATATAAGGACCAGCGAGTAAGCTGCTTTTTAGTCAATTTGAATAGCAAGGTTGGTAAAATTGCTGTTTTCGAGGGCTTTTAGCTCATTTTTAGTGAATTGATGATACGAAAACCATGCCTGCATTTCATCTTGTTCAATAAGTTGGTGCTGTTTTAGGTTTAAATACTGCGAATAGCATCGCGCTTTAAGCATGACTTCACTCATAGGGAAAACATCACTACTTTGCTCAATACCATGAACAAGTTGCGCCATAACATGATTAAACGGCAAAAACTTAAAAGCCATTTTTCGTATAACTTTAGCACTTAATTCAAGTGACTTATTAGTTAGCAATGTGGTTAAAAATAAGGGATCTGGCTTTAGCTCCATCAATGCCGTGTGTAAATCTTTTTGCTGTGCTTCGCGTGCTATTTGCACTTTGCGTTGCCATACCTGTTCAAAGGTTTTTAAGTACAAGCGTACTAAGGCAATACGCCCAACATCTATAAGCATGCCCAGTGTAAACGCATGTACAGGGTTTACATCGTTAAGCTCTGCAATTTTTTGCGCCGCAATTGCATTGGCCATGGCGGCGTCGCGCAGGCGGCGTTTTAATAATGGAAATGGCTCTGTGCTGTGTGGCATCCAATGGCGCATAGCAAAAGTAGGAATTACCAATTGTAAGTTATCAAGGCCAATATAGCGCAGTGCAAGTGCGGGGCTGTCTACTTTGACTGAGGTACTTTTGCTGCGCTGCTTTCGGTAGTAAGGCAGGTTTACCAATGACACTAATTCGCGGCCAAGCCAACTAGAATCATTTACCAATGGCTCTAAACGCCCAACACTTGCCGACTTAACCGCCAGTATATCTAGCATGGTAGCAACGTTATCTTCTATGCCTATGGTGTTTTGAATAACAGCATCCATATCTTCTAATTGCTTAAATATGGCTGTTTCTATTACTTTATGGAGTTGTTTGCTCGCTTGTGCTCGGTACTTATGATGCGCGGTGCTACTTTGCTGGCGTTTATGCTGTGCGGCAACTTCTACTTCTAATAAAGTGCGTTGCTTCATTGGTTCGCCATAATCAATTTCCAGCGTATGAATAAAGCCAATTTGTTGATGTGCAAAACTATGGCCAAGCAGCAAGTCGTGAGCACGCTGGTCAAGCATTGAGGCTATTCGCTTTTGCGACGCAAGTTCAGTCATAAAGTCCATTCAGTATAAGTATTACCATTCGGTGGTTACTGTAAGGTTAGAAGCGAGATAAAAAGTTAGCAAGCAATTCGAGCCCTTGAGTTGTTAAAATAGCCTCGGGATGAAATTGCACGCCTTCAAGAGCAAGCTCTGTGTGAAGTAGCCCCATAATTTCGTCAAACTCACCTTGCTCGGTTTGGCTCCATGCGGTAATGGCTAATTCACTCGGTAAACTGTGTTTTTCGACCACCAGCGAGTGATAACGACACACAGTAAGCGGGTTTTCTAAACCGGTAAATACCCCCTTATTATTATGAACAATAGGTGAGGTTTTACCATGCATGACTTGCTTAGCACGTATAACCTTGCCCCCTAGCACTTGCGCTATAGTTTGATGCCCTAAGCAAATACCCAAAATAGGATAAATGCCTTTTAGCTGCTCAACGACATTGAGTGACACACCCGCTTCGTTTGGCGTACAAGGCCCCGGAGAAATAACAATATGCTTGGGGTTAAGTTGCTTAATTTGCGCAACAGATATTTCGTCATTACGCTTTACCAGCACCTCTTGGTTTAAGCGCTGAAAGTATTGTACTAGGTTATAAGTAAACGAATCGTAGTTGTCGATCATCAACAGCATTACACAACGACCTTATTTAATAATGTAGTGCTCTTTGCTCACATGTGTGGCTTGTAAAATGAGCGATAGAAGCTTTTATAGGGCCATTCTATCACTAATAATTACCCAACATACATTAGCAAAACGCCTTAAAAACTTACGCCTTTAGCTAAAAGTGCTTCAAATTCGTTTGCTGGTATTGGCCGGCTTAACAAGTACCCTTGAATTAGGTCGCAGTTATACTCTTTTAGTTTTTCAAGTTGGGCATGCTCTTCTACACCTTCGGCGATAATATCGAGCCCTAAGTTTTTAGCTAATTGGCAAATACTCAGTACTAAAGCCTGATCCCGTGTGTCTGTGGCCATATTGCGCACAAACGACTGATCTATTTTTAATTTATTAACCGGAAAACGCTGTAAGTAACCCAGCGACGAATAGCCCGTACCAAAGTCATCAATTGATAAGCTAATACCCAGTGCACTCAGCGCCTGCAGTACTGAAATACCAAACTCTTCATCGTCCATAATGGCGGTTTCGGTAATTTCTAGCTCAATTAAATGCGCGGGCACGTTAAAGTGCGCCAACCGCTGTTTTATGCTTTGCACAAAGTCTTGCTGTGTAAATTGCCTTGCCGATATATTAATAGCCAAGCGAATATTTAAGTTTTGCTGATGCCATTTCTTAGCTTGGGCAAAGGCACTATCAAGTATCCATTCGCCTAATGGCAATATAAACCCGCTGTGCTCGGCAATAGGAATAAACTGCGCCGGAGAGACAAACTTCCCATCATCAAACCACCTAATTAAACATTCGCAGCTGTTTATGGTCTGCGATTTAAGGTGCATTTTAGGCTGAAAATAAAGCTCAAACTGCTGCTTTTCAATCGCGGTATGAAGGCGCCGAGCAATATGCAGCTGCTGGGCGTGCTTAACTCCGCTTTCGGTATCAAAATGAGCGTAGGGAATATTACGTTTTACCGCCTCTTCTAAGGCAATATTGGCGTGCAGTAGAAGCGTTTTATAGTCATTACTGGTTGGGTAGCGTGTTACACCGCAGTTAAAGCTCATACGCATTTCACCGTACGGTGTGCTAATAGCTTGGCTTAAACGGCTTTGTACGCCTTTGAGTAAGTCATCTAGGGTTGTTGAGCAGTCTTGCTCGGTATAAATAACCACAAAGTTAGCATCGGCAATGTGATAAAAGGTCAGTTTGTTTTTACTTTTTAGCTGCTGAGAAAATTTATTAGCGCTGCGCGATAAGTGCATAGCAAAGGCATTTATACACTCGTTAGCCCCCGATAAACCATATTGCCCAAGCAATAGCTTAAAGTGGCTTACATCAATCAGCATTAAACTAAAAGGCTGCTCAAGCGAAATTAGCTCATTGGTGTATGTTTCTAAACTGGCTTGGTTAGGCAACTTTGAATACGGGTGGTGAAAGGCTAAATACTCTAATGAGCGCTCTGCCTCAAATTGCTCTGTTACATCGCGTATGTGTATATCAAAGGCATCTATTTCTTGCAGCCAATGTATTTGGTAAGTGAGGTAATGATTATCTAGCTGTGTATAAAAACGCTCAACATGACTAGCCGACTGCTTAGCGTCTATTAGTTGCTGCTTTATATTAGGGCTGAGTAATGCAATGGGCGTACTGTGTTTATCGCTTACATACGCTTTGTGCATAGCAATAGCGGCAGGGTTACAGTAGTTAAGCTCAAGGTTGGCGCTTAAACTCACAATTGGGTTAGGGTTGCGCGTTGGAAATAGCGCTAAACGTTCGTTACGGGCACTAAGCTTTATAAATTTAGATGCGTAACGCCCTGTATAAATGCTTACCAGCACTATGGCAAACGTAAACAAAAACACAATATTGACTGTGGTGTGCAGGTTGCTTTCGGTGTCTTTGTAGCCGCTATCAACTGCATTTGAAATAATCGTTTCTGCATTTGTTAAGTGCCCCATCACTTGGGCTTGCAGTTCAGTGAGTTGCTCTAGTTGTTCTCTGGCTAAATCCCAACTAGTGCTGCTGCTTGATAGGTTTTCGTGTAATTTAAGTGCTAAGTCTAAACCACTTTTAAACTCATCACTTAAGCTGCTTTCTAGCGCTAATGTACTGTGATTTTGATCTAGGTTTTTTATCAGCGCAAGTATACGTACATGGTTTTCTAAAAAGTCGATTAAATAAAGTTCACGCTTACTCGTTGCGTAATACTCATATAATAAGCGCTCTTGCTTTACTAGGTAGGTTTCGATTAATCGAATATCGCGCAGCGCCGGAATTTGTTGTTCCATTAAGGTCGATGAGGTGCGCTTAATGGTTTCTGCCTGATAATAAACCATCGCAGACAGTACACAGCCTACCAGCACAATACCGATATAAAACTGCTTAGCTTTACTGGCAAATTTATTAGTGAATATTTTCATATAAACGCTTGCTCTGACCCTAAAATATTAACAACTCATTTTAAAACGTAATTATATACGATTAATAAAAGCACTATTGTTTATATTTGGTTATAAAAAAGGGTGTACAAACGTTAATCAGGCGGGCATAAAAAAGAAAGAGGCCGGCGAGGATGCCGGCCGTAATGATACCAATCCGCAATAATACTTAATCATTTTCAGGGGCTAAACGTGTCGCTATCTACGTTAAAAAATTCTCATTTAGAGCAACTAAATAGCGAATTTTTTGCCTTACTATCAACACGCTTTTCCATCCTCAAAATAGATCACTTAATTATGCGGATTGGTATAATTTATTGTACAGAAATAACAACTTTACCCATAGCTTGGCCACTTGCTAAGCGGTCATGCCCTTTAGCTGCTTCTTCTAAGCTAAAGTCTTGCTCATCAAGTACTGGGCGCATACCGCCTGCTTCAACAATTTGTGCCAGTTTAGTAAGTTTGTCGCCGTGGTCTTGACGGTTAAAGTCGTGGATCATTGGAATAAGCATAAAGATTACGTTTAACGATAACCCTTTAAAGTGTACTGGGCTTAAATCTACTTCTAATAAAGAAAGCGTTGTAGATACCTGTGCATTTAGCTTTGCTGCAGCAAATGAGTTAGTCAGGTTACCACCACCTACGGTGTCAAATACCATGTCAAAACCAACGTTGCTTGTGTGTTTTTCAACGTACTGCTCTACGGTTTCGTCTTTAAAGTTTATGCCTGTAGCGCCAAAGCTTTCTATGAGTGCTAGTTGCTCTGCGTTACCGCCAGTTGAGTAAACATCAGCGCCAAAATGCTTAGCTAGTTGTACTGCTAAATGGCCTACACCACCTGCGCCGCCGTGTACTAATACTTTTTGGCCTGCACTTACACTTGCACGTGTTAAGCCTTCAAGTGCTGTAATACCTACAAGTGGAATAGCGGCTGCTTCTTTCATGCTTAGATTTTTAGGTTTGTGAGCGATTAAGCGCTTATCAGCAAGAATAAACTCAGCAAGTGCACCTGGTAAATCGCCTAGGCCACCAGCACAACCATATACTTCATCACCTACTGCAAATTCTGTTACGCCTTCGCCAACAGCTTCAACGGTGCCTGCAAAGTCCATCCCTAAAATGCCCGGTAGTTTTGGAGCAAAGGGTAAGTCAGCACCCATTTGACGAATCATCATATCAATTGTATTTACGCTTGTTGCGGCAATACGAACTAACACATTACCTGCTGTTACTTGTGGTTTTGCAACCTCAGCTGCTACAAACTCTTCAGTGCCACCAAAATTATTAATTGTCATTGCTTTCATGGGTATTGCCTCTGTTATCTGTTGATAAGTAATTATGTAATGAAGCTTCATTCTAGACACACCCTTTATAAATGATAATAAGGCTAAACACACAATCAGTTTCAAAATAATATTTATAATAGAGTTTAAAAATCCTCCATCACTGTTTAAAAGTAGGCGTTAAACAAAATCCTACCCAGTCGCTGCGCTATATCAATTTAAGCTAGCTATGGTTGATTTATTATTGTCTAAGCCCCAGAGTAATATATGAAAAGGTAGTAATTCACTTAAGTAACTCATTTATCCTACTAAGGAGCGAATATGTTAGGCGAAGACCACTCACTTACCAATGACTTTCCACAGTACCTAAATACCATTGCAGAGCTAAATAAAAGCGACACAGAATTTGCTAAAAAGGCAGATAAATACGACAAGCTAGATAAAGAGATTCGTGTTTTAGAGCTTAAAGATGCGCCCATTAGCGATGAGCAAATGAATCAACTAAAACATGAGCGTTCAGAATTAAAAGATTGGTTGTACGAGCGTTTACAACAAGAGTAATGTTGCACACAAAAAAAAGAGTTCACCGTTAGGTGAACTCTTTGACGATCAACAAAGGGTAAAACATTTAAAGCACATAACGGCTTTATAAAAAACAACTAGGCCTTATAAGGCATGTGTGAAATTTTTCGCGTTAATTTGCTACTAGCTATCAGTATTTAGCTGAGCAAGCAGGCTATCTAACGTATCAACTAACTGCTGATTTTTAGCAGGGTTGAGCGCATCTGGATGTGGCGGTGCAAAGCGCTCTGCATCGTTATCGAAATAAAGGCCAGTGGCATCTTTAAATTCGTCACTTAATGCGGCGCGGCAAAAAATATCAGCGCCTAGTTTTAAGTCGCCACCAGCAAGCCCATAAGCATCTTTTACCATTTTACTACCTAGTAACGACTTAGGGTTTACCGCAACAACTAATGGCCCGTTACCTTTAAGTGCTAAACCTAAATGACGCGACCACATAGTAATAGCCAATTTGCTTTGCGCGTAGGCTGCGCTATCTGGTAGTGGCTTTTTGCCCACTAACGAGTCAAAGTTAACGCTGGTTTGTGCAGCCGATGACACGTTAACCACACGTGATTGCGTGTTCATTACAGGCAGTAACGCTTTAGTAAGTAAATAAGGCGCTAACGTATTAACTGCAAAACGTGCATCTAGCCCATTTACAGTAGTGATATTTGCCAATTTATAAACACCGGCGTTATTAATAACTACATCAAGTATTTTATTCGCGTTTTGTAAGTCGGCTAACACTGACTGAGCCAAGGTGTTTACTTGCGCCATATCGCTTAAATCGGCAATGTAGGTGGCTGTGCTTGCTTGCGGGTAATCAGCGTTTAAGCTTGCTTGTACAGTATTTAACTTGTCTTGGTTGCGGCCATGTAATAATACAATATGCCCTTGCGCTAACAACATTTTAGCGGTCTCTAGGCCAATACCGTCGGTGGCACCGGTTAATAAAATTGTTTTTTTCATGTTGAACGTTCCTTTTTATATTAAGACTGTGGCCATTGCATTAACGACAAATTACACACGCATTAGCTCACTGCTATTTATTAATAGTACCACCACTTTTAGCGACTAATAATTAGTGGCTCAGTAGAATCAGTTTATAGAATTAATTGATAAACCTATGCGCCCTTATTAAGTAGGTATAGCCATTGTGCCTTTGCTTGGGTAAATTTTAAGCGTTTATTTGAAATAACGGGCAATCATAACTATTGTTTTTAAATTACCTTAATAGTAGTATTTATCATATAAATACACTTTTCGAGAAAACACATGAAAGTTTTAGTTACAGGCGGTATGGGTTATATAGGTAGCCACACATGTATTGCCCTCCATGAGGCAGGCATTACCCCAGTTATTTACGACAACTTATCTAACGCAAGCCCCCGTGTGCTTGATCAACTCGAAAAAATTACCGGCACCCGTTTTGAGTTTATTTTAGGTGACATTCAAGACGAGCAGCAGTTTAAACTTGCCCTTAAACACAGCCAAGCTGAGGCTGTATTTCACTTTGCAGCACTTAAAGCGGTAGGTGAATCAACCGAGCAACCACTGCGTTATTACCAAAACAATGTGTCGGGCACATTAAGCATGCTACAAAACATGCAAGAGGTAGGCGTTAACCATATTATATTTAGCTCATCGGCCACTGTGTACGGCGAGCCAGACTACCTACCTATTGATGAAAAACACCCTATACGCGCTACTAACCCATACGGTTGGACCAAAGTGATGGTTGAGCAAGCCATACAAGACGTATGTAATGCCAACAGCCAATTTATGGGCATTGCTCTTCGCTACTTTAACCCTGTTGGTGCACACCCAAGCGGCTTATTAGGCGAAAGCCCAAATGGTATCCCAAATAACTTAATGCCATTTATTGCTCAAACTGCGGTAGCTAAACGCGAAGTGGTTAATATTTTTGGTGACGACTACGACACCAAAGATGGCACCGGCGTGCGCGACTATATTCACGTTTTAGATTTAGCTAAAGGCCATGTAGCGGCCTTTATGCAACATAAAACCGATACCGCCTTTCATGCATACAACCTAGGCACAGGCCAAGGTTATTCGGTGCTTGATATGATCAAAGCATTTAGCGCATCAGCCAATAAAGATATTCCGTATAAAATTGCACCGCGCCGTGCAGGCGATATTGCCTGTAATTACGCCGATGCCACAAAAGCGCAAACCACCCTTAACTGGCACGCAGAACTAACACTGAGCGACATGACTAACGACACATGGCGCTGGCAAACTAATTACCCTAGTGGGTTGGAGAGTTAACATGGCTTTATTAGAAAGTACTCACAGACGTAAAAACCCGCTAACGGGACGCTGGGTATTAGTATCACCGCATCGTAATAACCGCCCGTGGTTAGGTGCTACAGAAGCAGTAAACGAAAGCGTATTACCAAAACACGATGAAAGCTGCCCACTTTGCCCAGGCAACACCCGTGCAAATGGCGACAGCAACCCAGATTACAAATACACCCATGTATTTAGAAATGACTTTGGCGCACTTACCCCTAATGAGAGCAAGCAATCGCAAAGCTTAGACTCAGACAGCGATTTATTTATTGCTGATGAAGCAAGCGGCGAATGCCGTGTAATTTGTTTTTCGCCAGAGCATAACAAAACACTACCTGAGCTTGAGCACGATGCCCTACACGAAGTAGTAAAAACCTGGAAAGACAACTACACAGAACTTGCACAACACTATGAGTGTGTTCAGGTATTTGAAAATAAAGGCGAGATCATGGGTTGCTCGCAACCTCATCCACATGGCCAAGTATGGGCACATGCGCATTTATCAACCGAAATAGAAGCCGAAGATACCCAGCAGCTTGCTTATTATAAAAAGCATGGCAGCGCGATGCTTGCCGATTATGTGCAAAAAGAGCAAACAGATAAAACCCGCGTCGTATTTGAAAACGAGCACTGGCTTGTGGTGGTGCCATTTTGGGCAGCATGGCCGTTTGAAACACTGCTTGTAACTAAAGATAACATTCAAAACTTTAGCCAGCTAAACGATGCGCAAACAGACGCCTTAGCACAAGCGCTTAAAGTATTAACCACTAAATACGACAACGTATTTAATTGTAGCTTCCCGTATTCTATGGGGTGGCACAATGCACCGGCTAATCGTGGCTCAGATGAGCAACATTGGCGCTTACATGCCCATTTTTACCCGCCGCTACTTCGCTCTGCCACCGTTAAAAAACACATGGTTGGCTACGAAATGCTAGGCGAAAGCCAGCGCGATTTAAGCGCAGAAACAGCTGCCTCTATTTTACAAGCAGCCAGTACCACACACTACAAAAAAACAGCAGGACACACAGATGACGCTTAACGATTTTCAACAACAATTTTTATCACTGTACGGTGCGCCTGCTCAAGGTATTGCTGCAGCACCTGGGCGTGTAAACCTAATTGGCGAATTTACCGATTACAACGACGGCTTTGTATTTCCGTGCTCGTTAGAGTTTCGTACTCAAGTTATGTTTAAAGAGCGCGACGACAACATCATTACCGTGCATTCGTTAAATTACCCAGGCGAAAAAGACAGCTTTAGTGTTGATGAAGACATCAGCGAAGGGCAATCGCAATGGGGTAACTATATCCGTGCCGTGTCATTTGTTTTAAAGCGCGCGGGCCATACTTTACGCGGCGCCGATTTACTTATTGACAGTAACTTACCGCAAGGCAGTGGTTTATCGTCATCGGCGGCATTAGAAGTGGCCATTGGTGGTATGTTTAACCATATTGCACAGCTTGGCTTAAGCGAAGAAAAAATTGCCTTACTAGGCCAAGAAGCCGAAAACGACTTTATGCATTGCCAATCGGGCATTATGGATCAGCTTATTTCGGCAAAAGGCGAAAACGGCCATGCGCTTTTAATTGACTGTGAAAACCTAGCGACTGAATCAGTAAAAGTACCCGATGATTTAAACATTGTTATTGTTAACTCTAACTACCCACGTAAATTGGTAGATAGCGAGTACAACCAACGTCGTGTTGACTGTGAGCAAGCAGCTGCAAAAATGAATGTAGCCACGCTTCGTAAAGCCACCATGGACACGCTTGAAGCAACTAAAGATGCACTAAGCGAAAACGAATACAAACGTGCACACCATGTAATTAGCGAAAACGAGCGTGTAATTGCAGCAACTAAAGCGCTGCAAAATAACGACATTGATACGCTGCGCGAGCTAATGGCGGCATCGCACCAATCGCTTAAGCATTACTTTGAAGTAACCGTACCAGCAACCGACGGCCTAGTAGAAATTTGTAAAGAAGCGATGGGCGAACGCGGTGCAGTACGTATGACCGGCGGTGGCTTTGGTGGTGCGATTGTGTGTTTATGCCGTGATGCAGAAGTACCACTTATCAAAGCAGCGGTTGAGCAGCACTACTTTGAGCGTTTTAATTTAAATGCCGAC
This sequence comes from Pseudoalteromonas sp. CST2, assembly GCF_028599385.1. Taxonomy (NCBI): domain Bacteria; kingdom Pseudomonadati; phylum Pseudomonadota; class Gammaproteobacteria; order Alteromonadales; family Pseudoalteromonadaceae; genus Pseudoalteromonas; species Pseudoalteromonas sp. CST2. The sequence goes on from NZ_JAQREO010000011.1 coordinate 44,798, forward strand.
ATTTACGTATGTTCAGCAGGTTCAGGATTACAAATTACGTCTTTTTAAACATCATTAAGGAATAAGCATGGCAAAGGTTAATTGGGGTATTATTGGGTGTGGCAATATTGCTCACACCTTTGCTAAAAGCATTGCGCATTGCGCTAATGCACAGCTTATTGGCGCTGCATCGACCAGCGAGCAACGCGCAAAAGAATTTGCCACACACTATTCAGTTAAAGGCTATGAGAGCTACCAGGCCCTTATGCAATGCCCACACATTGACGCCATTTATATTGCTAATACCCACGAGCAACACTTTAAAACTATTGCGCAATGCTTAGTGCACGATAAGCATGTACTCAGCGAAAAGCCCATTACTGTTAATGCACAGCAACTCACAACCCTTAGCCAGTTAGCCGAACAACAAAACTGCTTTTTAATGGAAGGTGTTTGGATGCGCTTTTTACCTGCCATAGTAAAACTGCAGCAGTTATTAAGCGAGGGCATCATAGGCAAAGTACACAGTGTTAATGCCAACTTTAGCCTAGCGGGCAACTTTGCTGACTCACACCGTTTAATGAACCCTGCGACCGCAGGTGGCGCATTGCTTGATTTAGGTATTTACCCTATATCGATTGCCGATGTGGTATTTAATAAAGCCCCTGAACAAATTAAATCATTAGTACACAAAAGCACGACCGGCGTAGATGAGCGCAGTGTAACCCTTATAAATTACGGCCAAGGGCAATTTGCGCAGCTTAGTAGCGCGTTACAACAAAATGGCCCTACCGAAGCCTGTATTTTAGGGGAGCACGGGTATATTCGCATTGCTGAATTTGTTGGTGCACAGTCGCTAGAGCTTCATTTAAACACCCAGCAAATGCAGCAGTTTGATTTTAGCTTTAATGACGATGAAAACTTTAAATTTGAAATTGCTCACGCTAGCGAATGTATTTTACAACAACAAACAAAAAGCAATGTATTACCGCTCAGCACAAGCCTGCGGGTAATGCACATAATGGATACGCTTCGTGCGCAGTGGCAGCTTAAATACAGCGATAGTGTTGAAGCCCATCAGCTAGATTAATAATAAAAAATACACACAACAAGGATACACAATGACAACCACACACACGTTAAAGGCGCTTTCAAAAGCCTTGCTGCTAGCAACGGGCTGCTTAACAGCAAGTACTGTTTTTGCAGATCAAAAAACGCCTGAGCAACTCTACCCACCTTTAACCAGCGAAGTACTTCCTGAGCTTGCTGCTAAAGGTAGTTACAGCGTTGGCGTACAAACGCTTGATTTAATAAATCCCGCGCAGTTTGACCCTGCAACCCAAGGGGAAAAAGATCGCCCTTTAAAAGTAGAAGTGTGGTACCCAGCAGCAAACAGTGCAAACGCACCCTTAACCAGCTACAGCGACATAACCCGTACAGGTAAAGCGTTTACCTTACAAGCCGATGCCATGCGCGATGTAGCCATTAATAACAAAGAGCACTACCCTGTTATTGTGCTCTCACACGGTTATACCGGCTATCGTACAATTATGTATTACTTGGGCGAACATTTAGCATCGCATGGGTACATTGTGGCAGCCATAGATCATACCGACTCAACCAATGCAGATGTTGATTTTAAAAATGCGCCGTTTTCGGGCTTTTTTAGTACCCTTATAAACCGCTCACGCGATCAACAATTTGTACTTAACTACTTTAACGAACAAAACAACTTTGCCAGCAAGCAAGTAGATAACAAAAAAGCAGGCGTAATTGGTTACTCTATGGGTGGTTTTGGCGCGGTTAATACAATTGGTGGCTGTTATGATTTTAACGAGCAAACCACTGCAATGTTTACCGGTATGAAAGACCCTGCGCAAATTAAACAAGTGCAGCAATTACTCAATAGCTGTGCAGGTGGGCAATATAAAAACCCACAAGTAGATACACGCATAAAAGCTATGGTGGCCTTTGCGCCTTGGGGCGGGCAACATAACTTATTTAATGCCAGTGCTATGCAAAACATTAAAGTGCCTTCGCTTTATGTCGCGGGTAGCTTAGATGATATATCCGGTTATGAAGGCATTAAAAACCTATATAACCAAACGGGCAGCCCCGACAAGTACCTGCTTACTTACAAAAATGCGCGCCATAATATTGCGCCGCACCCTGCTCCTGCTATTGCCAAACGTAGCAGCGAATTAGATATAGGCCATTACTACGAGCCATCGTGGTCAATGCGCACCTTAAACGAGACCAACAAACACTTTGTACTTGCTATGATGGACTGCCACGTAAAAGGCATTACCAGCCAATGTGAATACCTAGACTTACCACAAAATGGCGACCAAGCTGTGGTTAATGGTAAGCCACTGCCAGCATGGCATGGGTTTGATAATCGTTTTTCTACTGGTATGGATTGGCAACAAGCTAAACCGCGCACCAAGTAACACAAACTTTGGCGGCTATTTTTATATTTAGCCGCATACGCACTTAAAATAATGCTGCTATAAAACACCTGTTATTTAAAAGAGTTAGCAAATAAAAACAGCGTGCTTATTTTTTAAACGGCTATTTTAAGAAAAAATCATTGCCATTAATGTAAGTTAAAGGCAATCTAGTCATATATAAGATAAGATAAATAACACAAATATCATGTCAAAATACATACTCTCAATTGATCAAGGAACCACAAGCTCTCGGGCCATCTTGTTTACAAAAGATGCAGACGTTTTTGGCTCAGCACAACAAGAATTTTCGCAGCATTTTCCACAAAATGGTTGGGTAGAACACGACCCTAACGATATTTGGCAAACCGTGCTAAGTACCAGCCGCGAAGTATTAGTAGATAAAAACGTTAAGCCTGAAGAAATTATTGCCATTGGTATCACCAACCAACGTGAAACCACTTTAGTGTGGAACAAAAAAACCGGCAAACCTATTTATAACGCCATTGTGTGGCAAGACCGCCGCACCAGCGATTACTGCGAAAGCCTAAGCACTGACGAGCTTTGCCAAACCATAAGCGATAAAACCGGCTTACTGCTAGACCCGTATTTTTCGGCCACTAAAGTACGCTGGATTTTAGACAACGTTGAAGGCGCACGCGAACAAGCCCTTGCAGGTGAACTGGCGTTTGGTACCGTTGATACCTACTTACTATGGCAGTTAACCGGTGGTAAAGAGCACCGCACCGACGCCACCAATGCATCACGCACTATGTTATTTAATATTCATACTCAGCAATGGGATCAAGAACTACTCGATTTATTCGAAATTCCTGAATCTATGCTGCCCCAAGTGATGGACTCAGCCGACGAATTTGGCTCAACCAGCGATGATATTTTTGGCGCACCAATACGCGTATGTGGTATTGCCGGCGATCAGCAAGCAGCCCTTGTAGGACATGCATGTTTTGAACAAGGCATGGCAAAAAGTACTTACGGTACGGGCTGTTTTTTAATGCTGAATACCGGCGAAAAAGCGCTTACCTCTGAAAATCGCTTACTAACCACGGTGGCTTATAGGCTAAATGGCAAACCAACATATGCCATTGAAGGCAGCATTTTTATGGCAGGCGCCACGATGCAGTGGATTGTTGAAGGCTTAAAACTATTAAGCCATGCCGGAGAGAGCGAATCGTTAGTAAAAGATGTACCGCTTGATCATGGGGTATTTTTAGTGCCTTCGTTTACAGGTTTAGGCGCGCCCTACTGGGACCCAAATGCACGTGGCGCTATTTTAGGTTTAACCCGCGACTCGGGCATTAGCACCATTGTTGCAGCTGCGCTGCAATCGGTTGGGTATCAAACCAAAGACTTACAAAAAGCAATGGAGCGTGATGGCTTACGCCCAAGTGTATTACGGGTAGATGGCGGTATGGTTAAAAATAACTGGGTACTGACCTTTTTATCAAACATTTTAGGCGCAACGGTAGAGCGCCCAACAGTGACCGAAACCACCTCTTTAGGCGTAGCATACTTAGCAGGCTTACAAACCGGTGTGTATGAGTCAACTGAGCAATTAGCAAAAATGTGGACCTGCGACCGACGCTTTGAGCCAACAATGAGCGCTGACGAACGTAACGATTTATACGCAAAGTGGCAGCACTGTGTAGCGCAAGTTTGTCTCTCTAGTGACGATAGCAAACAAGCGTAATACGCCCAGCCGCTAATTAAAATTAGCGGCTTACAAAACACCGGCAACAGCGCTTAAATGGCGCGTTGTACGCTGTATGTTTTAAAAAGATCAGGATTAAAAATTAACAAGCAAAAAGCGCGGTTATCTATTGTCAAATAAGAGCCGCAGCTTTATGATGCTATATGTCTTATTTATATTACAAATAAAAAGGTTAGCTCGGTGGAATTAGCAGATAACGAATACGACCTACTCGTCGTCGGTGGCGGTGTAAACGGCACTGGAATAGCAGCTGATGCAGCAGGCAGAGGATTAAAAGTTCTATTGTGTGAACAATCAGACCTTGCCAGTGCAACGTCTTCAAATAGTTCTAAGCTGATCCACGGCGGTTTACGCTACCTTGAACATTACGAATTTAGATTAGTAAAAGAAGCCTTGGCTGAGCGCGAAGTGCTGCTTAAAAATGCCCCGCATATTATGTGGCCGCTTACCTTTAGGCTACCGCACCAATCGCACCTACGCCCTGCATGGATGATCCGCATTGGCTTATTTATGTACGACAACCTAGCTAAGCGCGAAACACTGGCTGGCTCGCGTGGCATTAAGTTTGGTGAAAACAGCGTATTAGAACCTTCAATTACCAAAGGGTTTGAATACTCAGATGGCTGGGTTGATGATTCACGTTTGGTAATTTTAAACGCCTTAGCTGCCCAAAACAAAGGCGCAACCATTGCTACGCAAACCAAGTGTGTAAGTGCAAAACGCATCGATAACCAATGGCAGGTAACGCTTGAGCAACAACAAACTAAGGCACAACAGACTATTAAAGCCAAAGGTATTGTTAATGCAGCAGGCCCGTGGGTTGCAAAATTATTTGACGAAGCACTGATAGAAAAATCGCCACAAAATATTCGCCTTGTTAAAGGCAGCCATATTGTGGTGCCGCGTATTCACGACGAAAAACAAGCTTACATTTTACAAAATAAAGATCAGCGCATTGTGTTTGTTATACCGTTTGAAGATGACTACTCGCTAGTAGGCACCACCGATGTTGAACACAAAGGCGCAGCGCAAGATGTAAAAATTAGTGATGAAGAAATCGATTACTTAATCGATATTACTAACAGCTACTTTAAAAACCACATTAAACGCGAAGACATAGTACATACCTTTTCGGGTGTGCGCCCACTGCTTGATGACGAATCAGTGAATGCACAAAAAGTAACGCGTGATTACAAGTTAGAGCTTTCAAGTGAAGGCAAACACACACCACTGCTAAGTGTGTTTGGTGGCAAAATTACCACCTACCGTAAACTTGCCGAAGCTGCGGTAAATAAACTTGAAGAATTTTACCCGCAAATGAGTGAAGCATGGACCAAACACAGCGCCTTACCCGGTGGCGATTTTAGCTCGGTAGAAGCGCTGACCAATGAGCTTAAAGCAGCTTATAATTGGTTACCAGAAATCACTCTAAAACGCTTTGTACGTACCTACGGGACTCGTGCAAAGCTAATTTTAGGCAGTGCAACCCAGCTCAGTGATTTAGGCCAAGATTTTGGCCATGGCTTATTTGCAGCAGAAGTCGATTACTTACTAAATGAAGAATGGGCGGGTAACGCTTACAATATTTTATGGCGCAGAAGTAAACTAGGACTGCGCTTTAATGAAGCACAAGTGGCAACGCTTAATCATTATATTACGCAAAGCCAAGCGGCTAAAACAGCTTAACAGCAGCTTTAACCCTTACTTAATTTAAGAACTAGCCCCCAATAATTGCACAATCAATATTGGGGGCTTTTTTATATTTGCTTGGCTTTATTACTATTAAATAAGTAGTTAAAACCACTTAACGTAGCCTCTTTTATGTCAAACTCTAAACATTGCACACCAATGCAATTTAACGCATGGGTAAAGCAGGTATTTAGTTGCTCTGTGCCAATAACCACTACTTTAGAATTATTCACCAATTGCCATTCACTGGCATGGCGTGCAGCGCGTACATCACTACCAATAAGCACGCCCGACAAGTATGCCTTGGCTTGCACTGGTGTTAACTCTTTTGAAAGCTGGCGCGTACGGACACTAAAAATACCGTGCGCCAAATTACCGCTGTCACTGCCTAACGTGAGTTCACAGCCTTGCTCAAATGCATGCCAATCAAATTCCCCCGCTTCACAGTCGTTAGGAATAAGTACACTTTGATGACATAGCAAGTCGTATAATTCGCCGGTCATTGCGGTTTTAAAACAGATAATTTGACCATCTTTTAACAGCACCCATTTAGTATGGGTACCGGGTAAACAAATGAGTACGTTGCCTTGCTGATAGGCCGGGTTTTGTTTTAAAAAACCTAAAATTTGCAGCTCTTCGCCGCGCATTACATCAAATAAATTGTTTTGTAATGTGCATTTTGTACCAGGCAAAGCACTGACTTTATTACCTGCACAATCAAAATTAATTGCGCCACTAAGCAGGCTTTCGGGGTTTATGGGGCACGCTAAATAAGGGGTTTCTTTCCAGCCAATACTTGAGGTGATTTGCCCTGCCATATAAATAGGTAAAACGCCGTATTCGCTGGTCCATGGTGCAACGACACCAATTAAAGTATGTTCAAAGTTTTGTTTATCTCTAATCACACCTGGGCCGTCGCGCTGAGCAATTAAAGTTAACTGCCCTGTGGTATTTACGCTGCATAAATAGGCGCGTAAATGACTCGTGCCCCAATCTACGGCTATAAAAAGGTTTAAGTGCTGCAACTTAGAGCCTCCCACCGTCAATTTTAATACCTTGACCGGTGATCATACTGCTTTCGTCGGCAGCTAAAAAAAGTGCTAAATTAGCTACATCTTCAGGGGTTACTAACTTTTTAAGTGCCATGGCTTCCATCCACTTCACTTGCTCTTGCTCGGTAAACCAACTGGCTAATTGGCGGTCGGTGGCAACCCAACCCGGCAAAATAGCATTCACCCGAATACCAAATTCACCATAATCGCGCGCCAGTGCTTTAGTCATGCCGATTAAACCGGCCTTTGCCGTTACGTAACCCGCCATTTGTGGCTGCCCCATGATGGCATTGATAGAGCTAAAATTAATAATGCTCCCCGCGCCTTCGCTTTTCATAAAAGACATAGCGACTTGCGAGGCAAAAAACGCCGGATTTAAGTTAATTTGTAGGCATTGATCCCAATCTTGTACTGTAACGTCTTCACTGGCTTGGCGGCGGTCGTTGGCTACATTGTTTACCAGTACATTAATAGCGCCTAGTTCAGCACATGCATCTACCAAAGATTGCTGTAAAGCATTTGAGTCGGTTACATCAACCTGTCTAAACCACAATTTGGCGTTAGGCAGTGAGGCTATAAGAGATTGGGCAGCCTCGTTATTAATATCTATAAAGGCAATTTTGGCAGCTTGAGCGGCAAACGCCTTTACCATTGCACGGCCAATGCCTGAAGCACCCCCGGTAATAAAAACAACTTTGCCAGAAATACTGGGGTAGTGAGCGTGATTATTCAAATGCGTTTCTCCATAATACAGACTGCCCCTCTCAATATTTATAATTATTTGCTAAAGAGGATTACTGTTACAGCTGTGTTAAAATACTTGCCTTTAACAAAGTTTATAACATATCCTTTCGTACATTAATATGATATATGATATATAATAAAGCAATAACTCATTCGGATAACGCTCAATGAAAAGCCAACCTCGTCAAAATTTAACACAACAATTAACCCATGATTTAGGCTTTGCAATTGTGCGTGGCGTTTACCCTGTTAACGAAGGCCTGCCCTCAGAAGCTGACCTATGCGTAAAATACGATGTGAGCCGCAGTGCAACACGCGAAGCTGTAAAAATGCTCTCTGCTAAGGGCTTAATATCTTCTCGCCCTAAGCAAGGGATCCGTGTACTGCCAGAAAGCAGCTGGAATATGTTTGACACAGATGTACTGCGCTGGATTTTAAGCAGTAAACCGTCGCTTTCTTTATTAAAAGAGTTTACGCAAGTACGTGTCGCACTTGAGCCACAAGCCGCTGCCCTAGCAGCTGAAAATGCCAGCGCCGAACAACTTGCTGAAATAGATAACGCACTTGCCCGCATGGCCGATGCAGACCAAGGCTTAGACGATCCGCTTGAAGCCGATATTGCCTTTCATACCAGTATTTTAGTAGCCAGTAATAACCGCTTTTTTGTACAGCTCACTGAATTTATTAGCACCGCGCTGCGCGTAAGTATTCGTTACACCAACCACATTAAAGGTGTGCCAGGGGCCGACGTTGCAAAGCATGCTGATATTTTAGATACGATTAAATCGCGCAATCCAGAGCGCGCTAAAAAAGCAGTAGAAACCATTTTAGAAGAAGCGCTTGAGCTGATTGAGTCTAAACTCGACTAATAGCTTAAAAAACATTATTAAAAAAGGGAGCTAATTAGCTCCCTTTTTACTGCTTATTATATTTTAAGCTTTGTTAAGCTCAAAAATAAGCGATGTTTGCGGGAATGAAATTGGCATTTGTAGGCCAAATTCCATCAACGCTTCACCCGTAAAAGTTTGCCCGTTAACAGCGGCAATAGACGAAGGTCGGTATTCTTCAAATTTAACAGGCCACACTAAATTAAGTGTGTACTGCGTATCTGCATCTAAACCAACAAAACGAAGCTTATTAGGCGCAGTGCGCGGTGTTTCGCGTACACTGTTATACGCAAATAACGCTTTTGATTTTTGCTCGTCGATTAAACCAAAGTTAATTGATAAATCGTCGCTATCGAGGCGGTACAAATCGGCAGCATGAATAAATTCACGGTGCTCTTTGTGCAGCGCAATAGCCGCTTTAAGCGCATTGTATTCGTGATCGGTCAGCTCGCGTGGGTCCATTTCAATACCCATATGACCAAACATAGATACCGCAGCACGCATTTCAATACTGACATTACGACCTGTGATATGACAATCACGAGGGCCTACGTGTGCACCCATAACCGACGATGGGAAGAAGAACGAACAGCCGCGTTGAATTTCAAGACGGTCAAGTGCATCGTTAGAATCTGACGTCCATACACGGTCTGTGTGTGCAAGCACACCATAATCTACACGGGCACCACCTGAAGAACAGCTTTCTATTTCAAGGCCTGGGTGCGCCGCTTTAATACGGTCGATTAAGCGATACAGTGCCAGTGTTTGCTGATGCACCGCAGGCTTGCCTGAGAAGTTACCCGCGTGGTTTATATCGCGGTTCATATCCCATTTAATGTACTTAATTGTTGGGTATTCAACTAAAATGTCATCAATCGCTTTGTATAGGTATTCAACAACCTCAGTGCGCGTTAAATCAAGCACTAGCTGGTTTCTAAAGCTAAGTTGCTCGTTATTTTCTGAGCCTAATACCCAATCAGGATGAGCGCGGTATAAGTCACTATCTGGGTTTACCATTTCAGGTTCAAACCAAATACCAAACTCCATGCCTAAGCTGTTTACATGGTCAATCACTGGCGATAGGCCGTCAGGGTAAATTTCGTAATCTACGGTCCAATCACCTAGACCTGCATAATCACCTCGGCGACCTTTAAACCAACCATCGTCCAGTACAAAACGCTCAATACCTAATGGCGCTACTTTATCGGCTAACTGCTTTAGCATGTCTACATCGTGATCGAAGTAAATACCTTCCCACGTGTTGTAATGCACTGGGCGTGTTTTTTCGCGCTGTGCTTGGCTAAGTAAGTTAGCTTTAACAAAGCGATGAAAATTACGCGACAGCGCACTAAAGCCATCGCTCGAAAACGAGCCATAAATACTTGGGCTTTGATACGTTTGGCCTTTAGCAAGGGTTAGCTCGCCCGGTAATAATAACTCACCCATTTGCACATAACGGCGCCCTTCTGGTAGTAGCTCAGCGCGTAGCTTGTTGTTACCGCTCCAACCTAAATGAAAGCCATAACACTCGCCTTGTTGTTCGCCTGCGCCTTCGCTATGAACTAATAAACCAGGGAATACGTCGTGCGATGTTTTACCTTTGCGGTTTTCGCGTACAAAGCTGCCTAATACTAAATCAACCGATTGGCGTTGAAACTCGTTAGACCAACGTCCTTCAAAGCTCACTAGTTTGTTCATGCTATCGGGTAGTTGGAACGTAGGTGCGGCGCAAAAATTAACGCTTAGCGGTGCATCACTTAAATTGCTTAATACGGTATGCGCACTTAGCACATCGGTGTTGCTATCAAGTGTGATGCTGTGCACTACTTCAATACCACGCAGCTCATCAACACTTACAAACTCTAAACTAGAAGGGGTTGGCTGACGAACATCTTGAAGAGCAGGCCCAACTGACCAAGCTATGGTGTCGTTTGACAGCTCTAGCCCTGGCGCGCCTGTAAAGCCTTCACCTAATAGTGGAGAAAGAGAAATAGGTGCTTCTTCAACCACGGCACATTTTACTTCCTGACGAGTCGCAAGCTGAGTTAGCATTGTTTCAGTTGTTTGCTCAGATAAGCGCTTACCAAAATAAAGTAACGCTGGGGTTTTGCTCTGGCAGTCGAAAATAACGGTGCTGTTTGCGCTGTCTAATCGAAAGAATGGTTTAATATCAGCCATGATTCTCCTGTCCTCTTTAATGAAGATGAGTTTAATACGCGAGTACATTATATGTGTGCTTACTCGCCGCTTACTGCATCAAATTGCAGTCAGTGATTTTAAAATAATAGTATATATCATACAAATTACTTTTAGATAGTGTTTACGGTGTAATTTAGCCAATATTATTACTGGCTATACCAGTCATTAACTTGAACAGCGGTTAAAAAATTTAATACCACCTTGAGCAATATTATATTTAGTGGGCTTTTAGCCTGGGGTAGTCTGTAAAACCCCAGCAGGTAGTCACACGTTTAGCCCCGCAAAATGATTAAGTATTATTGCCCATGGGTGTTATCTACAGTGTAGGTTAATTGAATAAATAAAAATCGGCCTAAGTTACCTTAGGCCGATTTAGTAATGTGTTAACTAGCTAATAAAAAGTGACTTAACTTTTTATTGCTGGTTATTTTGGTGCGTGCACTGGTGGCGTATCTTCAATAACAGGTGTTTTACCTGCCCACTGTGCATTTAAACCAAACACTACTTTATTAACGATTAACGCAAAGGCTACACATACAATAAGTGTAATTGGCATTAAGTGAATATAGTGTAGTTCAGTATGTAGCGGCGAATTTTCAAACGTCAGCATGCCATACATAACCACGCCTAAAATTACCGCGGCAATACCTGCACGCGCATCCACATTTTTAAACAATAAGCCCACTACAAAAATTGAGAATATAGGCATACTTAATAAGCCGTTTAACTGTTGTAGTAAGTTAATAATGCTGTCGGCTTGCTGATAAATTGGCACAAGCACAAGCGTTAAACTAGTAAGTAACAACGTAACATAGCCACTTAGCTTTACTACACTTGGCTCTTTATTAAAGTAAGCTTCGTGAATATCACACACGTAAAGTGCCGTAGCCGAGTTTAATAAGCTGTTATAAGTAGAAAGCACTGCTGCCGCCATTGCTGCGGCAAATACACCCGTTAACCATGCAGGCATTACATCACCTACAATTCGACCATAAGCTGCATCGCCAATGTCGCCATACAGTTTGTACGAAATAATACCCGGTAGTACCACAATCGCCGGTACAATTAAAAAGCGAATACCCGCTGCTGCAAATATCCCTTTTTGCGCTTCTCTAACGTTTGGCGCAGCCATTGCACGCTGGGTAATGGTTTGGTTAGTACCCCAGTAATACATTTGAATAAAGATCATACCGGTTAAAAGCGTAGGCCAAGGGATTGGCGAGTCAGCATCACCAATTAATGTTAAGCGCTCTTGTGGAATGCCGCTAAAGTCGTAATCAATCGCGTTAAGCGCTAAAAATACGACCAGTATTGCCATACCTAACACTAATAAACCATTGTAGGTATCGGATACGGCAACCGCTCGTAAGCCACCAAAAAATGCATAAATAGCGCCTACTAAAGCGAATGCGGTTGCTATGTACATTAGCGGAATATCAACTTTAAACATGGTTTGCATAAATAGCGCTCCAGAATAAATAACCGCAGGCATGTAAATTAGCGCGTTACCTAAAAAGAATAAGCCACCAATAACAGCGCGAATGTGCGTGTTGTTGTAGCGTTTTTCTAACAGTTCCGTGGTGGTTGTACAGTTGTACTTGTAATAAACAGGAATAAATACTTTGGCTAAAATAATAAGCCCTAAAATAGCCGCCAATTCCCACCACACGAGCAAGGCCATTTGATTACCATTCATGCCCACCAGCTGGTCGGTACTTAAATTTGTGAGCGTAATTGAGCCTGCTACAAACATCCAAGTAAGGCCACCGCCCGCTAAAAAATACTCTTTTGTTTGATTATCACCACTATTACGGTTTTGGCCTCGGCACTTCCAATATGTAAGTCCACCAATTAAAGCGGTTACAAAGAAAAAAACCACCAACTGCAAAATGTTGTCTGACATGTGTGTGTCTCCAGCGCGTTAAACGCAATGTCTGTCTATGTGAACGTATTAACCTATCAAGGCTAATTAATAAATTGCACCTTACAGTGCGTGTGCATCTCGACTTAGTTCTAACTTAATTTGCTTTAATGGCATAAGTTCAGGATGCTGGTTGTGACGCTTTACTAACGCATTTAACTGAAACAACGAAATAAGCATGCTGTTAAGTACGCTCAGGTAACCTTGTTTGTGTAAATTGGCAATGGTATCGCTGTCTAAAGTTTGCAGTTTATCTTCATCAACAGTGCTCAAACCTTGAATAGTTTGCGCCTCGCCTTGTTCAAACTGCAAAACAATATCTATGTTTTTAATAAGCCCTAAGCGGGCAATTTCTTGGGTAAATTGATACGTTTGGTAATCATTTTTTAAATCGCTTTCTAGTAGCTTTTGCTGCGCACTTAAATACAGGCTTGGGTTGCCTTTGGCATCAAATAACGGCTCGCCTTGCTGGGTATTAACGGCTGAGCTTTGCTCATCAATAGCAATAAAGTAATCACTGCTATTTGCCTCACGAGTGAGTAAATAAAGCGGCTGGGTTTGCATGCACACAGGCGTGTACAGCGCTTGCCATTGATTGTTACTCACAAATAAACTTTGCTGAGCACTAAAGCTGGTTAAGCCCGAAATGGTGAAGCTGCCGTTGTGTGCGTTACGCGCTAAAAAAATAGGTAAATCGCAGGCCGCTTTTGCTACTTCGTTTGCACGCAGATTAACTAAATGCTGTGTTTTTGCGTATTCAACACCCGCATTAGGGTTAATTTTTATTGCATGGTGCTGAGTATTTGATAGTTCACTAATTGCCATAGTTACACATCCTTAAACTGGGTTAGCCGCAAGCCACTGCTCAATATAAGCACGGTGAGGCGGCAACGTTTGCAACATCTGCTGTGTAAGCTGGCTGTTACGTTCAATTATTTGATTTGCTTGCGCATCGTTTGAGTACAAATACGCTTGCTTAGTAAAGTCGGGCTTAAAGCCCATACCGTATAAAACATACTGGTAACTGGCGGCAGGAAATAGCTCTAATGCCCCATGAAAATCTTGAATAAGTGGGCCACGCGTCCCCCAAAGCAGTAAGTCTTCTTGTAAACTTTGCGGAATGCTTTGTGGTTGTACGTGCGCTTGCCAATAAGGCTCTGGGCGCTTAGTTAACATGTAATGTAGTTTTAAAAAGTCGATAATACGCTGCCAGCGATAATCCATTTGCTCATTAAAGCGCTTTGCAACAATGGGCATAACTTGAGTATCGGCTGGCATATGCTCTGCAACAAAGCGAGACGAAATTTCAACCAACATAATGGCGGTTGCTTCAAGGGGCTCTACAAAACCTGCCGACATTCCCACTGCAACACAGTTTTTGTGCCAAAATTTTTCGCGATAGCCTGACTCAAAACTTATTTTTCGGGCAGTTAAGCCTTTAGCGGCATCACCTAAATAGTTACGTAAGTTTTGCTCGGCTTCTTCATCTGATAAAAACTTGCTTGAATATACATGCCCTACACCACGGCGATGCGTTAGGCCTATATCCCAAATCCACCCAGCATTTTGTGCGGTGGCAATGGTATGACTGGCCAGTGGCTCATCACCTTCGTCGTAGGGGACTTGCATAGCTAGGGCGCTGTCGTTAAATAATACGTGATCCATTTTTTTAAATGGCACGTTAAGGGCTTGGCCTAGTAACAGCGATGAAAAACCCGTGCAGTCTATGTATAAATCGGCGTTTATGGTGCGGGTTTGATCGGTTAAGGTAAGGGTGTCTATAGCCCCGCTTTCATCAAGCTTTACCTGATCAACGGTGCCAATAATGTGCTCAATGCCGAGTTTGCTCTTACAATGTTGCTTTAATAGCTCAGCAAAGGCACCGGCATCTAAATGGTATGCGTAATTACAATTTGCTTGATACTCGCCTTGCGCAATGCCTCTCGGTGCTAGGTTTGCTTCGCAAATATCGTGCTGAAAATTAGTTTGCTGAGCAAAGTTTTCAACATTATCTAAATAGGGGGCTAAATCTATACGGCCGTAGCCTAGCGGTACCGTAAAGGGATGGTAGTAAAAATCGTTGTTGCCATGCGTCCAGTTTACAAATTTACCGCCTTGTTTAAAGGTGGCATTACAGGCTTTAAATACATCCACTTCTCGCAAACCAATTTGCTGAAGCGTGTTTTTCATAGTGGGCCAGGTACCTTCACCTACACCAATTGTTGGAATATCAGATGATTCTACCAACATCAATTTTAAGCCATCACCCTTATTACCTTGGTGATACGAAGCGATAATTGCAGCGCTCAGCCATCCTGCTGTGCCGCCACCAATTACGGCGATTGTTTTTATTGCTTTATTCATAACGGACTACTCTTTGAGTACTTTATTGATAACCGGTTAGACAACAAATGCCCTTTCGGGCATTTGTTTAAATTAGTCTCATTTTGTGCAAATTAGCTACTAACTTTATTAGTAACAGTACTTATAATGCACTGCAATGAAAACTAAGAGGCAATCGCTGCCTCTGCTATCAATTAAAACGTACCGCGAATACCAAACGCGTAACGTGAGCCATTATCTTCTACAGAGTAGATTTGATTAGCAAAACGGCCCGTTTGCACTAGCTCTTCTTCAGTAATGTTGATGCCTTCGGCAAAAATAGTGAAGTTTTCGTTGATATCGTAGCTTGCACTAATATCCCATTGACCGTACGTTTCTACGTTCACTGGTTCGCCGTTAAAGCCGTTATCAACTAAGCGTAAAAAGCCCTCACGGTTGTTAAATGCAACACGTGCCTGCCAGTTATCTTGCTCGTAAAACAGCACTAAGTTTTGTGAATCACCTAACCCTTCAAGCGCAAATGTTTGGCTTGTATCGCCATCAACACTAATATCGCTATCTACTACCGTGGCATTAGCAATAAAACCAAAGCCGTTTTCAAACATATGAGTTACACCGATTTCGTAACCCGTTACCGTTGCAGACTCGCCATTTTGCGGGCGACTTACAGTGTAAACTTCTGAGCTACCGTTAAGTTCGGCATCGGTTTGGTCAGTACAAGTTGTACACGCAAAATCAGGGCCTGTACGGTCAGTCATGTCGTATGTTTCGTCGCCGGTTAGGGTAACAATAAAGTCATCCACTTCTTTACTAAATACGGCAAAGCTAAATAAGTTAGCGTCGTTGTAGTACCACTCGTAAGAGATATCCCAGTTTTCAGATTGGAACGGCTTAAGTGCAGGGTTACCACCACTTGCTGTTAAGTTTTGACGACGAGGCTCGTTAAACGTGGTCGCAGGTGATAACTGTGACATAGTAGGACGAGTAATACTGTCGTACGCTGCAAAGCGTAAAATCATGTTGTCTTGCAGTTCAAGCTTAACGTTAAAAGAAGGAAGTAAGTTTGAGTAACTCGTCCCTTCTTGAATGTCTGTTGCCGGGCCAAATACGTTTTGGAATAAAGTGGCATCAGAGGTAGGTATAACATCGCTGATAAAGCTTTGTACAGCAGCTACTTCAATATCAGTTTCTGAGTAACGTGCTCCCATGTTAACCGTAACTGGCATATCAGCTAGGTCAAAACCAATGGTAAAGTCCATGTAAAGGCTAGTGATATCTTCGTTAATTGTGTAACGGTTATTTTGTAGTGTTGGCTCTACAGGGAAACCTTGGTCAGCAAGGTAATCAAGCATTTTATCGCCGTCGTAGCTATAAAATGTATCGATTAAACCTGGGAAGTAGTTACTTGCTGAGTAAGCTTCAAAATCAATTTCATCAAGTGGCGCTTCAGTGCCGTAACCACAAAATTGACATTGGCTACCAAAAATTTGGAAGCTTGATTTTTCACGTTCTTGACGATAAGCACCAAAGTTAATGCGATCAACTGGGCCTTTATCTGGTACGTATTCAAAGTCGGCTTTGATTTCGGTAATTTCATCTTCATCAGTAAACTGGTTACCAATTTCGTTGTAGTGAAGACGCGCAAGGCTTGCATCTGGCAGCGAGCCATTTTCAAAACCATCATGCTGTACGGTAGGAACGCTACCGGTGCCATCAAAGCTGTAGCTGTTAATAATACCCACTACGTTAAAGCGGTCATTACCAGCACGGTCGTTTTCAGCTGTTGAGCGAGATACGTCAAATTTTGCTTTTAATGACTCGTTTACTTGCCAGTCAACGTTAATACCAAATGCTTTGTTAGTTACATCACGCGAGTTACGTGTGTGTGATACAAAGTCGGTTGCAGGGTTGCCACTGGCGTTACCTAAACCTACTTCTTGCGTAAAGGTAAGCAAGGTGCCCGTTTCTGGATCGATTGTTGCGCTACCTACGCGGTCTGGTTCAAACCAAGAAGCTAAATCGCGTACTGATGAGTCCACTTCAAATTTTGAAATTAAACCATCTACGGTAATAGTAATATCGTCAGACGGTGCATATTGTAATACTAAACTTGCATTAGTACGTTCACGGTCTTGCTCATCTACAACTTGGTCCCAGTTACGTGGGATGTATGCATTGTCGTACAATACGCCGTCTTGTGGATTTGAAATAGTTTGTCCACCGCGCCAACCAGCCGTTAAAATTTGGTTATTTTGCAGCTTACGTTGTTGGTTAGTGATGGCAAAAAGCACACCGAGCTTGTCGTCGTTAAACGTATTACTTACTAAAAATGAAGCCGATGGCGATACTTCTTCAGAAAGGCTTTCGTACATGCCTTTTACTGAACCAATCACATGTAAGCCACCAAAATCGAATGGACGAGCTGTGGTTACGTTAACCGTACCACCAATGCCGCCTTCTTGAAGCGTTGCACTGTTACTTTTATAAATATCAGCACCGGTGATTTGATCTGCCGCTAATACATCAAAATTAAATTCACGCCCTGCACTGTCAGTCGCAATTTGACGACCATTTACAAGTACCGTGTTAAATTGTGGGCCAAAACCACGAATTGTTACTGCTTGCCCTTCACCGCCACTACGGTCAATGGCTACACCTGTAATACGTTGCAGAGACTCTGCTACGTTTAAATCAGGAAATTTACCAAGATCTTCTGCTTTAATCCCATCGGTTACAACATTAGATGCTTTTTTATCTAACATTGATGAACGTAAGCTGCTGCGAATACCCGTTACTGCGATAACCTCAACATCTTTATCTACTACTGTCGGTGTGTCGCCTTCAGCGCCTTGAGCTGCAACGTGGCCGCTTGCCAATATGCCTGTAATAGCAATACTGAGTGCGGTTTTCTTGTTGAACGATAACTTATTGTTAATTATCATTTTTTAAAAACTCCTGATTGTGTGTAGTCATTTTGTCGTTGTGTGGTGTGTATAGCTTCAAATACTATTTATAATATAAATACTTTAAATTGAGCAAAAGTGCAACCTTTTCCTTAATTATGGCTATCTTTTTGTTACGTGTATTTTTCTTTTTGTTTTCTTTAATTTAACAGTTGAATTAGTATGTTATTGCGAAAACGCAAAAATTATTTGCTGATTATATTCTTCATCCGGCAATAAATTAGCTTTTGGATAATCGCTTCTATTTGCTGCATTGGGCCAGTTTTGAGCTTCTAAACACACTGCTTGGCGTGCTTTAAAAGGAGAACCTACAAAATTTGCCGTATAAAGCTGCATACCAGGTTGGGTACTTTTAAGGGTTAAATTAACGCCCGTGTGTGGCGAGGTTAATGTAGCCATTGTTTTTAAACGATTGTCATCACTAAAAATATAGCAATGATCAAAGCCACTACCGGCATCAAGCTGTGCATGCTGTGCGCAAAGTGCATCGCCAATGGGCTTAGGGTGAGTAAAATCAAAGCAGCTGCCCGAGCCATCTTCATGATGGACAAGCGGTATACTGTTACTATCGATAGGTAAATACGTTGCGGTATTTATTTGCAGCAGGTGATTATTAATGCTTTCACTGCCTTCAAGATTAAAATAGCAGTGGTTGGTAAAGTTAACGAGAGTTTCTTTATCGGTAATGGCTTTGTAACTGAGGATTAGCTCGCCATTGAGTGCAGTAATTGTTTGCCAAACTTGTAACTGCCCAGGAAAGCCTTCTTCTCCATCTGCCGAGCAGTAATAGAGCTCCACTTCATTATTGCTTTGTTTAGTGACTTGCCACAGTACTTTATTAAAGCCTTTTTCGCCGCCGTGTAAGCTATTTGGGCCATTATTTGCTTTAAGTTGGTACTCTGTGCCTGATAATACAAAACGTCCGTTTTCAATACGATTTGCGTAGCGCCCAACTGTTGCCCCTAAATAAAATGGGTTTTCTAAATAATAAGCAGGTTCGTTAACGCACAGTGTCATCTCTTGGTTATTAAACTTTATGCTTTTGATAATAGCGCCAAATGGCAATATTTCTGCAGTTAAGCTTTTACCATCGCTAAGCGTTATTACCTCTAACGGTTTATTGCCAGTTGTAGATGCCACATTCATTCTCCATAAACTACCAGCTCAACAGTACCTGTCATAGCGGTGCAACAATATATAATATAAATAGTATATAAGTGAGAAGCGTAACTCAATCAAAATGCGTTAAAATAACGCTATAAAAATTCACAGCTGTCGCTTGTGGTTTACATCACCGCTCCTCGTTGCATGGAGTAAATGCACCTAGTTAAACTAGGTGTTCGCTGAGTGCTGCGACTTCTGTTTCGCTTAAATTTTGTTTAGCTTTGTTTTTAAAGTTATAACGCACTAATACAGTTTTACCCACAACACAGCATTTACCTTGCTGCCACGCCTCTTGCTTAATGGTAAAAGAGCTATTTCCTACATGCTCAACGGCTGTTTTAATCGTCACTTCATGAGCATAAAATAATTCCCCTACAAACGATGCTTCTATTTTAGCAATGATCAGTTTCCAGTCGTGTGGGTTTAGATCGGGGGTAAAAAATTTAAAAATAGGGACGCGTGCGGCTTCAAACCATACAGGTAGTACGGTATTGTTGATGTGTCCGAGTGCATCTGTTTCGCTAAAGCGCGGCATCACTTTTTCAATAAACATAAAAATCCAAATAATAACTAAATAAAAAGGTAAATCATGACGGACTTTATCCACGTTATTGATAACGCGTTAAGCAATGATTTTTGCGATAACTTTATTACCACATTCTCTAACAGCCCGCATGTAAAACAAGGTGTAACCTCTGGTGGTGTGGACTTAAAAAAGAAAGACAGCCACGACCTGCAATTAAACAGTTACCCAGAATACGCCCAACAATTAAAGCATATTCAGCAAACCACTGCACAGCATGTTTTTAACTATGTAGAAGCACACTTTTTTATGCTAATTGGCGCATTTGGCTTAAAAGTTTATCACCCAAAAACGGGGGATGTGGTGGATTTAACACAGGATAACTTTGACGAAGTGGGCAAACCACAGCTCTCTGTGCTGGTGCAGCAAATATTTAGACTTGGGAACATTCAGGCGCAAAAGTACGAGGTAAATAAAGGCGGCTACCCTTACTGGCATAGTGAAGTGTATCCACAGCTACAACACAATGAAGCACTGCACCGTGTATTATTATTTATGTTTTATTTAAACGATGTAGAGGAAGGTGGCGAAACAGAGTTTTATTATCAAAAACGTAAAATTGCGCCTAAAAAAGGCACTATGGTCATTGCCCCTGGCTACTTTACGCATACCCATCGAGGTAATAAGCCGGTATCGAACGATAAATATATTTTAACTTCATGGGTGCTATTTAATCGCGCAGAGCACATATACGGCACACCTAAAAGCTAAAACAGTCAGCGGGCAAAAACTAACTAACCGCTGACTACTTTAAGCATTTGAGCTTTAAAAAGAGTCATTTAAAAGCGCAGATTTGTATTCATATCAATCCGCGATAATACTTAATTATGCGGATTGGTATAAACTGTCAGTTTCAAAGAAGTTGATCAAACAAATCAAATAACTTATCTAGCTCTTCGGTGGTGTTGTAATGCATACAACCGATGCGCACTACACCGCCTTTATCAAGTACGCCTAACTGCTCACATAAGCCTTGTGCATAAAAATGTCCATCCCACACACAAATATGCTGTTTGCCTAAAAACTCAGACACCTCACGCGGCTCTAGTCCTTCAAAGGTTAAAGCAAATGTAGGCGTACGCTCGTTTAAGCGCTCTAGGTCATCAATGCCAAATAGCTTAATGCGTGGGTAATTAACTAAACGCGTTAAAAAGTACTCACTAAGCGCCATTTCGTGCTGCTTTGTTTTAGCAAAAGCCGCCGTTAACTTTTCACGGCGCGTGTGGCCTTCATCAAGCCCGCTAATTTCAGCAATGTAATCAACAGCGGCAATAAAACCCGCTAAGGCTTCGAAGCTTTGCGTGCCTGTTTCCCATCGACCTGGTGCTACATCTTTAGCTGGTTCTACTTTGTAAGGCGTAAAACCTTCAAGGTGCTGTGTTTTACCGTACACCATGCCTAAGTGAGGACCAAAAAACTTATAGGCAGAACAAGCCAAAAAGTCGCAATCAAGGGCCTGAACATCAACAAGCTCGTGCGGTGCATAATGCACGGCATCAACGTACACTAATGCGCCTACAGCATGGGCAAGCTCTATAATACGTTTTATATCGTTAATAGAACCCGTAGTATTTGAAGCGTAAGTTACCGCAACCAGTTTAGTATTGCTGTTTAATAAGCTTTCAAACTGCGCCATATCTAAGCTGCAATCAGCCTCGTTAATTAAAGCGGTTTGAACTTTAACGCCTTTATCTTGCGCTGCTTGCTGCCATGACGATACATTTGAGAAGTGATCAGCGTTAGTCACAATAATCTCATCACCGGCTTGCCAATCGCGTGAAATAGCACGGCTAAAGCTAAAGGTAAGGCTGGTCATGTTAGGGCCAAACACTATATTTTGTGCACTTGGCGCATTAAGTAAATCGGCTGCTGCTTGGCGCGCATTTGCCATTAACTCAACGGTTTTATCACTTGAAAAAAACGCACCGCCTAAGTTTGAGTTGTAGTGCCCTAAATAAGCAGTCATTGCATTTAGTACAGACTGCGGCACTTGAGAGCCACCTGGGCCATCTAAAAATATTGGCGATTTACCATCAACGGTTTGTATTAATGCAGGAAACTGCTCACGTAGTTGCGCTATGTTCATGAGCATTCCTTAAGAGGTAAGTACAAAACAATCCAGGTAACCTGGCTTGTTTGTATCTACTTTGTTCATTGGCGTTGCATTGTGCCAAACTTGACGGTCGTTTATTAGTGCAAACATTCCGTCTTTAATTTCCATTTTAAAACACGGTTCTGCTTGCTTGTTTTCGTATACAAGCAGCTCGCCGCCTTCTAAGTTTTCGTGAGAAACACCACATACACAAACATGGTCAAACCCATCTTGATGCACACCTTCAGGTGCTGCGGGCGTATCGCTATCAATGGCAAGCATTCTAAATTGGTGAATTTCAATATCACGGCCTTCATCAATGCCGGTAAGCTCACAAAACTCACTTACAATGCTTTTCATCCCTTCTGACTCAAGTAAGCTTTGCTCTAAGTTTTCATAAGTACGCTCAACATTACCCTGAAAGGTATTAATGGAATCGTCTTGAACAAACGCTTTAGCAGCTTGTAGTTTTAGCTCACCATTTTGAAATTTAATTACCGAGTAACGACGCTTACGAAATTCACCATCTGCATACGGATTAGCAGGTAGGTTATCAAAAGAAGGCTTAACCAAATCAATATTTGCTTGGTTAATAAAACGAAGTTGCAGTAAATTCTGGTTGTTTAATGCAGTCATAAAATCTCGCTTAAAATAATGAGAATATTGAAAGAGATTTTAATGCATGTAGAAAGGAATATTTGCTTTATTATTTATATAAAAAGCGGGTAATGGTTATATTTAATTCATTTAAAACTTATTACAGCATGAAATATTCAATTTTATTTTAACCAATAAAAAACCCGCCTAAGCGGGTTTTTTTAAAACAGCTTTAAATTATACAGCTTGCTGAATAATTACGTTGTCTGCTTTTTTAGTGTACTGAGGCATACGGTGGAAGTTCAAGTAACGGTATGTATCTGCAGCCGTTGCATTGATTTTCTCTGCGTATTCTTGGTACTCAGCTGGTGTAGGTAATTTACCTAAAATTGCCGCTACTGCAGCAAGCTCAGCTGATGCTAAGAATACATTTGCACCTGTACCTAAACGGTTAGGGAAGTTACGTGTTGAGGTAGAAACAACCGTTGCTTTATCAGCAACACGTGCTTGGTTACCCATACACAGTGAACACCCTGGCGTTTCGATACGCGCACCAACACGACCAAAGATACCGTAGTAACCTTCGTCAGTTAGTTGGTCTTTATCCATCTTAGTTGGTGGAGCTACCCAAAGTTGAGTTGGGATACGACCAGTAAAGCCATCTAGTAATTTACCCGCAGCACGGAAGTGACCAATGTTAGTCATACAAGAACCGATGAATACTTCGTCGATTTTCTCGCCAGTAACATCAGAAAGTAAACGCGCATCATCTGGGTCATTTGGAGCACAAAGGATTGGCTCTTTAATTTCTGCTAGGTCGATTTCTACAACGTGCTTGTACTCTGCATCAGCGTCAGCTTCCATAAGTTCTGGGTTAGCTAACCACTCTTGCATTGCATTAATACGACGTTCGATTGTACGTACATCGCCGTAACCTTCAGAGATCATCCACTTAAGCATAACAATGTTAGACTCAAGGTATTCGCTGATAGACTCTTTAGAAAGCTTAACAGTACAACCTGCTGCTGAACGCTCTGCTGATGCATCTGATAATTCAAACGCTTGCTCAACAGTTAAGTGCTCAACACCTTCAATTTCTAGTACGCGACCAGAGAATTCGTTGATTTTACCTTTTTTCTCTACTGTTAATAAGCCTTGCTTAATACCGTAGTAAGGGATTGCGTGTACTAGGTCACGTAAAGTGATACCTGGTTGCATTTCACCTTTAAAGCGAACCAAAATAGACTCAGGCATATCAAGTGGCATAACACCTGTTGCTGCTGCGAACGCTACTGCACCTGAACCCGCTGGGAACGAAATACCTAATGGGAAACGTGTATGTGAATCACCACCAGTACCTACAGTATCTGGTAATAACATACGGTTTAACCAAGAGTGAATTACACCATCACCAGGGCGAAGTGAAACACCGCCACGGTTCATGATGAAATCAGGAAGCGTATGGTGAGTGTTTACGTCAATTGGTTTAGGGTAAGCAGAGGTATGACAGAATGACTGCATTGTTAAATCTGCAGAGAAACCTAAACATGCTAAGTCTTTAAGCTCATCACGTGTCATAGGACCTGTAGTATCTTGCGAACCTACAGTGGTCATTTTAGGCTCACAGTATTGGCCTGGGCGAATACCTGCTACGTTACATGCTTTACCAACCATTTTTTGCGCTAGTGTAAAGCCTTTATCAGATACTTCTGTTACTGCTGGTACTTTAAATACGTCAGTAGCACCTAAACCTAAAGAGGTACGTGCTTTGTCTGTTAAACCACGACCAATGATTAGAGGAATACGGCCGCCGGCACGTACTTCATCTAAAATTACGTCTGATTTAAGTTCAAAAGTAGAGATAACGTCATCAGTACCGTGGCGCTTAACTACACCTTCGTATGGGTAAATATCAATTTGATCACCCATGTTGAACTCATCAACATTTAACTCGATTGGTAACGCACCTGAATCTTCCATTGTGTTGAAGAAGATAGGCGCAATTTTGTTACCTAAACATACACCACCAACGCGCTTATTAGGTACGTATGGGATATCATCACCCATAAACCAAAGCACAGAGTTAGTTGCAGATTTACGAGAAGAACCAGTACCTACAACGTCACCTACGTATGCAAGTGGTAAACCTTGTGTTTTTAATTCTTCAAGTTTAGTGATTGGACCTACTTCACCCGCTTTGTCAGGAGTGATACCGTCGCGCTCATTTTTTAGCATTGCTAAAGCATGAAGTGGGATATCTGGACGTGACCATGCATCTGGTGCAGGTGATAAATCATCAGTGTTTGTCTCGCCGGTTACTTTAAATACAGTAACAGAGATTTTTTCAGCAACAGCTGGCTTGTTAGTAAACCATTCAGCGTCAGCCCAAGATTGAATAATCTTTTTAGCGTGCTCGTTGCCTGCTTTTGCTTTTTCTTCTACGTCGTAAAATGCATCAAACATTAATAATGTGTTTGATAGACCTTTTACAGCGATAGGCGCAAGTGTTTCGTCATCAAGTAGCTCAATCATTGGGGCGATGTTGTAACCACCTAACATTGTACCTAATAATTCTGCTGCTTTTTCTTTAGATACTAATGGAGATTGTGCTTCGCCTTTAGCAACTGCCGCTAAAAAGCCTGCTTTGATGTATGCTGCATCATCAACGCCTGGAGGTACGCGGTTGATTAGTAAATCTAAGATGAACTCTTCTTCACCCGCTGGTGGGTTTTTAATTAGTTCAATAAGATCAGCCGTTTGCTGAGCATCTAATGGCGCTGGTACGATACCTAACGCGGCACGTTCTTCTACGTGTTTACGATATTCTTGTAGCACAATATTGCCCTCTTGGTGACGTGAAAGTATTCGGTAGCGCCTCATGCGCAAAAAAAGTAACCCAATACTTATAGTATTCTAACGCGGGATTATAAAGCTTTTATGTATAGATGAAAATCCATCCAGCTAAGCAACTGATTATACCGACTATAAATATTATGAATAGTGGTAAGCGTAAATTCTATTTTCGTGAATGTTTATTAAGTAATAATCATTCTTGTTTAATCAAATTAATACTGTATATGCTGTTTTAAAGGCATAAAAAAACCCAGCACTAAGCTGGGTTTTTAAAATAAAGTAAGTAACTATTAACGCTTAACTTTTACACGTTCAATAGATTTTACATGTGCTTCTACACGACGGTTTTCAGCGTGAGCTTCTTTCGTGTTAGCTGTGTTTTTAAGACGTTCTTCGCCTAGGCCAACAGTTGTAATGCGATCTTCAGCAATGCCATCTTTAATTAGCTCTTGTGCTACATCATCAGCACGCTTTTTAGAAAGCATCTTGTTGTAGTTTGCGTTACCTACCGCTGACGCGTGGCCTTCAAGTAGTACAGTTGTATCTTCGTGCTCTTTTAAGAACTCAGATACTGATGCAATGTCGTCAAAGTAACGTTGACCAACTTGTGCAGAATCATGTGGGAAAGTAACTAATAAGCTTGTTGTTACTTCACGGTCTTCGTATAAAGTACAGCCATCGCCATCAACAGCGTCTGTCATTGGCGTGTTAGGACATTTATCATCTTTATCTAGGATGTTGTCGTTGTCGCTGTCTTTAGGTTCTACAGGTACTTCTACTACTGCTGTTGGTGCTGGCTCTACAGGCTGTGCAGGCATAGAGTTTTGGCCAAATAAGTAGTTAATACCAATTTTAGCACCTACATCTGTGTAACCTTTATCAAGACCTTGGTATACCGCAGTTTCAGCGTTTACGAAAAAGCCATCAGTAATAAAGTGTTGGTAACCAACACCTGCGTTTAAGAATGTGTTGTCATCTACTACGTCCATTTCTTTAATACCGAATAGACCGTAGAAAGGACCGCCGTCAAGGTGGTAAAGCGCATCAATACCGTAACGCTCGCCGTCGATATTATTACGATTGCCCGCAGCTTTATCGAACGCGTTAAAGTCCATATCTGCATACTCAAGGCGTGCGCTCCAGTAATCGCTGAAACGGTAACCTGCTTCTACACCCCAACCAGTTGACTCGTTTACGTCAAGGCCAGCTTGAGCGCGCATGTTTTCCCATGACGCATCATAGTAGTCACCAAATGCACCAATGTAGAAACCTTCTTCTTTATCGGCAGCGAATGTAGACGCGCTAGTTGCAGCTAACGCAATTGCAATTGTAAGTGATTTTAATTTCATTGTTTTCTTCCCATTTTAACAACTTAGAAAATTGTAGCTAATCAATACTAGCTCAACCAGTTTTGTACACACTACCCGAGCTTTTGTTAATCGATACTTAACGAAAAATAAAGTTTATAAATTTTTTCAACGATCTACAGGCATTCCAACCACCAATTGTAGGTTAAGTAAAAATTTTTACCTAATCTGCAATTAATAAATTATGGTAATTTATAAATAGTTACTTTTTATGAATGCGCACAATACCACCGAGTGTGTAACTGCTCAATCATTGTACACTGCATTATTTAAAAATGACTATTTATAATCAAAAACTTACAATTAATTACAATACTTAAGTACCGCAAAAAGTTTGATAGCCCTTGTCATCTTTACCTGTCTCTTGAAAGCGGGCTAAATTAGCTGTTTTATCATATGGGTTACTCATCACCGTTAAAAAGTCGCTTAGCAGCTCGCTCTCGCCGTGTTGATTATATTGCGCAAGGATTTCTTCGACGATGTGATTACGCGGTATAACCCTTGGGTTAGCCGCTCTCATTAGGTTATAGCTGTTTTCATCACATCTTTTTTGCCATAACTGGGCCCATTGCGTTAATTCATTTGGCACTTTGCCACCCTTTAGTGACTCGGTTAGGGCATCAAAGGTATTGGTGTAATCGAGCTTATGCTCTTGAAATAACAATAATAACTTACTCACAAGCTCTACATCGTCTTCGTTATAACCTGCTAAGCCTAATTTTTGTGCCCACATTTGATTATATTGCTCGTTAAATAACGTAGAAAACTGATTAATTAACGGCGTCATTAAACTTACAGCTTGTTCGTCATCTTCATCTATAAGCGGTATTAGGCTCTCGGCTAAACGCGCGCAGTTCCAACTTACAATATTTGGCTGATTACCATAGGCATAGCGACCTTGCTTATCAATTGAGCTAAACACGGTATCAAAATCAAAGGTATTCACCATTGCACACGGGCCGTAGTCGATAGTTTCGCCGCTTATCAAGGTATTATCAGTATTCATAACGCCATGAATAAAGCCTACTCGCATCCAGCTAATAACCAGCGCTAGCTGACTATTTATAACGGCTGCTAAAAAGTCTAAATAGCGCTGAGCCCCTGTTGATTGAATACTTGGGTAATGACGCTCAATGGCTACATCAGCTAATTTTTTTAATCCCTCTACATCACCTTGAGTTGCTAAATACTGAAACGAGCCAACGCGAATATGGCTACTTGCTAAGCGGGTAACAATTGCGCCTGGTTGCGGCGGATTACGATAAACAGCTTCACCTGTGCCTACAACAGCCAAACACCGCGTGGTTTTAATCCCTAAGCCGTGCATAGCTTCGCTCATAATATACTCGCGAATAGCGGGGCCTAGTGCACATCGCCCATCGCCTCCTCTTGAAAAAGGAGTGGCGCCTGAGCCTTTTAACTGAATATCCCACAGCTGATTTTTATCATCGCTGATAGCACCCAGTAAGTGCGCTCGCCCATCACCCAAGCGCGGCGAAAAGTGCCCAAACTGATGCCCAGAATAGCCAAGCGCTACAGCATTTACCGGTTGCGGCTCGTTACCAGCAAAAGTACTGGCCCGCAGCGCTGGCTCAACATCAATATTAAACTGCTGTGCTAACGCTTCGTTCCACAGCAGCAATTGCGGGGCAGCAACGCTTGAAGGTTGATCCTCTATTGCAAAGTTATCTGCTATGTCTGTGTATCTTGGCACTAGTTTCATGGTTAATCCTCTGTTTGTTGGCTTATGCCTACGCGATTGTCGCCCACGCTGTAAGCCACAATTAAGCTAAGTTCTTGCAGGCTCAAACCACTTTGCTTTTGCATTTCGTTAAAAAACGCCTGTGCGGCAGTGAGCGATTTTTTAGTTTGCAGGCCGCCATCGATAATTTTGTGCGCTCTTAGGTAACTTTCTACATCTCGCGAAAGTAAAAAAGTATCTTTACCAAGCGCTCTTAAGGCATACGGGCCTGTATTGCCGCCCAAACGGGCGCCGTGTTTTTTTAAATGCGCCCATAAACCAATAATGTCATCGCCTGGCCAGTTAGCTACAAACTGGCTAAAACTGCCATGTTGCTGTGCTATTTCGTGGATCATGTAGGCATTTTCAGGAATTGTTTTTACCTTTTTATAATTACGAATAATGCGCTCATCAGTTGCTTTTTGCTCGAGCATATCGGGCGGCATCATAAGTAATTTATCAACACTAAACTGCCAAAAAACCTCTCTAAAACCTGGCCATTTACTGTTTATTACCGACCAGTAAAACCCGCTTTGAAATACTTTACGGGTAAACTCTTCAAGCCAGTCGTCGTCACTTAATGCGCTTAATGCTTTTTTAGATAAGGGTTTTGCGAGTAATAACTTAAGCATTTTTTCAGAACCTTTTCGCTCTACTGCTCGCTTATAAATATCGCTAAATTTTTCCATACTTATTAAATACCTCATCACTGCTCATAGGGTTAGTTTACGAGAAAAGCAGCTAATACGTAACCACCCACATTTTCGATGAACTAATCTGTATCCTGCAACTTGACACCTAGACGGCTAAAATGTTTTAATCGCCGCAATTACCCTATTTAAATTGTATTTTGTTAAGCCTTTTGCGGTTAAACAAAATACAAAGGGCTAGAAGAGGTGCGTTATTCAGGTAGCGTATGTTAGGAGCGCAAACTCCAGTGAGCATATGTGAGGGGAATACCGCCGAGAGGTAAACGCTTTTGCGAAGCAATTACTTCGGGCGACTAGGTTGAATCCTAGCGACTGTCACCAATAGCTGTTTTAGAGCAGCTTATTAGTTTGGTGGAGAGCTTCTGGTCTTAAATAATAAGGCCGTGCGCCCTATTATTTTAAGCCCATTCGCTCTTCGAATACTGTTCGAACGACGTTAATGCGGCTCACATCATACAGCCTCCTTAATATCTCGAACACCTTATAGGTTCGTAAGAGATGATTCACAACTTCAATTTAGACGACTACGCACTGTGGACAGCGCTTGTTACGCCGTTTGATCAACAAGGTAATGTTGACTACGACACGCTCACAACACTTGTTAGCGAACAAGAAGCGGCACACAACGGTATTTTACTGCTCGGTAGCACAGGTGAAGGCTTAGCCCTTACGCTTAAAGAGCAGCAAGGCATTGTTGAGCACGTGTGCCAATTAAAACCCAGTGTACCGCTTATGGTTGCTGTTGGTGGTAGTAACTTGGCCCAACAAAAAGAATGGGTTAGCTACTGTAACCAATTACCTATTCACAGCTACTTATTAGGCTCGCCTCTTTATGCAAAACCAGGGGCTGTAGGTCAAACACATTGGTACGAAAGCTTATTAAACGAAAGCGCGCATCCGTGTATGTTATACAACGTACCTGGGCGCAGCGGTGTAAGCATTCCTATCGAAACCATTGAAAACTTAAAAGCGCACCCAAAACTGTGGGCTTTAAAAGAAGCCAGTGGCAACATCACCCAATTTGAAGCATACCGACAAGCCGCGCCTAATTTAGCGCTATACAGTGGCGACGATGCACTTATGCCCTACTTTGCCCAAGCAGGTGCAAAAGGCTTAGTTTCGGTTGCGGCCAATGCATGGCCTTTGCAAACACACGAATTTGTAAAGCGCAGCCTAAGCGGTCAACACCCCAATTTATTTGCTCAGTGGACTCGCGCTATTAATAGCCTATTTGCTGTAGCAAACCCTATACCCGTTAAAGTGCTAATGCACCAGCAAGGGCGTTTAAATAGCCCACTGTTGCGTCCACCTTTAACGCATCTTGAGTTAACGCAAACCGATTGCATTACCACTGCAAACGACACCATTTTATCTTGGCATTAAACACAGGTTTTTATAATGAGCTGGTTAGAACTACTAAATAATTTAGAATCGGGCGCAGTACGCGCAGCATCACAAAACGAAAGCGGCCAATGGGAAGCTAACGTAGAAGTAAAACAAGGCATTTTAGAAGCCTTTAAAAATGGCACTAACACCGAGTTTGCAGGCGGGTTTGTTGATAAGCACAACCTTGCACCACAAGAATTTAGCACTGAAGATGGCGTGCGTATGGTACCAGGTGGCACCAGTGTTCGCCGCGGTGCCTACGTAGCTAAAGGCACTATTATTATGCCACCAGCGTACGTAAATATTGGCGCATACATCGACGAAGGTACTATGGTTGATAGCCACGCATTAGTGGGTTCGTGTGCACAAGTTGGTAAAAATGTACATTTAAGCGCAGCTGTTCAACTTGGTGGTGTACTTGAGCCAATTGGGGCAAGCCCAGTCGTGGTTGAAGACGATGCGTTTATTGGCGCAGGTTGTGTCATTGTTGAAGGCGTAGTGGTTAAAAAAGGCGCGGTACTTGCCCCAGGTGTGCGTTTATCTGCAACTATTCCGGTTTACGACTGTGTTAACGAGCGCCAGCTAGATAAAGGCGAGCCAATTCCAGAGTACGCTATTGTAATACCAGGCTCTCGCCCTGCGTCTAACGAATGGGCTCGTGAGCAAGGCTTAAGCATGTCGTGTGCACTCATTGTTAAATACCGCGACGAGCAAAGCGATGCATCGTTATTGCTAGAAGAGGTTTTACGATAATGAGCTTTTTGAGCACGCCTATCAAGGCCGCCGTAAATACACTTACTCAGCAACTTGATACACCTTTTTTTGTTTACGACTTAGACAAACTAAACGCACACCTTACCCGTTTAGTTGCGCAAACCGATGTAAAGCTTTGGTATGCGGTAAAAGCCAATCCGCTTTCTAAGGTTATTCAATGCCTAGACAGCGCCGGATTTAACTTTGACGTAGCAAGTAAAGGTGAGCTTGAACAAGTCCTTGCACAAGGTATTAGTTCACAGCGCGTGCTCAACACAGGGCCTGCAAAGAGCCCTAAACAAATTAAACACTTTATTGAGCGCGGCGTGCGTATTTTTGTTGCCGAAAGCCTCAATCAAGTACGTTGGTTAAACCAGCAAGCGCAGCTGCAAAATACGCAGCTGCAAGTATTACTGCGTGTGCAATTACGCTGGCCAGAAGGTGAAAAAAACCCATTAGGGGGTGACAGCCTTACTCCGTTTGGGCTTGGTTGCGATGAATGGCAAGCGCTCAATACTGGCGATTACCCAGCACTTAATTTTGATGGCCTGCATATTTTTCAGTGGGGCAACATGCTTAGTACACAAAAGCTAAGCGAGCTGTGGTCACAGATGATTGCACCGCTTACCACCTTGGCTAATAACTTAAATATAAACCTGAAAATTTTAGATTTAGGCGGCGGTTTAGGTATTCCTTACACAGCAAACGATGCAACACTTGAGTGGGATGGATTAATCACCGCGCTGGCAAAAATTAAAAAAGATGCGGGTGTAGACGAGCTTTGGATGGAGCTTGGACGTTACGCTGTAGGCGAATGCGGACATTACGCGAACCCCGTCGTTGAGTGCAAACAAAACTACGACCAACAGCAAGTTATTTTAACCGGTGGTATTAACCACTTATTGCGCCCTGCTGTTACAAGCCAAGATTTTCCTGCGGCGTTACTGCGCGAATCAACAGCGCCAGAACAAGCAATGAGCTTATACGGCCCATTATGTACTGCCCTTGATTGCTTAGGCGAGCATACGCTACCAAGCGATTTAAACGAGCAAGACTGGCTGGTGTTTAGCCAATGTGGCGCCTATGGTTTTACCGAAAGCATGCCCTATTTTTTATGCCATGAACTAGCTGCAGAATACGTGTTACAAAATGGCGAGCTCACGTGTGTGCGCCAAGCAGAAGATGCCAGTCACTACTTAAGGTAATAAACATGAGCATAACAACACCCATTAGCCAAGAAAACATTGTAGTAGGGGAAGTAGCAAACGGCTTACCCCTAACTATTCCGGTGTATCGCTTAAAAGGCGATGGCAGCGGGCCAAGCGTGTATATTCAAGCCAATATGCATGGCGCCGAGGTACAAGGTAACGCGGTTATTTTTCAGCTGCTAGAGCAGTTAAAACAGCTCAATTTAAAAGGCGACATTACCTTAGTACCTTATGCTAACCCTATAGGTTGTAATCAAAAATCAGGGGAATTTACCCTTGGCCGATTCGACCCTATTACTGGCACTAACTGGAACCGTATGTATCACTACAATAGTGATTTAGTTACCCAGTTTGCACACGAGCATAGCCAGTACGACGATGCAGCTTTAAAAAGTAATTTTAAAAAAGCCCTGCTTGATGAAATAGATGCCAAACTTAACGGCCCAGCTTACTTGCTCAATACCGGTAAACGCATTGCGCTTAACCTGCAAAAGCTTGCGCATCAAGCCGATATCGTGCTCGACTTACATACGGGGCCTATTTCAAGTAAGCATCTGTACTGTCCAACGTATGCCAGCGACAGCGCACGTTATTTTAATATTGAACACGTACTGCTAATTCCAAGCGACTTTGATGGCGCAATGGATGAAGCTAGCTTTTGCCCATGGTGGCATCTAAGTGATGCACTTAGTGCGCAAGGCAGGAACTTTAATGTACAGGTTGAGGCCTTTACAGTAGAGCTAGGCAGCCAAGAAAAAATAGATTTAGCAGCCGCCTTTGATGATGCAAACAGCATTTTAAGCTATTTGAACCATAAAAATGTATTGGTAGATGCAGCACATCAACCTAAGCAGATGACGCGTTATGCGTGCCATTTAGATGACTACTTTGCTTATTATGCGCCGATTGGCGGCATGGTTGAATATGTTGCCCCATTAGGCGCACACATAAAGGCAGGTGAGCCAATAGCCTATATATTACGCATGGAGCGCTATTTAACTGAGCAACCCCTACAAACATTAAGCCTTGATTGCGATGCAATTGCTATTTTGCATTTTGCCTCAGCAAGCGTAAACCAAGGCACTGAACTTTATAAGTTTTTTACTAACGTATTTGAGTTATAACGCACCGCGCTATAACTCCCCCTTCTCATTGCGTGAGAGTAAGTTAACTAACTTACAATATAAGCGGCTATATGCCGCTTTTTTTGATCTGTGATAACGGTGTAAACGTAAGGTAATCAAATAAGTGTAAATTCAGTGAAAGTTCACCGTTACAAATGTAAAAACACGTTATAATTTATAAATCTACCTTACTCTCAAAGGAATAAACAATGAGCTGGCGTTATTGGATTGCAGTTACGGCTTTACTAAGCACACCCTCTTTTGCCCAACAAGAGGTTAAAAAAAATGAACAAGACAACGACATAGAGCTAGTTAAGCAATGTATTTTAAATGAAGTAATTGGTGGCGATGGTAAGCAAACCTTAGACGAGCTGCGCACAAAATGCTCCGCCCTTGAAGAAAACAAACAACTTACCGCACTTGATAAACGTAAGGCTCGCGAAGAGGTAAGCAAAAAAAATCGTAACGTAATTACGCCGCATAAACGTAACTACATTTTACCTTTATCGTATGTCTCGCACCCTAACGATCGCCCCTTTGATGGCTTTGACGAGCTAACAGATGAAGAAAATGGCGAACCCCTTGATAACCTAGAGGCTAAATACCAGCTTTCTATTAAAGTGCCACTGTATGATGATTTTGCAGATGACGACCAAGCCATATTTTTTGGCTTTACCTTGCAGTCGTATTGGCAAATTTATAACTCAGAGATTTCTTCTCCGTTTCGTGAAACCAACTACGAACCAGAAATATTTTGGGTAAACTACCTAGACCAAGAAAACGTACTTTGGGGCGACGAAATGGCCATAGCGCTGGGTATTTCGCACCAATCTAATGGCCGCAGCCAGCCAAACTCTCGTTCATGGAACCGAATTTACGCCGATTTTATATGGGAAAAGAGCGGTTTTGTATTTAGCTTTAAACCTTGGTATCGCATTGCCGAGGATGAAAAAGACAATATATTAGAAGCCGATGGCGACGACAATCCAGATATTTACAAATACATGGGTTACTTTGAATTTGGCGGGGCGTATCGTTATCACGATCACGAGTTTAGCTTTATGACTCGTAACAATTTAAATTCAGATAACCGTGGTGCACTTCAACTAGATTGGTCATTCCCTCTTTGGGGTCGCTTGCGTGGCTACGCACAATATTTTAACGGTTACGGTGAAAGCCTAATTGATTATAACGCTGATGTAGAGCGTATTGGTGTAGGTATATTACTTACTGATTTACTATAATTTATTAATACACCATAAAAAAAGCCAAGCCCTTTTATAAAGTGCTTGGCTTTTTTATTAAAGCGTTACTCGTTATTTTTTAACGGCAAACACCCCTTCAAACTCTGCAACAACATCGCTGCCATCAAATATAGTAACAGGTACTACGTAACTTGCTTTGCCTGTTGTTTCCAGCTCACTGAGCTTACCTTTACAGGTTTGCACATCAACACAACCGCGTGGGTCGGTATTAAGTGGTTTTAAGTATTTTATAGTGGCATCGGCTAATACAATATTGCCCTCAAGCCCTTCCTCTTTAAGCGCTAAGTACGTTGCGCCCCAACCTGTTAAGGTTGCTAAGCTGTATATAGAGCCTGCAAACATGGTGTTGTGTAGGTTTAAGTTAGCGTCTAAATCAGCACGCGTTGTAAACTGCCAATCAGTGTAGCTTTCTACTTTTATACCCATTGCATCACTAATTGGGATTGATTCACGCCAAATATTTTGCAGTACTTGCGTCCAATCAGGGTGGCGAAACCAACCCGG
This sequence comes from Pseudoalteromonas sp. CST2, assembly GCF_028599385.1. Classification (NCBI taxonomy): domain Bacteria; kingdom Pseudomonadati; phylum Pseudomonadota; class Gammaproteobacteria; order Alteromonadales; family Pseudoalteromonadaceae; genus Pseudoalteromonas; species Pseudoalteromonas sp. CST2. Next base: position 80,101 of record NZ_JAQREO010000011.1, read on the forward strand.
CTCACTAGGCTTTTGCTTAATCATTTTGAAATGTTGTACATCGCCATACGCAAGGTGGGCTTTTTCTTTTAGCTCGTAGCCGTGGCGCTTATAAAACTCAAGCGCACGCTCGCGAGCAAATAACACTAATTCGCCTGCGTTTTGCGTCCATGCTATTTTTTCAAGCTCGTGTAATAAACGGCTACCAATATGCTGGTTACGGTTGCCTTCGGCTACGGCCATGTAACGTACTTGCGCTTGTTCATGGTTGTTAAAGTGTAAACGGGCCACACCAAGCACATCACCGTTGTTATTTTTAATAAAGCGATGCTCTGAGTCTTGTTCCATATCGTCTTGTTCAGAGCCACGAGGCTCATTCCAAGGCGCACGTAGTACTTCCCAACGTAATTGGTAGTACGCTTGCCAGTCTTCGCTGCTCTGCGGTGTAGTTACTTGAAACATATATACTCCTGTTGTTTTGCCGTAAATAAAAAATAAAGGCTACGGCATGTAATCCAACTGAATAACTCTTTAACCTGCACATTGGTTTTTACATTAGAAAATTAAAGATTAAGTTGGTTGGAATTATTATGGCAAATACCATACTCCATCTTTTAAACACTGCCAATACGACTTTGGTAAGCAAGCGAAAAAATAACTGTTTTACCCATCGCATCAGCTAGTTTATGCTGGGCCTTTAGAGATTGAACATGCACTGAGCGAAGGGTTCAGCCTAGGGGAAATTTAATCTTTGTTGCCTACATGGGTGTAAGCCAGTAGAGTAACGCAGGAGCAGTTACCTAGCCCACTAGGTTACAAATCTCGCGCCGCGATTAAATCGCCCCCTAGATTGAACAAACTTTAATCCTGAAAGGTCAACAGGCCCTTAATGTTATGAGCGATTTTATAAACCCTTTAACGGGTGTAGTGAGTAGCCACTTTATTAGTCACAGCCAAGATATTGGGCAACTAGTTTACTGGCATAAATATGCAGGCGATCACATACAGGTTCGCCAATCCGGGCAGCTTCGCTGGCTGCTAATTAACGATACATTGCAATCGGTGATAGAGCTTAACAATCCACAGCGTTTACTATTTCCACATTTAACCTATTTAGCTAAGCAGTGGCAAACCTTAGCACCGCCAAATCATGTGTTAGAACTTGGTCTTGGCGGTGGCGCTATACGTAATTACTTACAATACACTTACCCGCAGGCACACGTAACATCAGTTGAAAAAAATGCAGATATAATTGCCTGCTATACAGATTTTTTCGCTCTTAAAAACCAAAGTGATGTGCTGTGTGATGACGCGCAAAATGTACTTAGCAAGGCACATAACCATGACTGGATTATTCTTGATTTATTTAGCCAGATAGATGCACCACGATTTTTGTTTGAACGCGCTTTTTATCAAAAAATATACGTTGCGCTAAACGCAGGTGGCACGTTATTTATTAACTTTTTATCGCAACATGAGTCGCAGTTAATTCAGTTACAGCAATTACTATTTAATGTGTTTGGCGTAAAAGTAAGCCCGCATAAAATTGCGGGCTTTGTGAATCATATTATTATTGTTGCTAAAGCTGGTAATTAAACCGATAAGTTAAACGTAACAGGCCCATCGTTACACAAGCTCACTTGCATATCGGCGCCAAACTCTCCCGTTGCCACACTAATACCTTGCGCTTTAGCTTGAGTTACAAAATACTCGTAAAGCGCGTTAGCTTGGCTAGGTGTGGCTGCAGATGAAAAGCTTGGGCGCATGCCTTTTTTAGTATCAGCCGCTAATGTAAATTGCGACACCACGAGTAACTCACCGCCTATATCTTTTAGGCTTAAGTTCATTTTGTCGTTTTCATCGGTAAATATTCGGTAATTACTTACCTTATGCAACAGTTTGTCGGCGGCTTGCTCATCGTCTGGTTTTTCAACACCGAGTAACAATAAAATACCTTGGCCAATTTCACCTATAACTTGGTCGTTAACTTCTACTTTGGCACTTTTTACACGTTGTATTAAGCCCTGCATTTAACTGCGTTCCTCTGTTTTTAGCTCTTCATCAATGTCTATTTCTGGTGTTTGTGGTACATGATTAGGGCTTATACAGGCGGTAAATTCGGCCCCTAATAACACCACCACCCACGACAAATACACCCACACAAATAAAATAGGAATGGTCGCAACAGCGCCATAAATTACTTCGTACGATGGAAAGTGGCTAATATAAAGCGCAAAGCCTTTTTTAGTCAGCTCAAATAATACTGCCGCAAAAAGAGCCCCCGGTAGCGCAGCCCGAATAGATACAGGCGTGTTAGGCACTAAAGTGTATAACATTAAAAAGCCAATCATCGAAAAGCCATAAGGCACCAGCTTTAACAAAAAGCCACTAAACCCAGGAATGCCCTGATCGGCAAACGACACTAACGAAACAATATACGATGTAACACCAATACTTGCGCCCAGCAGTACGGGGCCTAAGCTCAATACCATCCAATAAACCGCAAAAGAGATCATCATGGGGCGTTTTTTCTTAATACGCCAAATACGATTAAGCGTGGCATCAACATTACGTATAAGCAGCAGTGCAATCGCCGCTAAAAAGCCAATACCCACCGCGGTCATTTGGTTCGCATTGCCAGCAAAGGAGCTTATATGCTCTTTAATCACATCAGATGAGGTAGGTACAAAGTTAGTAAACAAAAAGCTTTCTATGGCTATGCGGGTCGACTCAAACCCCGGGAAGGCCGAAAATATTGCCACGCCTACCGCTATCAAAGGCACTAAAGAAAGCAAAGTAACATAGGCAAGGTAGCCTGCATTCACTGTAATTTGATCGTCTATACAGCGGTTAACGTACTGCATCCACCAGCTTGGCTGTTGCCTTAAAAAGGAGATAGCTTGCTGTTTATAAAGGGAGAGCTTATCATTCATACAATTGACTTGTGCTAATCGAATTTTGATTATGATAGCAATCAGCACCATAATTTACAGCACTTACTGGTAAATAGGGATCCAAATGAAAAAACAAACATTACTTAGCGCCTCGGTACTGGCCATTACGCTTACTTTATCGGGCTGTCAGTCGGCTTATTATTCTGCAATGGAAAAAGTAGGTGTACATAAGCGCGACATTCTTATTGACCGCGTAGAAGAAACCAAAGATTCACAAGAAGAGTCGCAAGAAGAATTTCAATCAGCACTTGAGCGCCTAACAACTTTAATTAATTTTGATGGCGGCGAGTTACAAGATGCCTACAATCAACTTAATGACGATTATGAGTCGAGCTTAGCAGCCGCTAATGAAGTGTCGAGCAATATTAATAAAGTTGAAGATGTAGCAGAAGCTTTATTTGATGAATGGAGCGATGAGCTTGAGCAATACAAAAGCGCGTCGCTTAAGCGCGAAAGCAGTAAAAAGCTAGCGGCTACACAACGCCAATTTAGCCAGTTACTTCGCTCTATGCGCAGTGCAGAAAGCAAAATGGAACCAGTGCTATCGTCTTTACAAGATAACGTACTGTACCTAAAGCATAACTTAAACGCACAAGCGGTTGCCGCTATTAAAGGCGAATTCACTAATTTAAAGCGTGATATTCAAGTACTGATGAACGACATGAATAAATCAATTGCCGATTCAAACAAGTTTATAGAGCAAATGAATAGCGCTGGCTAATCAATTAAATCTGCCTAACAAAGCCTGCACATTGCAGGCTTTTTTGTTGTTACGTTTTGTTACCTTTGAACTATTTGTTAATCTTTTGATGTTGTTATACTTTTATGAAAATAATAATAGATAGCAACAATGAAACTAAAAACCACCAGCCTTGTATTTATTTGTGGATTGCTTAGCGCTTGCGAAACTACTAATCGCATTGAGGTGATTGCAGGGGAAAGCACGCTTACCCCGCAGCATCAAACAGGCGAGCGAAAAGGACGCTTTTATAACCTCTACCCTGGCAAAAAAACCTACCCCACCACCTGCGAAACCGGCTGCTACCCGCCAAGCCCTAAATTACAATGCAAACAAGACGCTGAAGATTGCCAATTTATTGCTGAGCAAAAGCCAATTAATTTAAATACGGGCTTTACCGTGCGCTGGTTAGGGCACGCTGGGTTTATGATCCGCACACCTAACGGACAACACGTGCTATTTGATCCTGTAAAAGAGCAGTTCGACTCACCTGTTGATTTAGCCTTTAGGTTAGCCTCAGGGTTTTACAGGCAACCCGGCGATTGGCTTACACAAAACGAGCTTAAAAACTTAAGTGCAGTGATGTACTCGCATATTCATTACGATCACTTTAATAAAGCCGATATAGAAGAGCTTGGTAATCAACCTCGCTACTTAACGCCATTAGGTATGGCCGACAACTTCCCTACTGGTGGCTATAACATTAGCGAAATGGCCTGGTATGCAAAAACACAGCTTGATGATTTAACGATTCATGCCCTACCAGCGCACCACTTTAGTAGCCGCGTATTGGTGCCCTTTATTTACGAAGATAACGATAAAGACCTATGGAATGGCTGGTTGCTTGAGCAAAACGGCAGTACCGTGTTTTTTGCAGGCGATACCGGCTACTCAAAACACTTTAAAGACATTCAGCAAAAGTATGGCGATATAGACATATGCCTACTGCCCATAGCCTCGTATTACAGTGAAGATAGCCCTACTTGGTATCGTTATGTACACACCACACCAGAGGATGCTGTAAATGCAGCTAGTGACCTTAACTGTAAAGTAATGATACCGTGGGGCTATGGTAACTCAAGCTGGAAAATGGGCGACCGGACAAGCCATTCAGCACTGTTAAGGTTGCTTTATATGCACAATAAAATGGCTTCAACCACACCTTTATATATTTTAAACGAAGGCGAAAGTATTTCACTGTAACTCATAGCTGAACTGTTTTAGGATGATTGTAATATCTAAATACATATTAACATTGAGAAATTAATGAAAAAACACGCATTAGCTTTAAGCTGTTTATTAAGCGCCCCAGTAATGGCCATTGATGTAGCGCACACATCGACCCCTATTACTATTGATGGCGTATCTGAAAGCGCATGGGATAAAGCAACGTGGCATAATATGCCGCATTTAATGGATGGCACCTTGCCCTCATCAGATGCCGACTTTAAAGGCCGCTACCGCCTGCTGTGGGATAAAAACTACCTGTATTTACAAGCTGATATAACTGACGATGTACTTATTGATACGCACCCAGACCCGACCGTAAAATATTGGGATGACGATGCGCTGGAAATTTTTATCGATAGCGACGCCTCAGGTGGTATTCACCAGTTTAACCATACCGCGTTGGCATACCATATTGGCCTTGATAACCAAGCCGCCGATTACGGCCCCGATAAAAAAGCCCATTTATACACCGACCACTTAACAAGTAACTGGAAGCGTAATACCCAAGCCCCTTATAACATCACCTGGGAAGTTGCTATAAAGCTCTACCCTAACGATTACCAAGAAGGCGCTGTAAACACGCCCATTACGCTTAATGAAAAACAAGTCATTGGTTTTATGCTCGCGTATTGCGATAACGATGGCAGCAAAGTACGCGAACACTTTATGGGTTCGCACGAAGTACAGCCAGTCAATGGCGACAGAAACCGTGGTTTTATAGACGCAGATGTATTTGGCAAAATCACCCTGCTACCAAAAAGTAAGTAACTACCAATAAAATAATTGAAAACGTTGGGTTGAGCGTAGCGAAACCCAACGAAAAAATACCCTACCAACAATGACAGATGCTTTGCATTATCGATTGATTAAGCTTTGACTCTTTTACTTCTCTTTGTGCAAATATTTTTTAAGTGAATTATTCACAAAGAGGATAAGAGGCGCTGCGCTTTTAGAGATAAATACATTGCTGCAGTTTCACTATAGAACGAACTATAAACACAGACGTATTTGGAAAAGCCGCTCTACTTCCAAAAAGTAACCACTAATAAATAGTTGAGACGTAGGTTGGATTGAGCGCAGCGAAACCCAACGAAAAAGCACCCTACCAACACGCACTACCACTATGCATTGTTGCAGATTTATATAGCCTACTGACTTTCAGCTTAAACCAGCCTATTTAGCTGCGCCGTTCTAAACTGACCGCTGATAACTTATAGCTGACAACTCTTGTTTTAACCCACAAAAAAGCCGCTGTATTTTGCAATACAGCGGCTTTTAAACCATTACTCTAAATTAATAGATTATGATTTTGGAGCACGACCCGCACGCTTACGCTCACTTTCAGTTAAGTGACGCTTACGAATACGAATGTTCTCAGGTGTTACTTCTACTAACTCGTCATCATCGATGAACTCAAGCGCTTGCTCAAGTGTGTAGTTCAATGGTGGCGTCAATGTTTGTGCTTCATCTGTACCAGATGCACGAACGTTAGTAAGTTGCTTACCTTTAAGTGCGTTAACTGTAAGGTCGTTATCGCGGCTATGAATACCGATAACCATACCTTCGTAAACTTCAACACCGTGACCGATGAATAATTTACCACGCTCTTGTAAGTTAAATAATGCGTTAGTAAGTGCTTTACCTGTAGCATTTGCAATCATTACGCCGTTCTTACGAACACCTAGCTCGCCACCTTTGTGCGGACCGTAGTGATCGAATGTATGGTAAAGTAAACCAGAACCTGAAGTTAACGTCATGAACTCAGTTTGGAAACCGATTAAGCCACGGCTTGGGATCATAAAGTCTAAACGCATACGGCCCTTACCATCTGGTGCCATATCAGTAAGTTCACCTTTACGAAGACCAATTTGCTCCATGATAGAACCTTGATGCTCTTCTTCACAGTCAATTGTTAGTGTTTCGTACGGTTCTTCTAATACGCCATCAACAGTACGCAAGATTACTTCTGGACGAGATACAGCTAGCTCATAACCTTCACGGCGCATGTTTTCAATTAAGATACCAAGGTGTAATTCACCACGGCCCGATACGCGGAAGCTATCTGGGTTGTCAGTATCTGCAACACGAAGTGCAACGTTATGTACTAATTCTTTGTCTAAACGCTCACGAATATTACGTGATGTTACAAACTTACCTTCTTTACCACAGAAAGGAGAGTTATTTACAGAGAACGTCATTGTTACTGTTGGCTCATCAACACTTAGTGGTGGTAATGCTTCAACGTTGTTAGGGCAACAAACAGTATCTGAAATCTTAAGCTCGCCAAGACCTGTTACCGTTACAATGTTACCAGCGTAAGCTTTATCTGTTTCGATACGCTCAAGACCTAGGTAGCTTTGTACTGAACCAATTTTGCCGTTACGCGTAGAGCCATCAGCACTAACAATCGTTACTTGCTGGTTAGGCACAACAGAACCACGTTTGATACGGCCGATACCGATTACACCTTTATAAGAGTTGTAATCAAGCTGAGAAATCTGCATTTGGAAGTCACCTTCAGGATCTGCATCCGGTGGTGATACTTCGTCAACGATCATTTGGAACATAGGTTCCATGTTGTCAGACGGCTCGTCTAAATCTAGTGTAGCCCAACCGTTGATTGCTGAAGCGTAGATTACTTTAAAGTCTAGCTGTTCGTCAGTTGCACCAAGGTTGTCGAATAAATCAAAGATTTGATCCATAACCCAATCAGGACGTGCACCTGGCTTGTCGATTTTGTTGATAACAACAATTGGCTTTAAGCCTTGCGCGAATGCTTTTTGCGTTACGAAACGCGTTTGCGGCATTGGACCTTCTTGAGCATCAACAAGTAATAATACTGAGTCAGCCATCGAAAGTACGCGTTCAACTTCACCACCAAAATCGGCGTGTCCCGGGGTATCTACGATATTGATATGGTAGTCTTTCCAAGAAATGGCTGTGTTTTTAGCCAAAATGGTAATACCACGTTCTTTCTCAATGTCGTTTGAGTCCATCACACGCTCTTCGTTACCGCCGCGTGTTTCTAATGTACCTGATTGCTCAAGTAGTTTGTCAACCAATGTCGTTTTACCGTGGTCAACGTGCGCGATAATCGCTATATTTCTTAACTGTTCGATGCTCATATTTTTACTCAGAGAAGTTTATTCTCATTGATCCTGCAAGATCTACGCACTCATCTGCGTTTTCACCAGATGTCCCAGCATAGGATTTAAAAGGGCGCATATTATCCCTCATTAATGACATGGATGAAAGTTTATCCAATACAATTTTAAAAACTTTCTTAATACTTTTACTAAGTATCTGTTTTTTATATGACAATTATATGAAATAAATTTCGACAAATTACATAAATTGTCGTTTTTTAGCTAATTTGTTGATTGCTTTGGCACTATTTACTATTTAAGTTAAGCTGATTTAGGTGATTAAAATACGTGCAGAATCGAGCGTGAAATTTTTGCACCAATGTGGATATTTTACGCACCATAAAAGTGCAAAGCGCGTGACCACTTTTGTGCAACCATAATTTTTAACTTAATAAACAGCAAGTTAAAATAATGGCATAAAATCGGCTTACTAAAAAACCAAAGCATTTAATGCAGCAATAATAAAACCCAACAGTTGGAGGACACATGTCACAATCGGTTTTAGATTTTATTAAAGAAAATGACGTTAAGTTCATTGATTTACGCTTTACTGATACTAGAGGTAAAGAACAACATGTTTCTATTCCTCATCACCAAGTAGATGAAGATTTTTTTGAAGACGGCAAAATGTTCGACGGCTCTTCAATTGCAGGTTGGAAAGGCATTAACGAATCAGACATGGTACTTATGCCAGTAGCTGATTCAGTAAAATTAGACCCATTCACAGAAGAAGCTACGCTAATCGTACGTTGTGATGTTGTAGAGCCATCTACACTACAAGGTTACGAGCGTGACCCTCGTTCAGTTGCTAAACGCGCTGAAGAGTACATGAAATCTACCGGTATCGCTGATACAGTTTTATTTGGCCCTGAGCCAGAATTCTTCCTATTTGATGATGTTAAATACAAGTCAGATATGTCAGGTTCTATGTACAAAATTGATGCTGTTGAAGCAGCATGGAACTCAGATAAAGACTACGAAGGTGGTAACACAGGTCATCGCCCAGGTGTTAAAGGTGGTTACTTCCCATGTTCACCAGTTGACTCTTCACAAGATTGGCGTTCAGCTACTTGTTTAGTACTTGAAGAACTAGGCCAAGTAGTAGAAGCACATCACCACGAAGTTGCAACAGCGGGTCAAAACGAAATCGCAACTCGCTTTAATACAATGGTATTAAAAGCTGATGAAATCCAAGAGATGAAATATGTTATTCATAACATGGCTCACCTTTACGGAAAAACGGCCACATTTATGCCTAAGCCTGTTGTAGGCGATAACGGCTCTGGTATGCACTGTCACCAATCTTTAGCAAAAGACGGTGTTAACCTTTTTGCTGGTGATAAGTACGGTGGTCTTTCTGAAGATGCACTTTACTACATTGGCGGTATTATTAAGCACGCTAAAGCAATCAATGCGTTTGCAAATGCCTCAACTAACTCGTACAAACGTTTAGTACCAGGTTTTGAAGCACCGGTAATGCTTGCATACTCTGCACGTAACCGTTCTGCATCAATCCGTATCCCAGTTGTACCATCTGAAAAAGGTCGTCGTATCGAAGTACGCTTCCCAGATCCAACTGCTAACCCATACCTTGCTTTCTCTGCAATGCTTATGGCTGGCCTTGACGGTATCAAAAACAAGATCCACCCTGGCGATGCTATGGACAAGGATTTATACGACCTACCAGCAGAAGAAGCAGCAGAAATTCCACAAGTTGCATCTTCACTAGATGAAGCGCTAGAAGCACTTAGTGCTGACCGTGAATTCTTAACACAAGGTGGCGTATTTACTGATGATTTAATCGATGCATACATTGCACTTAAATCTCAAGAAGTTGAAAAACTTAACATGACAACTCACCCAGTTGAGTTTGAAATGTACTACAGCGTTTAATACGCCGTAGACAAAATTATCGATAAGATAATAAATGTGTGTTCTCAAGCCCGCTTAGCGGGCTTTTTTTTATGGTAAATTAGGGTTATCTCCACTAAAGTTATGTAATTACAAAATATGCAGGGTAGCAATGTGAATTACAGGATATTATTACTATTTTTTGCTTTAGGATTAAGCATTTATAGTTATGCAGGCAATAAGAAAATTTATGCTTGGAAAGATAAAAATGGTGTTTTAGTGTTCTCAGATACACCACGTAGTGGCGCGCACGAAATAAAACTAAGCAGCCAAGATCTTACCCTGTCTGAGACCGATAAACACATCCCTGGTTCACCACAACCAACGCACCCTAACCGTTTTCAAATTATGATATCGTCGCCTACACATAACCAAACCGTACGCGAAAACACCGGCTCGGTGTACGTAACAAGCCGCATAACACCCCGTTTTGAAGCTGGCTTTACCATACAGCTATTTTTAAACGGTAACGCTTATGGGCCCGCAAGCGATTTATCAACGTTTGCCATACGGGATGTAGAAAACGGAGCTCATACTTTGTATCTCAAACTTTATAATAAACAAAATCAAGCCATTGCTATCAGTCAGCCCAGTACCTTTGTGATGCAAAGAAAGGCTGTAAACTAAGTACAATGTCTCATGAAGCAAAATTAGCGCAGCAGTATTTACTGATTAAAACTTGCTTGCAAATATTAACGCACTAAAGTGGTGCAAAGATGTCAAACGAACAAAATTTTAGCCCTGAACTTCTCAATGCCATTTGGCAAAATCAAACTACATCGGTCATGTTACTTGATAAAAATTTTACCCTTGTTTATGCCAACACCAGCACCAGCGAACTACTCGGCTTGGGTAAAAAGCGCATTATTGGGCAAACCTTTAACAGCTTATTTAATTACCATTCTGTGGATTTAGAGCGCATAGCCCAGTACTCACTTGTTGATGGTGTAGATTGCAGCCAGCACAGAGCTGACGTGGTCTTTATAGATTCTCGCCATGCAAAAATAGCTATTACATCGCGCCAAGTTAAGTTTAAAAACGAACGCTATATTTTACTTGAGTGTCGTAAAACCGATGAAGAAATAAAACACGACAAAGCCTCTAACCAAATGCATCAATATCAAGCTGCACGAAATTTAATTAGAGGGCTTGCCCACGAAATTAAAAATCCTTTAGGGGGAATACGCGGAGCGGCGCAGTTATTGCAGTATGAGGTAGATCAACAAGAAAGGGACGAATGCGCTGAGCTTATAATTGAGCAAGCCGACCGATTACGCGAATTAGTTGATAGGCTACTTGGGCCAAATCAGCTTCCGCAAAAGTCGTATGGCAATATTCATCAAACACTTGAGTCGGTTGTTAAATTAAGCACATTAGATAATTGTAAAAATATTAGTCTAGTTAAAGATTACGACCCAAGTATCCCTGATGTGTTTATTGACCAAGGCAAGGTTCAGCAAGTTGTACTTAATATTGTACGCAATGCTCAACAGGCGTTAGTTGATGGCGGTGAAATAAAAATAAAAACCCGCATTAATCATCAGTATCGCCGCCCCGGAAAAGCCCCTAAAAAAGCCTTGTTGATCCAGGTTTCTGATAATGGACCAGGCATAGACCCTAGCGTTCGCGAAACATTGTTTTACCCGATGATCACCAACAAAGAAGGTGGCTCAGGGCTAGGGCTTTCAATCGCACAAACGCTCATAGATCAGCACGACGGTTATATAGACTGCGATAGCTGGCCTGGCCATACTGAATTTAATATCTATCTGCCTTTTGCAGATTAATGTTTTGGAGTTGGCATGAAAACAGTTTGGCTTGTAGATGATGACGCATCAATTCGCTTTGTATTAGAAAAAGCGCTGACACGCGCAGGGTTTGAAGCAGAAAGCTTTGCAAATGCGCAAGACGTGTTAAGCGCGCTAAAATTTAGCCAACCAACCGTGTTGGTATCTGACGTACGGATGCCTGGCATGGACGGCATGGCATTGCTTGAACTCATAGCTGAGCAAAACCCTGGGCTGCCGGTTATTATAATGACCGCCCACTCAGATTTAGACTCAGCGGTTAACGCATTTCAAAAAGGCGCGTTTGAGTACTTAGCCAAGCCATTTGATTTAAACGAAGCCGTAGCATTAATCGAAAGTGCCTGTAGAGCAAACTCAACTAAAAAGACTAAGCGTAAACAAGTTCCACCTAAAAGCGCGCACATTATTGGCGAAGCCCCTGCGATGCAGGAAGTGTTTAGAGCGATAGGTAAACTGTCGGCTTCAAGTATGAGCGTACTAATTAATGGTGAGTCTGGCACAGGTAAAGAGCTTGTTGCCAGCGCTTTGCATAACCATAGCCCACGTAAAGAAAACCAGTTTATTGCATTAAACATGGCCGCTATTCCAAAAGAGCTTGTGGAGTCTGAGCTATTTGGCCACGAAAAAGGCGCATTTACTGGTGCCGATAGCGTTCGTAAAGGCCGCTTTGAACAAGCCAATGGCGGCACTCTGTTTTTAGATGAAATTGGCGATATGCCACTGGATGTGCAAACACGTTTATTACGTGTACTCGCCGATGGTGAATTTTACCGTGTGGGCGGGCACCAAAGTATTAAAGTTGATGTACGCATTATTGCTGCAACGCATCAAAATTTAGAAGATTTAGTAAAACAGGGTAAATTTAGGGACGATTTATTTCATCGTTTAAACGTTGTGCGCCTTCGTTTACCGGCTCTTAGAGAAAGAACAGAAGACATTGAGCGCCTAGCGCAGCACTTTTTACACAAAAGCGCAAAAGACCTGCAAGTAGAAAGTAAAGTGCTAAGCCCAAAAGCCACAGAGCAGCTTAGGCTATTTAGCTGGCCTGGTAATGTTCGCCAACTCGAAAACACCTGTCGCTGGTTGACCGTTATGGCCCCTGGTGAATTAGTAAGTGAGCAAGACCTACCACCAGAGATCATTGATGCAGCGCCTGTTCAACAAGAAGGTGATTGGCTTGATGCGTTCCAGCAATGGCTCAATCAAGAGCTTAAGCAAGGTAAAGAAAACATTTGGCCTGATATTCAAGCTCAGCTTGAAACTCGCCTTATAAAAACAGCACTGGCTAATTGCTCTGGCCATAAACAAGATGCAGCCATAAAAATTGGCTGGGGGCGCAACACGTTGACCCGCAAATTAAAAGAGCGCAATATTAACTAGTTTCTAACCGTTACTCGTTGGTCCTAGGATGAAATTAATAGAACACATTCCATTGTTTAAACAAATGGAAATAGTGAATAGATTGCACTTTTTTAAAGACTTCACCCTTGCTGAACGCCAAGTGCTACTAGAGTCGTTTGGGTTATTGTATTTAGTTAACCAGCATCAGTTTTTATTTAAACAATACGATAACGACAAACGCTTATACATTGTATTAAGTGGTGCTTTACTTGTTTTTAAACATAACCACTTGCTGGAGCTTGGCACTATAGAGCCCGGTGAGTTTATCGGTGAAGGTGCATTTATTAATAACCGCGAGCGCAGTACGAGCGCTCGCGCTAAAACCGACACCATAGTACTTGCCATTACCCCAGAGGCACTTACTCGCTTGCCTAATGTAATACGCGAAAAAATTAAAGATAGAATCATAGAAGGTATGAGCCTGCGCATTGCAAAGCTGAGTGAGCACATAGAAACCCACGGTTAACTCTATCCCTCAGTTCATATAAACAATTTGTAGTGAGCAATCAAGCCAGCTGGGGTGATTAACATGCGCCGTAAATGTATACGTATCGGATGGCTTAGCGCCAAAGGGCGTTGCTACAAGCGGCTGTGAGTGGCTATATGTTTGCGAGTAGGTTTTATAATAAATAACAACATAACCATATAAAAACTCCCAACCTAACCTTACAACAGCGCCACTGGGTAAGGTAAAGTCAGCGTGTTCATTTGAAAATCTAACCGCTAAGTCATTGTACTTGTCTTCGCTGCATTGGGTTGTTCTTAGCCGAGACGGCATAGTAAAAGCGTCTTTTCCATCAGTGCTCTTTAAATAAAAGCCTATATTGCCATCACCATAAAAATGATTTGATCGTGTCGTGTAGTTAATTTCGGGCTGATAACCTAGCTCTTGCATAATAATAGCTAACTGCTCAGTTTCTTTTGGGTAAATTTTATCGCTTGATAAGAGTAATGTAGCCTCACCAAAGTTAGATGGAATTGCCAGCGCTACGTATTCATAAGGAAGCGATTGTGCTTTTAGCGCAGCATCGAGCTGCTTGCGCTGCTCCTCTTGCAAGTTTTCACTAAAAACATAAACGGTAGGTTGTTGGCACGCAGTTAATAATAGCGCCCACATACAGATTAAAATGCCATTTTTCATAGCGTCCCTCCAATGATTACAAATGTAGTCTATTGGAGGTAGCTATCTATAGCAAATTAATACTCATGTGCTTAATTAAGTATTATTGTACGTTGGTATAATTTGTTTGGCTGTCTAACCAGGCATCTACACTTTGGCGCGTATATAAAACTTCGTTAAATAAGCGATGGCGTTCAAATTCCAGTTTTGATTTTTTAAGTGGATCGCCACTAATTAGCCGACTGTGCGTATCGTTAAACTTAGAAATAACCGAAAAGCCGCGTTCATCTTGCTCTTTTTGTGTTTTTACCGAGTTAGCTAAGTGAGCTCTTACATCATCTGCTGTCAGCATATCTGAATTATCTAAGCCCATTAGCTCTTTTTTCATTGCTAATCTTATGCCCATTTACTGCTCCAATTATATGCAGACCTAAACAATTAAAACGGTGAAATAATTACCATGTTTTAGGTACGATTTTTTATTTGCCAAAGCAATAGCAAATAGCACACCAAATTTTTGCTAGAGCATACGCATCAAATGCTGCAGTTTTTTTAAAGTTGAAAAAAGTTTTATATTTATCACTCTTTTTTATCCCACTCGGGCGAGCTTGCTAGGTGCAAAAAACAGTGCAAGCCTTTATACTTGCTGCTTATGCGCCACCAACAGAGATAACCATGTCAGAAGAATACATTGAAATTGAACTTGAAGAAGAACCTATAGAGCTTTGTAAATTACTAAAAGTACTCGATTTAGTAGAAGGTGGCGGCCAAGCTAAAAACCTAATAGCGCAAGGCTATGTTGGGGTTAACCATGAAATATGTACAATAAAACGGAAAAAATTATACAGTGGCGATGTACTTGAATTTGATGGCGAGCTTTTTCAACTCACTTTAAGTGAAGATGCGACTCCTGTAGAGCGCCCAGTGGCAACAACCCAGCCGCAGCCAGAAAAAACACCTAATGAAACAGCTCAAAAGCCGGCAAAAAATAAAAGAAAGCGCACTAAAAAGCCAAAGGTTGATGAAAATACAGGGCGCCGCCCTATCTCATTTGGCTAGCCCTTAGCGCTTTGTGCCGTTTTTATTATATGTATAGGCTAGCTTGAACAGTTAGCCTTTTTGCTCTTTAATTACCTCGTAAAATACAATAAAAACAAGGTAATAATATGACAACCTCAGCCACACCCAATTGGTTTAAACCCGCCCTGTGGGCAGCACTTATCTGGAATTTATTAGGTGTGTTTGCATTTATAATGCACCTTATGATGACCCCCGAGATGATAAGTAAACTTCCGCTAGATCAACAAGCTGCATATTCAAACGTGCCTTTGTGGTCTACCATTGCATTTGCTGTAGCGGTATTTGGTGGCACCCTTGGCTGCATACTACTATTGGCCAAAAATGCATTTGCAACGCCTACCTTTGCGTTATCGTTGGTAGCGATATTTATTCAGCAATTTTATAATTTCATTGTGATAAATAGCATTAAAATACTGGGGATAAGCGCGGTGTTTATGCCTATTTTAGTGATTGTTATTGCGTTTTTGCTTTTATATTTAAGCATAAAAAGCAAACAACAAGGTTGGTTGAACTAGCCTCCCCCCCTTTTGTAAACTCATTATTTGCTACTTGAAAAAACAATTTTAGGTAGCACTTCTATACTTATTACTGTCTAAAAAACATGCATTGCGCTACCTGCTTTTTAGCCTGATTTGTCATATTTATTATCTCTGGTATGCACTTTGCAAACTATTGGCAAATAAACACGTTATTTTATCAAGGACATAATCCTAACTATCAAAGGGGCAAAAAATGAATAGTTTCGACACCCAACAACAATTAACGATTAATGGCGAGCAATACCATATTCACTCACTTAAAGGATTAGGCGATAAAGCAAAGCGATTGCCCTTTTCTCTCAAAGTATTACTAGAAAACCTATTACGCAATGAAGATGGCGTAAATATTAAAGAACAAGATATTCAAGCCCTTCTTGACTGGGACCCTAAAGCAAAGCCCTCAGCTGAGGTGGCCTTTACGCCGGCACGTGTTGTAATGCAAGACTTTACAGGTGTTCCCGCCATTGTTGATTTAGCTGCCATGCGTGATGCAATGGAAAAGCTAGGTGGCGATCCTGCAAAAATAAACCCGCTTTCTCCTGCTGAACTTGTAATTGACCACTCAGTGCAAGTAGATGGCTATGGTGACGACGGTGCGTTTGATTTAAACGCCAAGCTAGAATACGAACGAAATAAAGAACGCTACGAATTTTTACGCTGGGGGCAAACTGCTTTTGATAATTTAAAAGTAGTACCACCAGCTACAGGTATTGTGCACCAAGTAAACTTAGAGTTTTTAGCGCGTGTTGTTTTTAACGACAGTGAAAACGGAAAATCAATAGCCTACCCAGACACCCTTGTAGGGACTGATTCGCACACCACCATGATTAATGGTTTAGGTGTGCTAGGCTGGGGCGTAGGTGGTATTGAAGCCGAAGCAGCCATGCTTGGGCAGCCAATTAGCTTGCTTATTCCTCAGGTAGTGGGCTTTAAATTAAATGGCCGCTTACCCGAGGGCACCACAGCTACCGATTTAGTGCTCACCGTTACCGAAATGCTACGTAATCACGGCGTAGTGGGTAAATTTGTTGAGTTTTATGGTGACGGCCTAGCTGATTTACCGCTAGCCGATAGAGCAACCATTGCCAACATGGCGCCAGAGTACGGTGCAACATGTGGTATTTTCCCCATTGATGATGAAACAATTAACTACCTGCGTTTAACGAACCGCGATGAAGATCATCTCAAACTGATTGAAGACTACGCTAAACACCAAGGCTTATGGCGCCATGAAGGCGACGAAGCGCATTACACAGACACCCTTGAGCTTAAATTAGACGATGTAGTACCTAGCCTTGCAGGTCCTAAACGCCCACAAGACAGAATTACACTTGATAAAGCCGGTGATGTGATAGGCCAGCACCTAAAAGGTTTCCAAGATGAGCGTATGGCTCGTCGTGATAAAAGCGATATTGAAGAAGCGCGCATTGAAAGTGAAGGCCCAACAACCAACCCAGATGAACCGGTAGACGAAGCGCAGTTTATGGGTGCAGCCAAAGTGAAGTTTAAAGGCCAAGAATTTGAACTAAACGATGGCGCCTGTGTTATTGCCGCTATTACAAGCTGTACAAATACCTCTAACCCCAGTGTTATTTTAGCCGCAGGCTTAGTGGCTCAAAAAGCTAAACAGCTGGGTATTAATGTAAAACCGTGGGTTAAAACATCGCTTGCACCTGGTTCGCAAGTGGTAACCGACTACCTTGAAAAAGCAGGCCTAATGGATGACCTAGAAAGCTTAGGCTTTAACTTGGTCGGTTATGGTTGTACCACGTGTATAGGTAACTCAGGCCCGCTAGCAGATGAAATTAGCGAAGCTATTCAAAAGCATAAGCTAGTTGTAAGCTCTATTTTATCGGGTAACCGTAATTTTGAAGGGCGTATACACCAAGACGTTAAAATGAACTTTTTAGCCTCGCCTCCACTTGTGGTAGCGTATGCCATTGCAGGGCGTACAGACATAGATGTATACAACGAACCTTTAGCGCAAGATGAAAACGGTAACGATATTTACCTGAAAAATATTTGGCCAAGCGTGAGCGAAGTCAGCGAACTAGTACAAAAAACGGTAACCAGAGAAATGTTCGAAAAAAGCTATGCCAACGTATACGAAGGCGACAGCCGTTGGCAAAAAATCCAAATTCCTGATGGTAAGCTCTATGATTGGGATGATGGGTCAACTTACATTAAAAAAGCACCATTCTTTGAGGGCATGAGCGTTGAACCACCAGGCGTGCCAACAATTGAAGGGGCGCGTTGTTTAGCTAAACTTGGCGACTCAGTAACCACTGACCATATTTCTCCTGCGGGGGCCATTAAAGCTGAAGCGCCAGCCGGTATTTACTTACAGGAAAAAGGCGTAGAAAAAGCGCAGTTTAACTCGTACGGTTCACGCCGTGGTAACCACGAAGTGATGATGCGAGGCACATTTGCGAACGTTAGGCTTAAAAACTTACTCGCACCAGGTACAGAAGGTGGCGTTACTCGCACCCAACCTGATGACAAGCTTGCCAGCATTTACGATGCCGCAATGGAATATGAAAAGAGTAACACACCATTAATTGTGTTAGCTGGTAAAGAATACGGTACCGGTTCATCACGCGATTGGGCAGCAAAAGGCTCGCTTTTATTAGGTGTAAAAGCGGTGGTTGCACAAAGTTATGAGCGTATTCACCGCTCTAACCTCATTGGTATGGGTGTACTGCCTTTACAGTTTAAAGAGGGTGAGAGCCACGAATCATTAAATTTAACTGGCCAAGAGCAGTTTGATATTGAAGGTTTGTACGACAAAACGAATGAAGTAAGCATTATTGCCACGAATGCTGAGGGCAAAAAAGTCAGCTTTAGCGCCGATGTACGTATAGATACCCCTAAAGAGTGGGATTACTACAAGCACGGCGGTATTCTACAATACGTTTTACGTAACATGCTTGACTAATCATATACTTAAAACTAAAAAGCCTAGCAGTCGCTAGGCTTTTTTATGCGCTAAATGATTAACGAGTATTGCAACTTGGTATTGCTTTTAACTGGTTATAAGCCCTTAGCATAACGAAGGCGCAGTAACTCAGCTCACTAATTACAAACCCCGCACGATTAAAACCCCTCATATTGAGTAAGCTTTAATGCTAAGCGCACAATAAAAATTTAGTACCCACCTATACTTTGCATCTCTTTACTGCGCTGCTCTAATTTTTGCTTTGCCTTTTCGGCATCTTCAAACAGTTTTTGAATAGATTCAGCGTTGTAAACGGTTGGTGTAGGTGGTTGAATACTCTTTTTTGAGGTACTTGCACTGCTACTCAAAATTGAGGTGTCTTCTGCGGCTACAACAGTGACATCACGGGCATCAAGTTTTACCTCAATACTTTTACCATCTGCATTAGGCGTATCTGAAAAATGCCATTGGCCGTTTTTATCTTGCCACTTATAAATTTTGCTACCGGGTTTAATTGTCGCCGCATCATTGTTTACACTCTGCGCAATTTTATCGCCCGCTTGTTTTGCGCCTTGCACTGCCTGATTAAGCGTATTGCTAGATAACGCGACCATTTTTTCTTTAATTTTGTGAGATTCAGCACTAATAGATGAACTAGAAAGCCATGTTTGGCCATCTGGCTTTTTTAGGTAAAACAAAGAGATAACAGCAATGATCATGACTGATATTGCCAAGTAGGTGAAGTATTTCATAGCGTTCCTGCTTAAAAATGAATCCTTGAAAGGCAAGTCTAATAAAAAATACTTAATCAGGCAATTTTTTTGCAATAAAAAACGCAACCTAAGTTGCGTTTAAATAGTTGTTTAGCATTCGCTTTTTTTAAATACCATCGCCGTCAATATGCAGTCCGCATTCGCGGTTTAAACCAAAAAAGCGCGTTTCTTCTTCGCTCATACCTGGCTCAAGTTTACGCGTAGTATGCACATCACCCATCGACACATAACCTTGCTCCCATAATGGGTGGTAAGGTAAATCATGCTTGGTAAGGTATTGATATACATCGCGGTTTGACCATTCAATAATCGGGTACACTTTTACCGTACCTCGGCTTATCTCAACAAACTGTTTATCTGCACGGGTCGACGATTGGTCACGGCGCAGGCCACTAAACCAAGTACCGGCACCAATTTCTTTTAATGCGCGGGTCATGGGCTCTACTTTATTAAGCTGATTATATTGCTTAATACCGTCCTCGCCTTGTTCCCATAATTTACCATATTTAGCTTCTTGCCATGCAGGGCTTAGCTCAGCTTTATACACCTGTAAATTAAGTGATAGGCGCGCTGTCATTTGCTCAATAAACTGATACGTTTCTGGAAATAAATAACCCGTATCGGTTAATACCACAGGAATATCAGGACGCTGAGATGTTACTAAATGCAGCATGACCGCCGCTTGAATACCAAAGCTTGATGATAAAAAAGCTGTATCGGGTAAGTTCTCTAGTGCCCATGCAACACGCTGCTCCGCACTCATTGGTGCAAGTATGCCGTTTGCATCTGCAAGCAATGCCGCTTGGCTTTGCTTATCAAGCTGTAATATGTTTTTAAATTCACTCATGGTCAATTTTAAACCTCACCCACGCTCCGCGTGGGTATTTAATTAAGCGTGAAAATCGGTTACTGATACTTTTACTTCAGCAACAATGCCTTTGCGAATAACAAAGTCACCAAAACATTCACCGTCGTTTCGCTCACTTGCCCACTGGCCAATCAGCTTATCAAACGCGTCTAGGTAAACATCTTCACCTACGTTTTCTAGGTACAGTTTAGGAATGCGTGTACCTTCTAAATTACCGCCTAAGTAAACGTTGTATTTACCAGGGCCTTTACCTACTAAACCAGCTTCTGCAAGCATTGCGCGGCCACAACCGTTAGGACAACCTACAACACGCATAATAATACTGTCATCAGGTATGCCATGCTTAGCAAGTAGTGCTTCGGTTTTTTCAATTAAGCTTGGTAAGTAACGCTCAGCTTCGGCCATAGCAAGCGGACACGTTGGCAATGCTACACACGCCATTGAGTTTTTACGTTGCTCAGTGTCTTTGTCATCAATTAGGCCGTGGTTACGGGCAATTTCTTCAATAACTGCTTTTTGATCGGCAGGCACACCGGCAATAATTAAGTTTTGGTTAGCCGTCATGCGCATATCGCCTTGGTGCACTTCTGCAATTTTACGACAACCTGTTTTTAATGGCTTACCTGGGTAGTCTAAAATACGGCCACTTTGTATAAAGAGCGTAAGGTGGTGCTTGCCATCAATGCCTTCTACCCAACCGATACGATCGCCACGGTGAGTAAACTCATAAGGGCGGCTTGGTGCAAAGCTTACACCGGCACGTTTTTCTACTTCCGCTTTAAATACGTCAGACCCAACACGGTCTAGTGTGTATTTAGTTTTTGCATTTTTACGGTTAGAACGGTTACCCCAATCACGCTGCACTGATACAACATGCTCAGCAATTTTTAAGGTGTCTTCTAGGGCAATAAAACCAAAGTCGTCAGCTTTACGCGGATACGTAGCCGTATCACCGTGGGTCATAGCTAGGCCACCGCCTACAAGTACGTTAAAGCCAACAAGCTTGCCATCTTCGGCAATAGCAACAAAGTTTAAGTCATTCGCATGCACATCAACTTCGTTGTTAGGCGGAATAGTAACCGTGGTTTTAAACTTACGCGGTAAGTAGTTAGAACCTAAAATTGGCTCTTCTGTGGTTTCTGCTTTTTCGCCATTTAACCAAATTTCAGCGTATGCTTTCGTTTTTGGAAGTAAATGCTCAGAAATTTTTGCCGCCCACTCATACGCTTCTTGATGTAACTCTGACTCAACAGGGTTAGTCGTACATAGTACGTTACGGTTTACATCGCCTGCGGTGGCAATAGAGTCAATACCAACGCTATTAAGCATTTGGTGCATGCCTTTAATATTTGGCTTTAATACACCATGAAATTGAAACGTTTGACGTGTTGTTAAACGAATACTGCCGTAGCTTGTTTTTTCATCGGCAAATTTATCAATTGCTAGCCATTGCTCAGGCTTGATAATACCGCCAGGCATACGTGCACGTAGCATTACATTGTGCAGCGGCTCTAGCTTTTGCTTTGCGCGCTCAGGGCGTATATCGCGGTCATCTTGCTGGTACATACCGTGAAAACGTATAAGTTGGAAGTTATCGGCTGTAAAACCACCGGTAATTTCATCTTTTAAGTCTTGCTCTATGGTGCCACGTAAAAAGTTACTTTCTCTTTTCAAACGTTCGTTATCAGAAAGTTTTACGTTTTTATCTTGTTCGCTCATTTTAAATCCTAAATTTGTTACAGTGACGGCTGCTAGCTGTTAATAAAATAAGAAACGTGATTAATACACGTCTTTCTGATAGCGGTTAGCGCTACGTAAGTCTTTTAAATATTGCTCTGCGTCTTCGTAGCTTTTACCGGTGTTTTCGCTGATGATATCAACTAAGGCGTTGTGTACATCTTTTGCCATGCGGTTTGCATCACCACACACATAAAAATGCGCTCCTGCTTCTAGCCACTCAAAAATTTCTTTTGAGTTTTTGCGTAGTTTGTCTTGTACGTATACTTTTTCGGCTTGGTCACGGCTAAATGCAACGTCAACTTTGCTTAATAGGCCTGATTTTAAATAACCCTGAATTTCTACTTGATACAAGAAGTCTTGTGTAAAGTGTGGGTTACCGAAAAACAGCCAATTTTTGCCTTGTGCTTCTCGCGAGTCACGCTCTTGTAAAAATGCACGGAATGGCGCAATACCGGTACCTGGGCCAACCATAATAATGGGGGTATTATCATCGCTAGGTAAACGGAAGTTGTCGTTGTGCTCACTAAATACTTTAACTTTACACCCTTCTTCAGCACGGCGTGCTAAATAACCAGAGCAGCCACCTAAATGTTCGCTGCCAAAGGCGTCAAACTCAACTAAACCTACCGTTAAGTGCACTTCCTCTTCAACCTCGCTTTGGCTTGAAGCGATTGAGTATAAGCGCGCTTGTAGTTTACGTAGGCAATCTACTAAGGTTTGTGCGTCTATTTTTGCAGGGTTTTGTGCCACTACATCAAAAATTTGACGAGGCTCAATGTACTCACGCATAGCGGCTTTATCTTCTACAAGCTTTAGTAGCTCTGGCGTGCCCGTTGCAACTGCGTATTTTTCTACAAAGCCTGGGTATGACTGAGTAAGCTCTAACTTTTCGATTAATGCATCGCGAATAGGCAATGACTCTTCGCCCACTTTTACAAGTGTGCCTGAATCGATTTGCGTGTGTGTTAGTAGCTCATCTACGCGGGCTTCATCATTTAAAAAGTACACGCCTAATGAATCACCAGGTAAGTAGGTGATGTCTGAGCCTTCAAGCGAAATCTCAACATGGCGTACATCTTTAGTAGAATCGCGCCCTGTAATTTTTTGTACGGTAACAAGCTCTGCTGCAAATGGGTTTTGCTTAGTGTATTGGCTTGCTGCAGCTGTTGGCGCGCCAAATGGCATTGATACAACTTGGCCGCCAGCAGCATCTTGCTGCGCTTTTAAATCAGGTTCGAATGCATCAAGTGCACCGGTGATCCAAGTGGCTGCTTCATCATCGTAATCAACATCTAGGTCGGCACGTTGGAAAATAGTTTCTGCGCCAAGTTTGTTTAAACGCTCTTCAAAGTCTTTTGCTGTTTGGCAGAAAAACTCATAGCTAGAGTCGCCTAAACCCAGTACCGCGACTTTAACGCCATCTAACTTAGGTGCTTTTTTGGTAGTTAAAAATTCATACAGTGTTTCAGCATCTTCAGGTGGCTCACCTTCACCGTAGGTAGATACAACAACGGTTAAAAACTTTTCTTTTTTCAGGGCTGTAGGTTTGTAGTCAGACATGCTCACAAGTTTTACAGCTAGACCGCGCGACTCTGCTTGCTCTTTAAGCTTAGTCGCCACACCTTTTGCATTACCTGTTTGCGAACCATACAAAATAGTAAGTGGCGCAGCATCGCTTGCAGCCGCTGTAGGCGCTTGCCCACCAAGAGCCGCAGAATTAGCATTTGCAGCTAAGTAACCACTTACCCACGCTTGCTGAATCGGATTAAGTTCTGCTACTAAGCCTTGCAGCTTTTGTACTTGCTCTTGCGATAGCGGGCTTGCCGCTGCGTTAAGTTGACCTAACAACATGAATTTGTTCCCCATAACCCTGAAAATTACATACAGCCCACATGGTGCGCTGTTCAAAATGAGTTTTACCTCACCCAGAGTAACTCTGCTGAGGTTTTATTAGTGTGCAGGATAGCGGGCTATGCGGTGAGAAAAAAAGAATAGAATCTGCTTTGTTATTCCATTTAGTTATTAATTTATATAAAGACCTTCAAAAACAGCTTAAAGGCTTATTATTGCTATTTTATTAATTTTGTATTTAACAAATTTGTAACCTTGTGCAGATAGTGTATGTTATTTACTCAACTATAAAAAATAGGAACAATCATGTCACACGGGACATACAAAAATAAGTTACTTAGCACGGCATTACTGATTGCCGCCACCCCAGCAATGGCCAATGTCGCAAATGGCGGATTTGAGCAGTGGACAGGCAATGCGCCTGACGCGTGGACCACAATTGATAGCGGTATTAATGTATCGCGCTCAACCAGTATCGTAAATAACGCAAACAGCGCGGCGGCTATTAATGTGACCACCGGCTCGCAAAGCAATACCGACTTATTACAACAAGTTAGTGTGGAGGCGGGCAAAACATATGATTTCTCAGTGGATGTATATCACACTGAAGGAAGCATAAGGGCCCGCCTGTATGTAGATGGCTACCAAGGGTACTCTAACCAAGCGCAAACTAACCAGTGGCAAACAATTAGCCACAGTTATACGCCTAGCAGTAATAAAACCATTAATGTTGGTTTACGTTTTTACGATATGAGCGGCTTTGATGGCAATGAAACCGTTTATGTAGATAATTTTTTGCCTAATACAGATGGCGGCGCTTCAGGCAGCTGTAACGACCATAGCCTTACTTTAACACTTAATACCGATAACTACGGCAGCGAAACCAGCTGGGTGGTTAACAACAGCCAAGGTAGCAGCGTAGCCAGTGGCAGTGGTTATGCCTCTAACACACAATATAATGAGCAACTATGTTTAACTGATGGCGCATACACTCTAGTTATAAGTGACAGCTATGGCGACGGTATGTGCTGTAACGTAGGTAATGGTAATTACGCGCTCACTCAGGGCAGCACCACACTTGCCAGTGGCGCAAGTTTTAATAACACAGATAGTACAACTTTTGAATTAAGCGATAGCTCTGGTGGTGATACTGGCGGTGGCACTAACCCAACACCAACAGGTTATTACGTAACAACTCAGGGTTTATCTGGCTATGCATTAAAAACTGAGCTTTATAACATTATCAAAAATCACAGCTCGCAAGGTTACTCAGCTATTTGGAACTTTTACGATTCTTCAGCACGCGATAAATACTTTGAAAACGATAACAGTATTTTAGATATGTATAGTGAAAAGCCAAATGGTAGCGACAGCTATATTTACACCGCGGTGAGCGATCAGTGTGGTACTTATAACAGTGAAGCAGATTGCTATAACCGCGAGCATTCGTTCCCTAAAAGCTGGTTTGGCGGCACAAATGAGCCAATGAATTCAGACGTGCACCACATTTATGCAACCGACGGTTATGTAAACTCAAAACGTAGTAACTACCCTTTTGGTGAAGTGGCTAGTGCATCATTTACATCAACAAACGGTAGTAAAGTCGGTTCAGCAGCAAGCTCTATTAATTACTCAGGTACGGTGTTTGAGCCAATTGATGAGTTTAAAGGTGACTTTGCCCGCGCTTATTTTTACATGGCAACCCGCTACGAGAATGTAATAGGCTCGTGGGAAAATAACACAACTGCCAGTAATGCAGTCCTTAATGGTACAAGCAATCAAGTATTCGAAAACTGGGTAGTAGCTATGCTACTTAACTGGCATAACGCCGACCCTGTTAGCCAAATGGAACTTGACCGTAACCAAGCAGCTTATGAGTTTCAAGGTAATCGTAATCCGTATATCGATCACCCTGAATTTGTTGAGATGATTTGGTAATAGCTTGGTTATAACTTTTTAGCCCCAGCATTAACTGGGGCTTTTTAATAACTGTACTTTTTGTTTAGCAATAAGTGACGCTACATACTGCTTTTCTAAATCCCACGGATGACGCTTCCAACCCTTAAAACCAAAACCGATAATATGCACCTGTGCTTGCTGCTTTAAAAAGTGCTCAATAGCTAACATTCCCGAACTGGGTGTTTTAGCTTTAAAAGCAGGTTTGCCAAACGTATATAAGTGTTTTAATAATGCTGTTTTATCGTGCTGGGCGATTCGACTCACGTTTGCACGCGGGCTATATTTGCGTATTATTTCATCGCCATGGTCAATACAGCCCCTGCGGTTAATTAGCTTATAAAAGGGTTGAGTAAATAAGTTAGGTTTTGGATCAGTGATCATGACATTTTTCAGCTGCGTTATATCTATATCTGGAAACGCTGCGCAAAGCATTGCGCCTTGCTTACCTCGTCCCACTAGCCATAAATCAGTACATTTACGGCCTAAGTATGCAGGCATGTTTGCACACATATTAAAGCGCACCACTCTATCAAAGCTGTTTAGGGCTTTACTTACATCCTTTTCGACGGGGCCATTACCTATAATTAACACTGTTTGCTTAGCCATACTACGCTCCTTGTACCTTTATTAGCGCATACTAACGTGCACGCCACACTTTACCAGCAAACTTATATTAAACTTTTTTTGCAGCCACTCACTGTGCGGTAAACTAACAGGCATTACTTTTGATTTAAGGCCTGCTCTGCACGTTCTATTGATTCGTAGCGTTTACCTGTAATTTTTATCAGCCATACTTTATCTGTAAAGGTGCGGCTTAAATACACTGTTTGCCCATTTGGGATTTGCGGC
Organism: Pseudoalteromonas sp. CST2; assembly: GCF_028599385.1. NCBI lineage: Bacteria > Pseudomonadati > Pseudomonadota > Gammaproteobacteria > Alteromonadales > Pseudoalteromonadaceae > Pseudoalteromonas > Pseudoalteromonas sp. CST2. The sequence goes on from NZ_JAQREO010000011.1 coordinate 106,983, forward strand.
ATAAAGGAAGAAATAGATTCCCACTTGCCATCAACCTGCTCTTTTAGCTTCAAGCTAGCGTTAAAGTGCGACCCCTCTGCGTTAGGCTTTACTTCAAGCGCCGTCATTTGCGTATCATCACCAATTTCTATCATTGCACTTTTATTTAATAGCGTGAGTAGCTGAGGTTGATGCGTAGGGCTTAGATTTTTTAAAGCCTGCTCTATTTTACTATCTACGGTAATCTCATTCTGTAATTTATAAATACTGGCCTTAATTGCAAAAACAGGCTCTGCGTAACTGGGGTTTATAAAAAACAGTGAACTGATAAGCACTAAAATAGCGCTAGTAAATTTATTCGGCATATTATATCTCCTTATTAAAATCGAATTGAGCATACCTTATATTTTATTAAATTTAATATAAGCTATTAATATTCATAATATTCTTTATATTAATAAGCATGAATATACGCTTTTAGACTATTTATAAATACTAATTTTAGCGATAATAAAACGCTTAACGAATCAAATAAGAGCAGAGGGTATGCAAGCGTTAGGAATGGAGTTAAAACGCCTTAGAGCAAATAAAAAGTGGACTCAGGCTTATGCAGCGCGTGAAATTGGAATTCAACAGTCGTACCTTTCAAAGCTTGAAAATGGACAGTTTATCCCCTCAACTGAGGTAATTGAAAAGCTTAAACTTTGCTATGGCGAAGGCTGTATTGATAAATGCCTACCTATAAGTTCAGCGATACATAAGCCCTCAAACATCACTTTAATTATGAGCCTGACTTTATTTATGTGTGGGCTGATAGCGTGGTTGTGTGCAACATATGAAATTTTTTATCCACAAACCTACTTTACCTATCAAGCAAAGCTAGGTGACTTTTTAGCCTTTAACGTCACTCAGCAATACCAAGGCGAACGCTTTATTGAGGGGGATGTGACCTATCAAATTGTAGGAGAAAGGCAAGTCAGTCGAATCGAGAACCGCTTCCTAGTGGTAGGCTCTGCCGTGTGCATATTAATATCTATTGTTGCAGCTTTACTCTCGCAAAGGCATAGGTTTGGTAAATTATAGAGCTGTTATTTAGTTGTTCTTGGCAATTACTCCAGTATTACTCTACCTCAAACATCTATACAGTCGTACATCAGAAATTTGTATCTGTCGCTATAAATGCCTAATAACTTAACACGATTGGTATTATTTTCGATTAGAATTAGGACTATTACGTATTCGTGGCGTGCTTTTTTTCAAGTGTTCTAGTCTCAACCCAAGCTACGGCGCTTCACTTCACTGCGAGCAGCTGAGAACTGAAAGCTTCAAACTTACAGCTTTTTTAAACGCAAACAAAAAGCCCCGGCTAAAGCCAGGGCTTTTTTTACAAAACTTACTTAATTTAAAAATTAAGCTTGTTTTGGACTAGAAACAACGTCTACTAAAGTCCAAGATTTATTCTTAGAAATTGGTGCGCATTCACGGATAGTAACTACGTCACCCGCTTTTGCTGTGTTGTTTTCGTCATGTACGTGTAGCTTAGTAGTACGTTTGATGAATTTCCCATAGATTGGGTGCTTCACGTAACGTGCGATAGCAACAGTGAAAGATTTTTCCATCTTGTCGCTTACTACACGGCCTTGAAGAGTACGAATTTTATCGCTCATTATTGACCTGCCTTCTGGTTAATAATTGTTTTTACACGCGCGATATCGCGACGTACTGTTCTTAGCGTGTGTGTCTGAGCTAACTGACCAGTGCTTGCTTGCATGCGCAGGTTAAACTGCTCACGAAGAAGTCCTAGAAGTTCAGCATTTAGCTCTTCTACGCTTTTGTCTTTTAGTTCGCTTGCTTTCATCACATTACCGTCCGAGTTACGAAAGTTGTTTTGAATGGCAGTTTACGAGCTGCAAGGTCAAACGCTTCACGAGCAAGCTCTTCAGAAACACCTTCCATTTCGTAAAGTACTTTACCAGGCTGAATTTCAGCAACCCAATATTCAACAGAACCTTTACCTTTACCCATACGAACTTCAAGAGGCTTTTCTGTGATCGGCTTGTCAGGGAAGACACGGATCCAGATTTTACCTTGACGTTTCACGTGACGCGTCATAGCACGACGAGCTGCTTCGATTTGACGAGCAGTCATGCGGCCACGACCAGTAGCTTTCAAACCGAAAGTACCGAAGCTTACTTTGTTACCGTTTTGCGCTAAACCGCGGTTGCGGCCTTTGTGCATTTTACGGAATTTTGTACGTTTTGGCTGTAACATTACTCGCTACCTCTACTTAGCACTTTTCTTGGCTTTCTTTGGTGCGCGTTTAGCTGGCTTCTCTTGCTCTTGTACTAGTGGTAAACCACCAATAACTTCGCCTTTGAAGATCCAAACTTTAACACCAATGATACCATAAGTGGTTAAGGCTTCAGAAGTTGCGTAGTCGATATCAGCACGAAGAGTATGTAGAGGTACACGACCTTCACGATACCATTCTGAACGTGCGATTTCTGCGCCGCCAAGACGACCGCTAACTTCAACTTTGATCCCTTTAGAACCGATGCGCATTGCATTTTGTACCGAACGCTTCATAGCGCGACGGAACATAACACGACGCTCTAGCTGAGAGGCAATGCCGTCTGCTACTAGTTGTGCATCTAACTCTGGTTTACGTACTTCAGAAATATTAATCTGAGCAGGTACACCTGCGATCTTAGTTACCGCTTGACGTAGCTTTTCAACGTCTTCGCCTTTTTTACCGATAACAACACCCGGACGAGCCGTGTGAATTGTTACGCGGATCGATTTTGCTGGACGCTCAATAACGATTTTAGACACAGAAGCCGCTTTTAATTCCTTTGTAAGGAAAGTACGTACTTTGTGATCGCCAAAAAGCTGATCAGAGAAATCTTTAGAACTCGCGTACCAGGTAGAAACCCAAGGTTTAGATATACCTAGGCGAATACCAGTAGGATGAACTTTTTGTCCCATTACTTATACTCCTAGCTATCTGAAACCACAACAGTGATGTGGCTTGTACGCTTAAGGATGCGGTCTGCGCGTCCTTTAGCACGTGGCATAATACGTTTCATTGTAGGACCATCGTCCACAAAAATCGTAGTTACACGAAGCTCATCAATGTCAGCACCTTCGTTATGCTCTGCGTTAGCAATAGCAGACTCAAGTACTTTTTTAACTAATACAGCCGCTTTTTTCGGGCTGTACGCCAGGATTTCTAGAGCGCGATCGACAGGTAGTCCGCGGATCTGATCTGCAACTAGACGAGCTTTTTGCGCCGAACCAGAGGCGAATTTATGTTTAGCTAATGCTTGCATTTATCATTCCCCTCTTAGCGTTTCTTCGCTTTCTTATCCGCAGCATGGCCACGGTAAGTGCGAGTTGGTGCAAATTCACCTAGTTTGTGACCGATCATTTCGTCAGAAACGAAAACTGGTACATGCTGGCGACCATTATGGACAGCAATGGTCAATCCGATCATGTTAGGTATGATCATTGAACGACGGCTCCAAGTTTTAATTGGCTTCTTTTCACCGCTTTCCAAAGCTTTCTCTACCTTCTTCAGCAAGTGTAGGTCTATAAAAGGACCCTTCTTGAGAGAGCGTGGCATGGCTATTCCTCAATATTACTTAGTACGACGACGTACTATAAATTTATCCGTACGCTTGTTCTTACGCGTCTTAGCACCTTTAGTAGGCTTACCCCATGGAGACACAGGATGACGACCACCAGATGTACGACCTTCACCACCACCGTGTGGGTGATCAACCGGGTTCATGGCAACACCACGAACTGTCGGACGAATACCACGCCAGCGATTTGCACCTGCTTTACCAAGTGAACGAAGCATATGCTCAGCATTGCCTACTTCACCTAGCGTTGCACGACAATCAGATTGTACTTTACGTACTTCGCCAGAACGAAGACGTAATGTTACGTATTGACCATCACGCGCAAGGATTTGAACGTATGCACCAGCAGAACGTGCGATTTGAGCACCTTTACCTGGTTTTAATTCTACGTTGTGAACAGTCGAACCTACAGGCATGTTACGCATAGGTAATGCATTACCAGGCTTGATTGGTGCATCAACACCAGACTGGATTGCATCGCCAGCTTTTAAGCCTTTAGGTGCGATAATGTAACGACGCTCACCGTCTGCATATAATACAAGAGCGATGTTTGCGCTACGGTTTGGATCATATTCCAAACGCTCAACAGTGGCTGGAATGCCATCTTTAGTACGTTTAAAATCGATTAAACGGTAATGATGCTTATGACCACCACCGATATGACGAACCGTAATACGACCATTGTTATTACGACCACCTGATTTAGAGTTTTTCTCTAATAGTGGTGCGTAAGGTTTACCCTTATGTAAATCTGGGTTAACCACTTTAACTAGGTGACGACGACCCGCAGAAGTTGGTTTACACTTTTGAAGTGCCATAATTCTAACTCCCCTTATTACTCGGCGCCGCCGACAAAGTCTAGCTCGCTACCTTCTTTAAGAGTAACGTAAGCTTTCTTCCAGTCGCTACGACGACCGAAACGCATGCCAGTACGTTTTGTTTTACCCTTAACGTTAAGTGTGCGAACACCCGTTACTTCTACTTCAAAAAGCTTCTCAACTGCTGCTTTAATTTCAGCTTTAGTTGCGTCATTTGTTACTTTAAAAACAATAGTATTGTTTTCTTCAGCAGCAATTGTGCTTTTTTCAGAGATATGTGGAGCAAGGATCACTTTTAAAAGACGTTCTTCACGGATCATGCTAGCGCCTCCTCAAGTTGCTTAACAGCAGCAGCTGTAATAAGTACCTTGTCGAAAGCAATTAAGCTTACAGGATCGATACCAGCTACATCACGCGTGTCAACCTTGTACAGGTTACGTGCCGATAAGAAAAGATTTTCATCTACTTCTTCAGTCACGATAAGAACATCTTTAAGCTCAAGTTCTTTAAGCTTAGAAACTAGTTCTTTAGTCTTTGGTGCTTCAAGACCAAAGCTTTCAACAACGATTAAACGCTCTTGACGAACTAATTCAGATAAGATGCTTTTGATCGCACCGCGGTACATTTTACGGTTTACTTTTTGGCTGTGGTCTTGTGGTTTAGCTGCGAAGCTAACGCCACCTGAACGCCAAATTGGACTACGGATTGTACCAGCACGTGCACGGCCAGTACCTTTTTGAGCCCATGGTTTTTTACCACCACCGCTTACTTCAGAACGTGTCTTCTGAGCACGAGTACCTTGACGAGCACCTGCTGCGTATGCAACAACTACTTGGTGTACTAATGCTTCGTTAAACTCACGTCCAAAAGTAGCTTCAGAAACTTCAAGAGCGCCAGAAGCGTCTTTAATTGCTAATTCCATCACTAAATCTCCAGGACTTATGCTTTAACAGCTGGTTTAACGATAACGTCACCGCCGATAGCGCCAGGTACTGCACCTTTAACTAAAAGCAAGTTACGCTCAGCGTCAACGCGAACTAGTTCTAAGTTTTGAGTCGTTACACGCTCAGCACCCATATGACCGGCCATTTTCTTACCTTTAAACACCTTACCAGGTGATTGGTTTTGACCGATTGAACCAGGAGCACGGTGAGATAGAGAGTTACCGTGAGTAGCGTCTTGCATGCTGAAATTCCAGCGCTTAACACCACCTTGGAAACCTTTACCTTTAGAAGTACCGGTTACGTCAACTTTGTTGATTTCGTTGAATAATTCAACAGTAAGCTCAGCGCCTACTTCAAAATCGCCTTCACCACCATTTAGGCGGAATTCCCACAGACCGCGACCCGCTTCAACACCAGCTTTAGCGAAATGACCCGCTGCTGCTTTGTTTACACGGCTTGCTTTTTTAGTGCCTGCGGTTACTTGAAGCGCGTTATAACCGTCTGTTGCGTCAGATTTGATCTGAGCAATGCGGTTAGGAGTCGCTTCGATAACTGTCACAGGGATAGATACACCATCTTCAGTGAAGATACGTGTCATACCCACTTTACGACCGACTAGACCTAATGCCATTTTCCTATAACCTCTCTAATCTTTCGATTAACCCAGGCTGATTTGAACATCAACACCAGCAGCAAGATCTAAACGCATTAATGCGTCAACAGTCTTGTCAGTTGGTTCTACGATGTCGATCAGACGTTTATGGGTGCGGATCTCGTACTGATCACGCGCATCTTTGTTTACGTGCGGTGAAGTTAGTACAGTAAAACGTTCAAAGCGTGTAGGTAGTGGGATTGGACCACGTACTTGTGCGCCTGTGCGTTTCGCAGTTTCCACGATTTCCGCCGTTGATTGGTCAATCAAACGGTGGTCAAAAGCTTTTAGGCGAATACGAATGCGTTGATTTGACATTCTTAAACCTCAATATAAAGAGCATTTAAAGAGCATAAAAAAACGACCGAAACAATCTTAATAATTAAGATGCCGGTTGTTGATTTATATCTACGATGAGTTCCAAATCGGAACTCCTGTTTATTAGCTTGAAATCCAAGCTTAATTTATCCCTTCAAGTTCCAGAGGAATCTTGAAAGCCTGCGTATTATAGTGATATTGGTGATAAATGCAACAACTAATTGCAAATTAATTACGGGTGTAAGGCTGCCCAAATAACCGCCATTGGTTATTTATAGCTATAATTGAACTGCTCAGCACCAAATTAGTCTTATGTTTATAATTTAACCGATTACGCAAATTACAGGATTTTATAGATATTATGGTATCCTATGCGCTAATTTTGCTTTTAATACTCTCAATATGGTGAGTCGATGCGTTTATTAAATTATTGTTTGAATTTTCTTACTAGCTGCGTAAGCCGTGTTTTGGTAAAAAGTAAGGTCCTTCCCCAAAGCCCTATAGAACAATATGACCTTAATCCTGAACACCCTACTTTTTATATAGTACGTTTAAATTCGCGTTTCGATTTAGCTGCGCTTACTAATGTATGTAAAAAGCATGGTTTGCCTAACCCATGCGAATATCAAACGTTAGGAAACCAAGAGCTGGCACGCTTTATTGGTATTAAAAATCCGCCGCCTTTATTTGGCGATACCGCGAAACCGACCGCCGCTTTATCGCAGGGTAAGCAAATAGTTGAGCATTTATTAAATAGCGGGCAAAAGAATGTACAAGTGGTGCCGGTAACTATTTTATGGGGGCGCGACCCAGGTAAAGAAAAGCCAGGCATTCGTACCTTAATTACCCACTCTCTTACACCTAGTTGGTTCAGAAAATTCTTTGTTGTGCTGTTTTCTGGGCGCGATAACTTTATTCGCTTTAGCCAACCACTCGATTTATCACTTATCGTGAACGAAAAAGCCGATGTAAATGAGCTACCACAAAAACTATTACGAGTTGCTCGGGTGCACTTTAAACGTCAAAAACTGGCCGCTACGGGCCCTAAAATGCCCTCGCGCGAGCAATTATTTAACTCACTTTTGGCTTCGCCGACAATAAAAAAAGCAATTCAAGATGAAGCAAAGTCAAAAGGAATAAGCCAAACAGAAGCCCGTCAAAACGCGTTAAAACTACTAGATGAAATTGCCGCTAATTACTCTGAGGCAATGATACGTGTAGGCGACAGAATTTTAACGTGGCTGTGGACTAAGCTTTATAACGGTATAGATATAAAATACACCGAGCAGATTCATGAGCTAACAAATAAAGGTCACGAGATAATCTATATGCCGTGTCATCGCAGCCACATGGATTACTTGTTACTTACCTATGCCATATACCATCAAGGTTTGGTGCCGCCGCATATTGCCGCGGGCATTAATCTTAACTTTTTCCCTGCCGGTGGTATTTTTCGCCGCTCAGGGGCGTTTTTTATCCGCCGCTCGTTTGCCGGTAATAAACTTTACTCAGCCGTATTTAAAGAATATTTAAGCCAACTATTTATTAAAGGTTACTCAGTTAAGTTTTACACTGAAGGCGGGCGCAGCCGCACAGGCCGATTACTACCGCCAAAAACCGGTATGCTCGCCATGACATTGCAAGCAATGCTACGTGGCATAGACCGCCCGGTTTCTATTGTGCCGGTATACATTGGCTATGAACATGTAATGGAAATCAATACCTACTTAAAAGAGCTTGCCGGTAAAGATAAAAAAGGCGAGTCCATTTTTGGTATTTTTAAAGCCATTAAAAACCTTAAAAATTACGGCCGTGGTTACTTAAACTTTGGCGACCCTATTTCTATAAACCAATACTTAAACGACAACCAACCTGATTGGCGCGATGCAATACACCCTACCGATGTGCAAAAGCCGCAATGGCTAGGCCCTCAAGTAGCCGCATTGGCCGACCAAGTAATGGTAAAAATTAATAATGCCGCAGCACTTAACGCTGTGAATTTACTGGCTATGATTTTGCTAGTTAACGACAAACACGCGTTAAGTAAGCCTAAGCTGTTAGCGCAACTAGATTTTTACTTACGCCTACAACGCGATGCAAGCTATAGCGATAAAGTCACCGCCCCCGATGAAACACCAGAGCAGCTATTAACGCACGCCATTAAGCTTAATAAGTTTGATGTTATTAGCGATGAATTTGGCGAAATTATTGCAATTAACGATAAAGAAAAAACCCTGTTTAACTATTATCGTAATAATATTTTGCACTTATTTGCTGTGCCAAGCCTTATTGCTTTGCACTTATTTAAGCAACACAGTAGTACGGTAGAGCAATGCCAAAAGCTTGTTTCTGCTTTTTACCCTCTGTTTGCAAAAGAATGGTATTTACAGCCGCTAGATGAAAACTACATAAGCCGTATTTTGGCTAACTTTAGCGATCAAAACTTAATTGAGCTTGATGGCGATACCATTCATGTTACTAACACGAATGATTCGTTAGCCAAACTTGAAATGCTAGGAAGGTCGCTTAGCTTTACGTTGCAACGTTATGCTATTGTTGTGGGCTTTATTCAAACCAGTAACGGAATTGAAAAAGCCGAACTAGAGCGTGAAAGCCAAGTACTGGCAAACCGTTTAGGCACCTTACACGGCATTAAAACCCCGGAGTTTTTTGATAAAAAAGTACTGGTAAGCTTTATTGATAATTTACGCGGTGAACTGCTAATTACTGAAGGTGAAAATGGTATTCACGGTAGTACACAACTGTGTGAAATATACATGTACTTAAAAACCTTATTACCTGCACGTATATGGCAATCGGTTAGCGACATAGTGCAAGATCAATGTAATTAGCGAGTTGCTGTAATTTAAGCTCTAATTAAACACCATTAAAAAAGCCTCAACATTTAACATGTTGAGGCTTTTTTGTACGTTTAGTTATTAAACAGCAACGCTACATAGAGACTCTTATCTCTTGGCAAAACCTTTAGCGAAAGCACTGCTAATTTGCGCTTAACGGCCAGTCTATTACCAGTAAGTCTAATCAAATTAACGCTGGCGCATCACCCCTTCTTGAATCGTTGATGCGACTAAATTACCTTGGCGGTCAAAAAACTGGCCTCTTACCAAGCCTCGCCCAGAACTAGCACTTGGGCTGTCTATGGTATATAAAATCCAATCGTCCATTCTAAATGGGCGGTGGAACCACATAGCATGGTCAATCGTTGCCACTTGCATATTTGGCTGCATAAACGATACGCCATGGGGCTGTAATGCCGTAGGTAAAAACTCAAAGTCAGAGGCATACGCTAATAAGTAATTATGAATGCGTTGATCGTCGGGCATATCGCCATTGGCTTTAATCCAAATGTGCTTTACGGGCTCAATAACCTCTGGCTTAAATGGGTTATGAAAAGTAACCGGACGCATTTCAATGGGCATTTCGCGTATAAACTTATTACGGATCACCTCGGGTATGTGGTGGGCGTTTTCTTGATAAAACTCAAGCGACGAGCGAAGCTCCTCTGGTGGCGGTACATTAGGCATGGTTGCTTGATGCGATAAGCCTTCTTCTTCACCCTGAAACGACGCAGTCATATAAAAAATAGGTTTACCGTATTGAATAGCGCTTACTCGGCGGGTGCTAAAGCTTTTACCATCGCGGATGGTTTCTACGTCGTAAACAATCGGTTTTGCGGCGTCGCCGGGGCGTAAAAAGTAAGAGTGTAATGAATGAACAACACGTCCTTTTGGTAGCGTTTCTTTTGCAGCAGACAATGCCTGCCCCATTACTTGACCACCAAATACCGCTCTAAACCCTAAATCTTGGCTTTGCCCACGATATAAACCTTGTTCAATTTCTTCAAGTGACAATAACGATAATAAATCATCTAATACTTGGCTCATTTGCTGTTCTCTCAATCCCCAGATAAGCTAATGATACTATACAATGCAGCTATGTAAATCTAACTAAATGAGTAACGCTATGAATTATTGGCTATTTAAAACTGAGCCCGACGCTTTTTCGATTGATGACTTAAAAACAGCGCCGCAACAAACCACCCTGTGGGAAGGCGTGCGTAATTATCAGGCACGTAACTTTATGCGTGACGATATAAAATTGGGTGACTTAGTATTTATTTACCACTCTAGCTGCAAACAAGTAGGCGTTGTGGGTATAGCCACTGTTACTAAAGAAGCCTACCCCGACCCAACCCAGTTTGATTTAAATAGTGACTATTACGATGCGAAAGCGACGCCCGACAAGCCACGCTGGTTTGTAGTTGATGTAACCTATAAAAGCCATTTAAACAAACGCGTAAGCTTAAAAGACATTAAAGCAAACGAGGCTATTACCGAGTTAGCCCTTAAAAAAGCAGGCCGCCTTTCGGTAATGCCAGTCACACAAAACGACTGGGAGCAAATAATAGCCATGAGCAATTAAGCTCAGTAAGCAAATATCAAGCTGTAATAGTAGCTAACCATTAACGGGCTAAAGCTTGGCTATGTTTGACCTCATTTGGCCGTGTTTGATACGATCCCCCGCGAGTTATAATTGGGGGATTAATGAAACTACTGTATTGGTTAGATGAATGGTTAACGCTTTGCCGTGATGAACAACAAACTAAGCTGCCTATGTGTGGCGGCGACCTACTCGGCGATGTGTATGTAAAATACGAATTTGTTGATTTAAATAAGCCCCTGCTTTTTACTTTCTCCCCCGCGGGCACCAACGTCCAAGAACACGACCTAACCGATGACTTTGCCCCTTGGGGCTATCACTTGGCGCAAAAACAAAATGTTAATGTTATTTCGTTCCAACATTTAGGCAAAAGCAATTGGTTTAGAAGCCGTAATTTAATCTTCTTTTTGGAGCAGCTATCAAGCTTACTTACACCGTTTAAGTGCCGCTTAGGCTATGGCCTTAGTCGCGGTGGTTTTGCTGTTGGCGCGTTTGCTAAATTACTTAAATTAGATCAGGTTTTATTTTTTCATCCTGTTAGCACCAAAAACACCGAAACAGTTCCGTGGGACACCCGCTCCAGCACAGAGCTTGCGCAGCAATTTGATTGGCAAAGTGAGTATAACGACCTCGATTTAGGCCATGCTAAGGGGTATATAATTTATGACCCCACCAATAAAATAGACCGCCTACATGCTAAGCGGTACCCACAACTGACTCATTTAAGAGTGTTTGGTATGGGCCACGGTACCCACGCAAGCTACCTCACTAAGTTTGGCTTTTACAAACAAGTGGCTGTTGACTTTATACGCCACCAGCAGATTGATATAGCGCAGTTTCGTTTGCAAACCAAAACCTTGCGCTTAAAAGAAGAGTATTATCAAAGCCTAAATAAGGCAAATGCGAGTTCGCCTCACCGCTTGGCGTTATTAAGTACAGCACATCAAATTTTAGCAGATGAAAAAGAAGTGCATGTGCAAGAACATCAGGCCAAAATAGATATTCAGCCGTTAATAGATGTGGCACTTAAACATCAAGATGAACACCCAAATGATGCTATTCAGTTATTAGAAGTTGCCCAACAAATAGTGCCAGATGATCCGCTGGTTGAGCACAAGCTCAAGCAGCTAGAATAGACCTATGACGGTTTATTCTTCTTTCTTTTTTTGTGACCATGCTTGGGCACAATCGTAAAATACATAAAAAGCCCCAACCACGAAAAAATAATTACGCCTAATAACCAGCCGTTTTTTTCGTGGCCTTGGGTGCGCTTACTATTAACCACTATCACCACGGGTAATATATAAGCGCTTAAAATAATTATTAAAAATACTACTTCATTCATTATTTAACCTAAGCCTTGGTTATTTGGCCAAGCTTTGCCAATCTACTTCATTTGTTAGCACACGTTCAAGGGCAATGTAGTGCAGGATATCGCCCGCATTTACCTTGTAATCAAGTGGCGGATTTAAATCCATATTTTGTGCACTTAAGTTATGCGCCACCCCTAACAAAATAGCATTATAGTCATGCTTAAAATGATGAAATAAAGTACCAAACTCCATCTCTTCGCATTCACTTGGAATAGCTAGGCTAAACTGCGTGTCGCCGTGCAATGTAGATAATAGCTCTTCTTGTACTCGACTCGAGCCTGGGTCTTGCATTGAGCGTACTAAAATCTCAGCCGACTTAGCGCTACTACACTCCACATTTTGGCAATGCTCAAGCAACATATCGACCTTGGTTTCATCTAAAAAGTGCGCACTAATATGGCACTCATCTTTAACTAAACGGCTAATACGCAGTGCCGTTGTAAATGTTTGGTCGTCATCTTGCCCATCAATAATAACTTTGTCGGCACGGTTAATAGCTACGCGCTCAAGCTCTTCTATATCGGTAAAACTTGTTAGGCGGGCAAAGTCGACATTTTCGTTAGTTAAAAATGGGTGATCCATTTGCTCAGTCACCGCCAACAAAATACGGCGGTCGGTACGTTTGGTATCGGCCAGGATATAATCAATCATTTTTTTTGTTCGGGTATCGTGCCAACCAAAAATAATAATGTGGTTGTTACTGTGAGCAAAGTTTTTATCACCAGTCATAGCGCGCCTAATTAAGTAAGTCACTGTTTGCCCTGTTTTTCCTAACAGAACACCAAATAAAGCTAATCCAAACGGAATTTGTATTAAAGCCACTACCCAACGCCCCAGCTCGCTGGTTGGGCTAAAATCGCCGTAACCCACTGTTGAGGTAGTTACTGTGTAGTAGTAAAAAAAGGTCGTAAACGAGGTAAGCGCTTGCTCATTTGCAATAAATAGCAGCCCCCAAGTCACTAACATATGAGCAAGTATTGCAAGCACCACGGCTTGCCAGCTCAGCTGATCGATATGAGCACGAACAAGTAGCGCTAGCCTCTTAAATATTACCGGCATGATACAAAATCTTTGTTAGTAAATTATCTATAAACAGTACGTTACTGTAAGCCATGCTTTTAAGCAACGTTTAAGCCTTTAAGTAAGGCCTGTTACCCTTTTAGGATTAAATTTTGTTCAACCTATAAGATACTCAGACCCTAAAATATAAGACTAAATGCGGGTTTGCTAATGTGCTAAGAGCATGATTAATTATAATAAGACTAAAAAACACACAGACACATTATGCTTAATAAAATTGCCACACCGTTTACCAAATTAGTAGAGCGCTACTTACCTGACCCTTTTATATTTGTCATATTGCTGAGCTTAATTACTTTACTCTCTGCCAGTATTTTTACCCCCGCAACACATATTGAAGTTATTAACGCATGGGGGAGTGGTTTTTGGAACCTGCTTAGCTTTGCCATGCAAATGCTATTAGTGCTGATTACAGGTTACATGCTAGCAAGCACGCCCATTATCAATTCGTTATTAAACAAACTGGCGGCGCTTGCTAATTCAGCGCCAAAAGCGATTATTTTAGTCACGCTTATTTCGCTATTAGCCAGCTGGCTTAATTGGGGGTTTGGCTTAGTTATTGGGGCTTTATTTGCCAAAGCAATTGCAAGGCAAACACAGGTCGATTACCGCCTATTAGTTGCCAGTGCTTATTCTGGCTTTGTGGTGTGGCATGGCGGCTTAGCAGGCTCAATTCCGCTTACGATTGCTACCGAAGGGCACTTTTCACAAAATAGCATTGGCATAATTAGTACCGAGCAAACCCTGTTTGCTGGCTTTAACATAGCCATACTTATTGGCTTATTTATTATTATGCCGTTGGTTAACCGCTACATGCTACCCAGTGATAAAAACAGCGTATATGTAGACCCAGCACTTATTAAAGAGCCCCCGCCCGTACATGAAAAAATTACTCGCCCTGCTCAGCATTTAGAACACACAAAGCTGCTTGGCATTTCGATTGGTTTACTTGGCCTTTGCTATTTAGGGTATTACTTTATAGTTGCAGGCGGTAGCCTAAACCTAAACAGCATTATTGCTGTGTTTTTGTTTTTAGCCATTACCTTGCACCAAACACCCCATAACTTGCTTAATAGCTTGCAACAAGCAATTCCCAGCGGGGCGGGTATTGTCATTCAATTTCCGTTTTACGCAGGTATTATGGCTGTGATGGTCGACAGCGGTTTAGCGCAGCAAATATCGCGTGGTTTTATAGCTGTTGCTGATGCCGATAGCTTGCCATTTTTTAGCTTTATAAGTGCAGGGCTTGTTAATATGTTTGTACCTTCTGGTGGCGGCCAATGGGCAGTACAAGCACCTATTGTTATACCCGCAGCGCAAGAGCTGGGCGCCGATATATCACGTGTTGCTATGGCTGTTGCGTGGGGCGATGCGTGGACCAATTTAATTCAACCCTTTTGGGCTTTACCGGTATTAGCCATTGCAGGGTTAAAAGCGAAAGACATTATGGGGTTTTGTGTAGTGCAGTTATTTGTAACGGGGGTATTTATATCGCTAGTGCTGAGCTTTTACTAACCCTTAATAACGCGCAGTATTTAGGTATACTGCGCGTATAGCGATTAGCTTGATAAAATCGTCATCGGCAGGCTCAGTATTGGGTTTTCTGAATCTGCAAAGTGCATCATTACTGCCACATGGCCTGCAACTACAATAGCGTACATAGCGGCTGAAAAACCTTGGCCGTATTTATCAAGCGGCAATAAATGCGAGTAATGTCGGCCGCGCCATTCAAATACGATTTCCAGTGCGCCCACAAACAAAAAGAATACCAGTAACATTAAACCAAATGTATAACTAAGCCATAAGCCAAATAACACGCCCAATAAGCACACACTTAAACCGACCCAAGATCGCATTGAAAAGCTGATACTTTTTAACACATGTCCGCCATCAAGCGGTAAAATAGGCAAAAGGTTAAACAAATTCAATAAGGCACTGAGTACTGCAACGCCGGCAAATATATCCATTTCGGTGGCGTAATATAAAACCACACCCAGCACTGAGGTAAATAAACCAAACGCTGGCCCCATGAGTGATATAACTACATCTTGCCAGCGCGTTGTTATTTTATCGTCACTAACAGCCAATCCGCCTACAAAAGGAATAAGGTAAATACCCTTGGTTTTTATGCCAAAGTATTTCATGGCTCTAACGTGTCCGTACTCATGTACCACTAAACAGGCAATTAGCATTAGTGCAAATTCAATACTAAATAACCAGGCATAGCCGGCAACCGATGCACTCGCTAAAGCCACCTTAATTACTTTTGCACTTTTAAATAATTTAAAGCCCAGTGCCGCTAGCCCTAAAAAGCCTTTTTTGGGCTGGCTATTTACCGGCGCAGGTAAAGCTAGTTCAGTAGCAAACACACCATCAACAAATAACGATAAAGACTGCTCATGAACATGTGAGCTATCAATCCCTATTTGCTTATTATCTAAAGTAAATTCGGCGTAATGCTCTTTGGGTGTTGTAAAGCTTATGGCCTGTTGATTATGAAATATTTGTACTATTTTATGCCCAGATACCATTAGCGTTAATGGTTGCTCTGCAAGCATGAGATCGATTTTTATCATGACTAAAACCAGTTAAAACAATGGCGCTAGTATACCGATGAATTTAAAAAACACGAATTGCCTTAAACTATAAGCGCAAAAGCACTTAGAAGATAAAAAATAATATAAAACTAAGCTGACAAAAGGCTGATCAGGCGCTATTTTTACAGTACTAATATATTAAGCAGTTACAAGGATAGAGCATGTCGATTTCGGTACCCAATATTTTAGTTGTGGATGACTCAAAGGCGATTTTAATTGTTATGGAGGCCATTTTAAATGAGCTAGGAGTCTCGAATAAAGTTACAAAATGCCTGAGTGCTCAGCAAGCGCTAACTCACGTAACCGACGATATAAACTTTTACGACATTGTATTTACAGACTTAAACATGCCTGAAATGGATGGTATGGAGTTTATAAGAAAACTAGGCGAGCTTAATTTTACAGGCGCAGTAGTTATAATTTCGGAAATGGATCATAAGGTTATTAACCTAGCCGCCAATTTAGCGCGCCATAGCAATATTCATTTAGTCGCAAATTTAGCTAAACCCGTGCAACTTAGCCAAGTAAAAACCGTTTTACAAAAAGCAAAGCACTTAGCAGTACATAACGACCTTTCTCATGCCTCTATTTCAGAAAAAGCATTGCATGAGGCAATCAATTTAAACGAGATAATCCCTTACTATCAGCCAAAAATAAATTCTCAAACCAGCGAAATAGAAAGTATTGAGGTGCTAGCGCGTATCGTTAAAACGCACACTGGCGAAATTATCTCGCCCAATCGGTTTATTTCGTTATCGGAGCAGTCGGGGCTAATTAATCAAATTACCTTTAGCTTATTTGAGCAAGCCACCAGCGACTTAAAAGCTATACGAACAAACATTGCTGCGCACCTAAAACTGGCTTTTAACCTATCTCCCACACAATTAGATGATTTAAGCTGTCCCAACAAGCTGATGCTTATATTGCAGCTCAATGAGCTATCACCTAGTGATATAATTTTAGAGATTACCGAGCAACATGCGCTGTCTAGCCTTTCTCAACTAGAAACCTTAAACAGATTAAGAATGCATGGCTTTGGCATATCATTGGATGACTTTGGTGTAGGTTTTACCAACATGAATCAGATTAAGCGTCTGCCTTTTACTGAAATAAAAATTGACCGTACACTTATTAGTAATATTGAAACAGATCAGTTTTCGCAAGTGGTGGTCAGCTCACTGGTTGATATTGCCAGTCAAGAGCAACTAGCCCTTGTGGCCGAAGGCGTAGAGCGCGCCGAAGAATCGCTCTACTTAAAAAACTACCGCACTAATTTAGCCATGCAAGGATTTTTGTTTACCTGCCCTAAAGCCAAAGACGATTTTATAGAGTGGGCACTAAACTGGGTAAATACGACGGGGGGCACAATTAAACGCTAACCTTCAACCCCGTCGTAATTATTTATTATCTCGGGGCGTGTCGTCATCTTCACTAACTATGTGCTCGCTGCTTGCTAAACGCTGGCGCCAGCGCTGCTTGGCGACCATACGCATATTGGTCGATTGGTCGCGCTCATCAACAATTTCAAGCCCCATAAGGGCTTCTATCATATCCTCTAGGGTTACAATGCCTTGCACATCACCGTATTCATCAACAATTAAACATATGTGAGTACGCTGTTTAAGTAAGGTTTGTAGTAGCGATGACACATTATGCCCTTCGGGTACCGTATGAATAGGCTTAACTAATTTGCTAATTTTATAATCGGTACCTAAGCGGTGATAAGCCAACATAATGTCGTTTTTATGCACAAAGCCAATTATGTCATCGGCGTCTTTATCAAATACTAACACGCGCGAAAATGATGACGAGCCATGCTCGCTCATGTACTGATCGACCGTTAACCCTTTATGCACTTTATACAGCACAGTACGCGGCGTCATTAAGTCGGTTAATTTAGCATGCCTAAAATGTAAAAGGTTGCGGATTATTTCTGACTCATCGGCATGGATTGCCCCAGTTTCGGTGCCTATATCTGCCATGGCTTCTATTTCTTGGCGAATATAAAAAGCCTCATCGTGCTTGGCCCCCATTAAATTAGTAAGCTTTTGAGCAAGCCACACAAATGGTTTTAGCGATATCACTAAAAAGCGTAAAGAATAGGTCACGCTAGGGGTTAAGGCACGCCAATAATTGGCCCCTAAGGTTTTTGGAATAATCTCTGAAAGTACCAATACTAAGAGTGTCATTATGGCAGAGGCAATTCCTACTGCCGCATCTGAAAAAACCACAGCGGCTTGCGCACCCACACCTGCAGCACCGGCGGTATGGGCCACTGTGTTAAGCGTTAGTATTGCAGCAAGCGGTTGATCTACATTATTTTTTAGTTTTTCGAGCTGCTTTGCAAGTTCAGGCTGTTTTTTGCGTAATAGCGCCACATAGCTGGGCGAAATACTTAACAGTACAGCTTCCATTACAGAGCATAAAAAAGAAATAACAATGGCAGCAACCATGTACACAATCAGTAAAGTCACTTTTTCTCCGATGAGTTGAACATATGGGCATGGTAACAATACATGCTATATTTGGCCAAATAACTATCAATAATAGGCACAAATATGAGAATTAGCTCACCTTGGACCACAAAAAATAAATTACTAAAACAAGCAGCTACCTTTTTTGCTCTTGGCAGCTTGAGCTTGACAGCAATAGCAGCCCCGCTTGATAAATCAAATATCGAGTTTATTGGCCCTTTAGGCGAAAACATGCAAGTTAAGCCCTTTCAAACACCACACGGCCAAGTCATTATTAATAACTTATTAGAGCAGTTGCAACGTAATACGCAAAGTGTGTCTGTATTTGGTAAAAAGCATAGCTGGCAGCCGTTTAATAAAGTAAACGCACTTACTTTAGGTGGCCTACAAGCGCTTAAGTTCAATATTGAAACAACCCGCTATAGCCAAGGCACATTAACTATAAAAGGGATAGAGAACGCTCAGTTGTTTATTGATGCCAAACTTCAAAAAGGCGATAACCACACATACTCTTTATCGTTAACTAATGGCTCTCATAGTGTGATTGTAGTGGCGCAACAAGTGGCTAACTGGAACAACGTTTCTCTCGATTTTGAACCCAAAGCCGACACTGACAACATTACAATTAACACCTCTACAACTAAGCGACTTTCGGCCGAGCAACTTTTTGATGCACCCACCATTAGTGGACTTTCTTTAGCGCCCGATGCTAAGCAATACGTTACCAGCACGCGCAGCTATTCAAATAAAACAGCTAACCAAGCAAACGTGGTAACTGAGCTTAAAAATAGCCAAAATCAAACCTTGTATCGTTTTGAAGGCCAGCAACCAAGCAATATGGTATGGAGCCCCAATAATCAATTTTTAGTTTATATGCTAGGGAGTGAGCTAAAACAGCTAAACCGTAAAAACCTCAGCATTAAAACATTGGCTAGTGAGCTTGAAGGCGCAAGTAACTTTAATTTTTATGATAATAACAGCCTTATTTTTAGCTGGTCTAAAACCCCCGAAGACAACAACAGCTTAACTAAGCACTACAAAGGTCTTCAAGATAGATGGTCATACGCACGCAACGTAAGTCAGCTCTATATGTTAGACACCAACAGCGGCTTAACCAAAGCGCTTAGCCAAGGCCCTATTTCGCATAGCTTTGAAGATGCAAACACTAATCGTGGCAAAGTATTAATGAGCCGCCAAGTTATGGTTATGCAAGCCACCACCCACCCAGAAACTGAACTGGTGGAACTTGACTTACAATCGAATAAAATAACCTCTTTTGGTAAATTTAAAACCTTTAACCATGCAAAGTACGCCAACAAAGATGTGTACGTTGTTGCTGGCCCAGATTTTAAAAATGGCGCAGGCCGTGCCCTTCCAAAAGGGATGTTAGCTAATAATTACGACGGCCAATTATACTTACTTAGCGATAACGGTAAAAACGTAAAAGCCCTTAGTAAGCAGTTTGACCCCGCTATAGGTGAATTACATGTGCTTGATAATGGCGATGCGCTTATAAAAGTAACAGAGCAAGATACCCAACCTTTGTATTTATATGACTTGAGCAAACAGCGCTTTAAAAAACTTAATACGGGTTTAGATATCGTTGAGCAATTTAGCTACTCGCACGAGAGAAACCCGCAAGTGCTACTAAGCGGTACCACAGCATTCACCCCTCAGCAGCTTAAACGCTTAAATATAAGTAAAAATAAAACAGACCTAATCTGGGACTCTAAGCCGCTTGCCTACGCTAATACACAAATACCGACTCTGGAAGAGTTTAACTTTACAAATAAAGACGGCGTAGAAATTACAGGGCGTGTGTACATCCCTACCAACTTAGATAAAACTAAAAAACACCCTGCACTTGTCTATTACTACGGTGGCACCTCACCGGTTACCCGTGGTTTTACAGGGCGCTACCCATTCAACTTGTGGGCAGCAAATGGCTATGTTGTTTATGTATTACAGCCAACAGGGGCAACTGGTTTTGGGCAAACATTTTCTGCTCAGCACGTTAACGCCTGGGGCGATTATACCGCTAGCGATATAATGCAAGGTACGCAGGCCTTTTTAAAAAAATACGATTTTGTTGATAGCAAAAAAGTGGGTAATTTAGGTGCCTCATACGGAGGCTTCATGACCATGCTACTTGCCACCAAAACAGACATGTTTAGTGCATCTATTGCGCATGCGGGTATATCAAACTTAACCTCGTATTGGGGCGAAGGTTGGTGGGGGTATTTATACTCAGGCGAAGCATCAAAAAATAGCTTTCCGTGGAATAACGCTTCGCTTTATAGCGATCACAGCCCTGTATTTCATGCCGATAAAGTAACGACCCCTTTACTACTGTTACACGGCGATGGCGATACCAATGTACCTGTTGGCGAAAGCTTAACCATGTATACCGCCTTAAAGCTTTTAAATAAAGACGTAGAACTTATTGAATATAAAGGCGCCGACCATCAAATTTTTGCTCGTGATAAACGCTTTGATTGGTGGAACACCATGCTTGCTTATTTTGATAAACAACTAAAAGGCGAACCACAGTGGTGGGACGCAATGTATTCAGATAAGTAACACAGCGCTCAGCACATTTTTAGCTAAATGTGCTGAGCTTTCTCACATAAACAGCAACCTTAGGTAAGCCGCCTTTTATATCTGAAACATAAAGTTACCGAAAAGTTACACCGCCCCCTTCTCAGCATTTAACGATTGGTGCTACCATACAGAGCTATAAATATACAAAAATAAGTCCTATGGCAATTAACGTTTTATTGGTTGAAGACGACGAGCTACTCGTTAAGCGCATCCAAAATCACTTTACAGACACCGAATTTTCGATAGAAATAGACCCCACAGGTGCCGATGCCCTAAACATAGTTAGGCAACGCGTAAACCTGCGCAGTGCTATTTCTCTTGCCATTATTGATATTGTATTACCCAAGCGTGATGGGTTGCAGCTTGCCAAAGAGCTCAACACTTTGACCGATATTGGCGTGATTGTTTTATCTAGCCGCGACTCTCAAGCCGATCGTATTGCAGGGCTTGCTCAAGGTGCTGATGACTATATTTGTAAGCCTGTTGATTTATTAGAACTTGAGCTGCGCATGCGCGCACTTTATAAACGTATTGCAATTAATCAAGACGATGATGAAAGCGAAGAGTTTATAGAGTACGCCGACTTTAAACTCCACCCCGATAACCGCACATTAATTACCTCATCAGGTATTGAATCGCGCTTAACCGAAGCCGAGCACAAAGTGCTAATTTGTTTAATTAGCAACGCAGGCAAAGCAACCTCGCGAGAAAAAATATCAGAAGAAATAGGCCAACCAGATTGGAGCCCAAATGACCGCACTGTGGATGTTTTAATTGGCCGTTTGCGTAAAAAACTATACGATGAAAAAGACCAAAAACGCATTGTAACCGTGCGCGGCAAAGGTTACATGCTCTCAATTTAGCGCATTAAAATTTTAAACGCAGAAAAACGCAGCAAGCACCGAGCTTATCACCTCAAAATAATTAAACATTATTGCGGTTCGGTATTATTTCCAGCAGCGTTTAGTTTATTTAGTTAACTGCGCTAGTAACCGCTCAAAAGCGCGATAGTTTAGCGCCTCTTTTAGCTCTTCTAAACTAATATGCTCTGCACCTTTTAAATCACTAATAGTACGCGCCACTTTAATGACCCTATGGTACGAGCGTGGCGATAACGACAGCTTTTCGCTAGCGCGCGCTAAAAACTGCAACTCAGCCGGGGCTAAAGTGCAATGTATATTCATTTCTTTATTATTTAATCGTGCATTAACCTTACCTTGGCGCTTTAGCTGTGCACTGTAGGCCGCTTCTACTCGGGCTCTTACTTGGGCGCTGGTTTCTTCAGGCTCGGTACTTTGTAGTTCAACACTTGTTAGTCGCGGTAGCTCTATTTGTAAATCGATACGATCGATAAACGGGCCTGATACGCGCGATAAATAGCGCATCACTTGGTCAGGTGTTGCTCGCTTATCATTATGACACCCGGTAGGGCTTGGGTTTAGTGCGGCTATAAGCTGAAACTGCGCCGGAAACTCCATTTGCCTTGCTGCCCGCGAAATAACCACCGAGCCGGTTTCCATGGGTTCACGCAGCGAATCAAGTACCTTACGCTCAAATTCCGGAAGCTCGTCCAAAAATAACACCCCGTTATGCGCAAGTGAAATTTCACCCGGTTTAGGGTTTGAAGAGCCACCAACTAAAGCGACTGCCGAGCATGTGTGGTGTGGGTTTCTAAAAGGCCGTTGGCGCCAATTATTTAGATCAATTGATTGGCCAATAATAGAATACAGTGCAGCCGTTGATATTGCCTCATCGTCAGACATGGTTGGCATTATCGTCGCCATACGCTGCGCTAGCATAGATTTACCCGTACCAGGTGGACCTAAAAAAAGTAGGTTATGGCCTCCAGCGGCGGCTATTTCTAGCACTCGCTTAGCACCGGGTTGGCCTTTAACATCACTTAAATCAAGTAAAAAGTCGGGAGACTGGGCGCAATCTGGGTATTCAATATTTAAAGGTAGCGGCTGCTGATTTAATAAATCCCCCCATACTTCTTGTAATGAGTTAACCGCTTTACGCTTAACGCCGTTCACCAAACTTGCGAGGCTATCGTTGGTAAAAGGTAAAAAGCAGCAACGATTTTGCTCTTTTGCAGCAAGTACAGAGGGCAAAATGGCATTAACTCCCCGCACTTCACCATTAAGGGCAAGCTCACCGTAAAATTCATATTTATGTATATCTGGACACACTACCTGCCCCGAGGCCACTAAAATACCTACGGCAATGGCTAAGTCAAAACGCCCGCCATCTTTAGGTAAATCGGCAGGGGCTAAATTTACGGTAATACGTTGATCAGGAAAACCAAATTGAGAGTTTTCTAGGGCGCTACGCACCCTGTCTTTTGATTCTTTAACTGAGGCCTCTGGCAGCCCAACAATATTAAATGCCGGTAAACCATTACCTAGGTGTACTTCTACAATAACCTCGGGGGCGTTTATACCCACTTGGGCACGAGAGTAAATGCGAGCTAGCGACATTCCTTATCCTAATTAATGGTTTAATTAATTAGTTTAGTCAGAATATTTAAAAACGTGTACTGTGATTTGCCATTTAATAGCCGCAATACGAAGCAATAAGGTGGTTAGCATTGCCATTACCATGGCAAGTTCGGTCGCGAACGCAAAGTGAATTCCCAGCGTGTAAACTACACCGCCAGCAATACAGGTAATAGCATATAACTCGCCTTTTAGCAGCATAGGAATTTCGCGAGCAAGCACATCACGGAGCATGCCCCCAAAGCAACCGGTAATTACACCCATAATAATCGCGGTCATATTTGGCATGCCGGCTAGTAAGGCTTTTTGGGTGCCCATTACCGCAAAAAATGCTAAACCAAATGCATCGGCAATTTGTAATGTGTAGTGCGGAATCGACTTTTGCTTGTTAATAAGCCGCGTGGTAATAAATACCGCGGCTAAAATAGCATAAAAAAAACTTTGATCGTGTAACCAAAATACCGGAACATCTAATATGAGATCGCGAACCGTACCGCCCCCAATCGCTGTTACCGCTGCTAATACTACAACACCAAAACCATCCATTTTCTTTTCGTGTGCGACCAAAGTACCTGTAACAGCAAACACAGCAATGCCGATTAAATCAAACCAGTGATAAAGTTCAGTCATGTGTAACAACCCAAAATTATTTGTGCCGTTTTAACATAAACTATACAAAGTTTTAAGTAATAACGTATTTTTAGAGAAGTTTATAATATTTATAGATATTGCTTGGGGGTATAAATTTAAGAGTGCTTTATAGGAAAAGAAATATAAATTTCAGGCATAAAAAAACACGCTTTAAGCGTGTCGTTTCATTTTATGTATTTCAGTGGTTGCGGGAGCCAGAGCTTATGAAAGGTGGACCGACGACCTTTGCTGGCTTATACAGAGCTGAGACCGACGAGCTATTCATTTCACTGAATTTCAGGCATAAAAAACACGCTTTTGGCGTGTCGATTTAATATAACTTATTATTTCAGTGGTTGCGGGAGCCAGTGCTTATGAAAGGTGAACCGACGACCTTTGCTGGCTTATGCAGAGCTGAGACCGACGAGCTATTCATTTCACTGAATTTTAGGCATAAAAAAACACGCTTTAAGCGTGTCGTTTCATTTTATGTATTTCAGTGGTTGCGGGAGCCGGATTTGAACCGACGACCTTCGGGTTATGAGCCCGACGAGCTACCAGGCTGCTCCATCCCGCGCCTGAAATATGTATACTTATTTAGCGTTGCTTACATTACAACGTGGCTGCCAACTTACTAAAGGAAATTGGTTGCGGGAGCCGGATTTAAAACGACTACCTTTGCTGGCTAATGAAGAGCTGAGACCGACAAGCTTTTCTTTAACTAACATTTTACAGTAACCTCAAACCCCTAAAGGAAATTGGTTGCGGGAGCCGGATTTGAACCGACGACCTTCGGGTTATGAGCCCGACGAGCTACCAGGCTGCTCCATCCCGCGCCTGTATATTTTAAGTCTATCGACTACTTAATTTAATCTCTTAAGTTAGAGTTTACAGTAACCAAACTTTTTAAAAATTGGTTGCGGGAGCCGGATTTGAACCGACGACCTTCGGGTTATGAGCCCGACGAGCTACCAGGCTGCTCCATCCCGCGCCTGTAATTTCTTTGAAATAGTTTCGTGTTAGTAACGAGCCTGTTTCGAAGAGAGCGCTATAATATAGGAATAAACTTATATTGCAAGGCTTTAACTAGTTAATTGTGTTCAACCGAACAAAAAGCAATCAACAAGCACTATAAATAGCTATCTCTGATGCGGGCTTATCATTTTTTGAAACTCCCAATCTGGGTGTCCCATTACAATAAAGTCAGGATTTTCAGTGCTCTCACGCTGGTTATAAGTAAGCGGATTAAATTCTGCATCGGTTATACACCCACCCGCTTCTTCTACAATAACTTGTGACGCGCCGGTATCCCACTCGCCTGTAGGGCCAATTCGTAAAAAGCAGTCGGCTTTACCCTCGGCAACTATACATGCTTTTAGCGAGCACGAGCCTACTGCAATAGTGGCAAACTGCGTATTTAAATACTGACTGACCGCTTCAATTTTTTGTCTACGGCTTACTGCCAACGTTAGGTTATCGGGTGTTGCTACCGACATTTTTGTGTCGCTACCATTTTCTCGTTTAAATGCCCCCTGATTAGCAGTAGCAAAGTAAGTGATCCCTTTTGCTGGCCAATGAATCACACCTAAAACGGGGTGATTATTTTCAATAAGTGCAATGTTAACGGCAAAGTCACCACTTTCTAAAATAAACTCCCCAGTGCCATCCATCGGATCTAATAACCAATAGCGCTGCCAGTTCTTTCTTTGGGCAAGTGCCGGAATAGGCGTTTCTTCCGACATGATAGGAATGTCGGGCGCAAGCGCTTTTAAACCAGCAACAAGCACATCGTTAGACGCTAAGTCTGCTTTTGTAACAGGCGTAGAGTCTGATTTTTCTTGCTGGCCAATATCGTCTTTTTTATAAATAGCCATAATGGCATCGCCTGCACTTTGTGCAAGTTCAATACAAGGCTCTAGTAATTTATTCATTTGCAGCTCCAGACGCTAAATACTTATTTAATAATAGCAAAGCGGCAACACTGCGAGCTTCGGTAAAATCGTCTTGCTCTAATAATGACTGCCAATCTGTTAATGGCCACTTAACAACCACTAAAGGTTCGGGCTCATCACCTTCTAACGTTTGCGGATATAGTTGCTTAGCAAATAAAATATGCATGGTCGCGTTAAAGTAACTTGGCGCCATTGATACTACTTTTAGCGGCTCAAAAAATTCAGCACCAAAACCCACTTCTTCTTTAAGCTCTCTGTTTGCAGCTTGCTGTGGTGTTTCGCCTGGGTCTATCAAGCCTTTAGGAAAGCCTAATTGGTAGTCGTTTGTGCCCGCGCAATACTCACGTACCAGTAGCATTTCGTTATCTGCAGTTATTGGTACAATCATTACAGCCCCGCGGCCACCGCCACGTATGCGCTCATACTGGCGCTCTTCGTCATTAGAAAACTTAAGCTCTAACGATTCAACAGTAAATAAACGGCTTTTAGCAACTACATTGTTACTAATAATTTGAGGCGGAGTTGGGTGCTTTTTCTGTGTCATTGGCGTTATTTTGCTATCATGGCAGTTGTGCTTAATCATAAACTTTTCACAAGGAAAAGCCCATGCTAAATTGGTCAAAAATCGATACCGTTTTACTCGATATGGACGGAACATTACTCGATTTACATTTCGATAGTCACTTTTGGCTTAACGTTGTACCAGAGCAACTTGCGCTCACTCGCAATATTACCCTTGATGAAGCAAAAGCCGATATGCACAAACGCTATCAAGCGGTAAGTGGTCAAATACAGTGGTATTGCTTAGATTATTGGCAAGAGCAACTCAATTTACCGATAATGGAATTAAAACGCCAAACCCAGCACTTAATAAAAGTACGCGAAGATGTGCCCCACTTTTTAACTGAGCTAAAAAAAGCAGGTAAAGAGCTAATTCTTTTAACTAACGCCCACCCAGAAAACGTCATGCTTAAATTTGAACATACCGCGATAGATAATTATTTAGATGGCGTGGTGTCTACTCATCAATACGGAGTGAGTAAAGAGCAGCAAAGTTTATGGCATCAAGTACAAAAAGACTTAGGGTTTAATAAGCAGCGCACTTTGTTTGTTGATGATAGTGTGCCAGTTTTAAATGCTGCCCGAGAATACGGCATTGAACATTTACTTGCGGTGGCCAACCCAGATAGCCAGCAACCACATAATGTAATAGCCGATTACTTAAACGTAACCGACTACAGAAACATAATCTAGCAGCTAGATTATTGTTGCGGGTAACGCGCCACTAGGCCTTGATATACTAACTTTGCAAAGTCGGCATGTTCGGTATCAAGGCTTTTAACGACTTCGACTAAATGCTCGTTATCTTCTTGGCCATTCCATACTTTGATGTAGCTGCCATCTTTGTAGCCATGATCTTGGCGGAAAAAGTTTAACGTGTTTTTACCTACGTAACCGCGGTATAAATCGTCAATATCCATCCCTATTTGCGCCATACACCCTGCAAACGCGGCCGCGTTAAAGGTTTTATTTGCAACTGCTGAAGCTGCTAATATTTCAAGAGTTTGTTTAAAGTCATCTGCGGCCTGTGGTGCGCTAAGTTCTTGTTCTAGCTGCTTAGCTAACTCTTCGTAAGAGGTTGTTCCGTCAATTCTTAACGACAAACCAAAATGAAATATATCAACCAATTCTAGAATGACTTGCTCGGTGTCTGGGGTTTGTTTTTTCCACCACTTCCAACCGTAATGATCTAGCATTTCTGCACACTCTACCCAAATGGCTCTGTACCACTCAAAGCCTTGGCTAAACCATTGATCATGAACTTTAGTGTTCATGGCATTTTGCATTTCTAGCATTACTACTAGCTTATTTAAGTTGGCTGACATATCGTTTCCACTTGAGCTTTTAAATTACGCTTATGATACAGGCAAATAATAAAAAGTGCATTTTTGATCTATTATAAACAGCACATAAAAACAGGGCAGGAAATAATGATGAGTAAAGTGTTACTGCACACCTTGGCGACTATTGCAATGGCTGCTTTTTTAGTAACGAATGCGCAAGCAAGTACAGAAGGAATTGCTGCAGCCCCTGAGCAAGTATCACCATTATTACCTGGCTTAAGCGTGCCTAATATAACGCTCAAAGATCAACATGGTAATAATGTAGAGTTACAAAAGCGCTTTGCTGAAAAAACAACGGTGCTTATTATTTACCGCGGAGGTTGGTGTCCTTATTGCTCAAAACAACTGGCTAATATACAAAAAATTGAGCAGCAACTCGCTAATTTAAACGCGCAAATTATTGCAGTATCGCCAGATAGCCCAGAAAAACTAGCCCAAAGTAAAATAAGCTCGCCAAATTATTTACTGCTTTCAGATGATAGCCTAACCCTAGCAAAAGCCTTAGGTTTAGCTTATTTTTTAGATGATAAAACAGCTGCTATCTATCGCAATAAGCGCGGTGTTAACTTTGTTGATGCCCAAGGCAAGGTAAACGTCGCCTTACCTGTACCGGCTGTATTTGTAATTGATAAAAGCGGCGTTGTGTATTTTCAGTACGCAAACCCTAATTACAAAGTACGTTTAACAGAGGAGCTATTATTAGCTGGCGTTAAATCAATAGAAAATCAATAATTTGTAGATATATACCAATCGACTTAAATATTTAACCATTCTAGGGTGCTAAATAGAGCGCTATAAATGCCTAATAACTTAACACAATTGATATTACAAAAAAGGCCAACTAGGTTGGCCTTTTAAACATTTAACGCGAGCCACTAAACTCAGCCCACGACTCTATTAAATCTATAAAATCTTCAAAGCCACAACCACTCACTAGGCCATTTTCTTCAAGCATTAAGTCATCATCTTGATAGGCGACTAAATCTTCGCTGTCTTGGTGTAGGGCATGGGCTTCAAATAAGGCTTCGTCTTTAGAGAGTATTAAGTCTATCTCTTGGCCTTTTAACGTTATTGGCTCGTAACTTGTTTTTACCGAGCTAATAAGTGCTTGTACCATCTCGACTTTTTCTTTGCCAATTTCTTCGTTTAACCAGCGGCCAATTAGGGCATGCTCGCTGCTTATTTTAATGCGCAGCCCACTAATAGGGTCACGTATAAATTGATATTCCATAATTTTTACTTTTAAAACGCTAATGCACTAATTATACCCATAAATAGCCTTAAACACCGACCCTAAAACGCAAAATAGCGCCAATGGGCGCTATTAAATAGGTGACATAAAAGCTAACTTCGCGATCTAAAACGTGCAGCATCTATAATCGACCATAAATAAATAATAGGCACGAGTACGAAGCCTACTAATACATAAATAAGTGCGTAACTAATTATAATAGCTAGCGCAAAAAAGATAGCGGCTAAAATTCGCCCTTGTACCAATTGCCCTAAACCAGGAAAAAATATATTACACAACGCTGCAATAACATTACCGCCAGAACCTTGATCAGCCATACTCACCTCTGTAGTTAATTAATTTTAAGTTTTAGTTATTTACTTACTATCACACTTTATGCCAATTTATTAAAGCTTAAAAATCAAATAGTTAAATTACTACTAAATAACTGCTTTAGTATTTTTTACTAAATATAGGTCAATTTGATTATTTTTATTATTAATTATCGTTACTTAAGAGTACAAAAAAGCGACTAAGCGATTAGTTTTACAAGTATTTTTAGAATAGCTGTTCATAAAAACAGTATTTTATTTAGCCTAACAAAAACACCTGTTATACTGCCCTCATTATTGATTGAAAAGGCGTAACGATGGACGTTTCTGAATTACTCGATGGCTTAAATGACAAACAACGCGATGCCGTTGCAGCCCCACTACAAAACATGCTGGTATTAGCAGGTGCTGGTTCGGGTAAAACACGTGTTTTAGTTCATCGTATCGCGTGGTTAATGCAGGTTGAGCAAGCATCAGCCTATAGTATTTTTGCGGTTACCTTTACTAATAAAGCCGCTAAAGAAATGCGCACTCGTGTTGAAGAAACCCTAAAAGCCCCTGTCGGTGGCATGTGGATTGGTACATTCCATGGTTTATCACACCGTATTTTGCGCGCTCATCACCGTGAAGCAAACCTGCCAGAAGCCTTTCAAATTTTAGACTCTGACGATCAACTTAGAATGATCAAGCGCTTATTAAAATCAATGAATATTGATGACAAAAAGTGGCCCGCCAAACAATTTGGCTGGTACATCAGTGCTAAAAAAGATGAAGCCCTGCGCCCTAAAGATATTCAAGCCTACGATATAAACGAGCAAATGATGCTGCGTGTATATGCCGCCTATCAAGAGGCGTGTGACCGTGCAGGTTTAGTCGATTTTGCCGAAATACTGCTACGTAGCTACGAAGTACTTAAAAATAACCCTACACTACTTCGCCATTACCAGCAGCGCTTTGCCCACATGCTGGTAGACGAGTTCCAAGATACCAATACCATTCAATACGCATGGTTAAAGCTACTTGCTGGTGATACACAAAGTATTATGATTGTAGGCGACGATGACCAAAGTATTTACGGTTGGCGCGGCGCTAAAATAGAAAACATTAAACGCTTTTTAACTGATTTTGACGCCGAAACTATTCGCCTTGAGCAAAACTACCGCTCAACCGCGACCATTCTAAAAGCATCTAATGCGCTAATTAAAAACAATTCAGAGCGCATGGGTAAAAGCCTTTGGACCGATGGTAACGAAGGCGAGCCTATATCAATTTATGCCGCCTTTAACGAGCTAGACGAAGCCCGCTTTGTAAGCAGCAAGCTACGCAGCTGGTTAAATGCTGGTAATGCGCTGCAAGACGCCGCTATTTTATACCGTAGTAACGCGCAATCTCGTGTACTCGAGGAAGCCATGCTTCAAGAAGGCTTAAAGTACCGTATTTACGGTGGTATGCGATTCTTCGAGCGCCAAGAAATTAAAGATGCGCTATCGTACTTACGATTAGTAGGAAACCGCCAAGATGACGCCGCATTTGAGCGTGTAATTAACACCCCTGCGCGCGGTATTGGCGATAAAACACTTAGCCACATACGCGACTGTGCGCGTGCTGAGTCGCTGCCTCTTTGGTACGCCGCTAAAGCAATTGTAGAACAACAACATTTATCGGGTCGTGCGGCAAGCGCTGTTACAAAATTTGTAGAGTTGGTAGAGCACATAGAAGATAAAATTAGCGACCTTACACTGCAAGAGCAAGCCAAATACACTATTCAAACCTCTGGCCTTATGGCTATGTATCAAGCTGAAAAAGGCGAAAAAGGCCGAGCTCGCGTAGAAAACTTAGAAGAGCTTATCAGTGCCTGCGATCAGTATGAACTCCCCGAAGAAGAAGAGTTTAGTTCACCACTACAAGGCTTTTTAGCCTACACCTCACTTGAGTCTGGTGAAGGCCAAGCCGATGAACACGAAGACGCGGTGCAAATGATGACTCTTCACTCTGCTAAGGGCTTAGAGTTTCCACTTGTGTTTATGGTGGGCGTTGAAGAAGGCATGTTCCCATCGCAGCAAAGTAATGAAGAATCAGGGCGCTTAGAAGAAGAACGCCGCCTTTGTTACGTGGGTATGACCCGTGCCATGGACAAACTTTACATAAGCCATGCCGAAAGCCGTCGTTTATACGGCCAAGAAAAGTACCATAGCCCATCGCGATTTTTACGCGAAATACCCGAAGATTGCGTAGAAGAAATTCGTATTAAAACACAGGTATCACGACCGCCTGCAGCAGGACGTTTTAGCGCATCAGTAAGCCATGCTGTATTTGAAGAAAGTGGTTTTAACTTAGGCCAACGTGTACTACACGCTAAATTTGGTATTGGCACTGTGCTTAATTACGAAGGCAGCGGCGCGCAATCGCGTGTGCAAGTAAACTTTGATGACCTTGGTAGCAAATGGTTAGTAACCGCATATGCACGACTTCAAGCTGTATAAGCACTGTGTTGAGCAATTAACGCAGCAACTAACTGGCGCTAAGCATCGTCAGTTAGTGCTTATTACAGGCCAGCCTACTTGGTGCTATGAACTATTAAGCGCGTTAACCCGTTCGGATGATGTAAAGCTACTTTCAAGCAGCCTTGCCAATGCAAGTTGGCCTGAGCATACTCATCAACTACTTGGGCAAGAGTTTCCTCATGCCGTTTATGATGGCTTTAGTGGCATTTACCCCGATAAACTCGCTGCATTAGCCGGCACCGTAAAAGCCGGCGGGCTTTTATTTTTATTACTGCCTGATTTACAACGTTTAGGGTCATGGCAAGACCCTGCGCTGCAAAGCGTACAGTCTTATGGGTGTAGTAATCAGCAAAGCTATTTTAATTTACGTTTTTCTCGCCTTTTACAAACGCTACCTGCCATACACTTTGATGAACACACTGTCTTTAAACAGCCGCCGCTCAAAAGTAATGTAACAAATAAAATTGAGTATCAGGCGCAGCAGCAATGCGTTGAGCAAATAACTAAGGTGGCCACAGGACGTGCGAACAGGCCTTTAATTATTAATGCCGACAGAGGGCGAGGTAAATCAGCCGCGCTAGGTCTTGCAGCCGCAACATTACATGATAAAAAAATCATTGTATGCGCAACACAATTTAGAGCCACCCATAGCTGTTTTAAGCATTTAGCTAAAACTTTACAGGTTGAATACAAGGCTCAGCAAAAACATTTAGCTAATTTACAATACATGGCGCCCGATGCACTACTTAATCAGTTGCCGCCATGTGATTTATTACTGATTGATGAAGCCGCCGCAATCCCTGTCCCACTACTGTTAGCCATGTTAAAGCACTACCCGCGTATAGTCTTTGCGAGCACCTTGGTAGGCTACGAGGGTAATGGCCGAGGCTATACCATTCGCTTTACGCAACATATTAAAGCAAATTACAAAGCGGCAAAAATTGTAAACTTAGAAGAGCCTTTACGCTTTGCCAAGGGCGACCCTCTTGAGCAACATGTACGCACACTCTTTGCTTTAGATGCACAATATAACGAATACCCACCCGCTTTAAATAACATTGAGCACGTTGAAGTCACTCAACAGCAACTCGTTGACAATGAGCCTTTACTGCAGCAAATAGTTGCGTTGCTAGCACTTGCCCATTACCAGAGCAGTGTTAACGATTTACGCCAATTACTTGATGCCCCAGCGCAAAGGCTGTTTATTAGTAGATGCGACATGCATGTTGTGGGTGTGTGTTTAATAGCAGTTGAAGGCGGTATGGATGCAGAGCTAGCTAAGCAAGTAATCAGTGGTGAGCGCCGCCCACAAGGGCATTTAATGGCGCAATCGCTCGCGCAATTAAGCGCACAGCCAAGCTATTTAACAAAACAAAGCGCACGCGTTATTCGTATAGCTGTTGCACCTAACCTGCACCAACAAGGCGTAGGTAAAGCATTGCTAGCGCATTGCCAACATCAGCTAACCCCCACCTGTAGTTATATAGGTGCAAGTTTTGGGGCTACAGCAGGGCTTTTACGTTTTTGGCAATCTCAGGAATTTTGTGCTGTAAAGCTAGGTTATCAGCGAGATAAAAGCACGGGTGAGCACTCAGCCCTCGTTATTAAAGCATTAGACACTTCCACGCAGGGCTTACATACCTTAGCTCAGCAATTTAAAAGTGATTTGTTTTATGGTTTATTAACGCACTTTAGCCAACTCGACAGTGAGTTAGTCAGTGAGCTAATAAG
Organism: Pseudoalteromonas sp. CST2; assembly: GCF_028599385.1. Taxonomy (NCBI): domain Bacteria; kingdom Pseudomonadati; phylum Pseudomonadota; class Gammaproteobacteria; order Alteromonadales; family Pseudoalteromonadaceae; genus Pseudoalteromonas; species Pseudoalteromonas sp. CST2. Next base: position 140,703 of record NZ_JAQREO010000011.1, read on the forward strand.
TAAATTTATCGATGAATCTAGCGTGCCCAGCCCACCTATAAACACTGCAATTAGTACAATAAATCGCTTTAATACCGCGCCAAAACTATGGTATTTATTTAACCACTCCCCATCCAGCCTAATGGCAACTAAAAGTGAAGATCGCCACTTGCTGATACAAATAGTATTACAAAACCACAGTAATGAGCAGCTAATCAAGCAACATTGCTTAAGTGGAAAAAAAGCCTTAGAGCAACAATTTAAACTCGCAGTTAAGTCACTAATTAAAAAACCACACAACCTTTAAGCTATTTATCTATTTTGTTCTATCCTTAAAGCATTACAAGGCAATTAAAGATAAAGGTATGGAATTCATAAACTTTCAAGTGGGCTGTAAAACCATTTCACTTAAAATTCTCGATATTTTACTCACCGAGCGGTTTGATAATAACCTCACTACATTGCCAAATAACAATAAGAGCTTTATTGGTGTAAAAGACTACATGGAAACACCCACGCCGGTGTTCGACCTAGGTGTTATTTTAAATGGCAGCTCTACAGAGCAAAGTAATAAAAAAGCACTTAATGAGCTAAGAACCTGGCAAGCCTCGCTTAATGATTGGTTTAGCCAATTTGAAAAAAGCATCGCGCAACAGAGCCACGTAATAACAAACGATAAAACTCAGCTGCACAACATCGCCGTATTTTATAAAGAGTTTAAAACTGACAACAGTGACCTAAAATCTATCATAGAAAAACTTGATGAGCCTTTTCAAGCGCTAGTAACAGCAACAGATCGCGCAGTTAGTACTCATAACGAGCAAGACTATAAACAAGCCAGTAAATATTTAGCGAGTATAAAGCGCAACAGCTTTATGCAATTACAACGTCTGTTTGATGCGGCAAAAGAGCAAATAACACTCGATTATAAACCTATTATTGTTTTTACTACTAAAGATGGGCTCAACCCGCATATCGGATTACTAGTAGATAAAGTAGAGGACAATATAGATTATAAAAAAGAAGACATTAAGCCACTCGATAAATTAACCGAAGTAGGCTTTGATATAGACCCGCAAACCAAAGGCATGATGCGAGGGCTAATAAAGTTAGCCGAAAAACACAGTGTTTTAATAGACCCTAGCGCAATATTTAGACCTGATCATTTAGCACAACAGGAAGACGAAGAAACACAAGCGTATGGTTTATTCTAAAAATAAAAAAGCCGAGAAGGCTCTCGGCTAATTAGCTTATAGCAACACGTTATACAGTCGCTATAATATCTTCAACAGGTAAACGCGCTTTAGGTTTGCCAAAGTTCCAATCTTCTTCTTCAACTGGGTAACCCATTGCAAGTGCCACTTCACAAATATGGCCATCAAGCTCTTCGCTAAACTTCTCACCGATTAACTCTGGGTCAACACCTTCCATAGGCGTAGATGCAATATTTAAACGCGCCAGTGTATGCATAATGTTACCCAGCGCTAGGTAAACTTGTGCTTTAGTCCAGCTGCCATTGTAGCCATTTTCATCCGTATTCATTTCAGCAAAAGCGTAGGCACCCATAAAGCTTTCACGCATTTGCGCTGGTAAGTGACCAGAGCTCACTTCAACATCCACGCGTTTAACAAACTTCTCTTTAGTAAACTTAGGATCGTAAGCTAATAAAAGAGTATGCGATGCTTCTTTAGCGTGTAATTGATTAAACTGGTGCTTGTTAGCAAATGTATCGTGCAAACGCTGCTTAGCTTCATCACTTTCTACCAATACAAACTTCCAAGGTTGAGAGTTAATTGAAGAAGCAGACAAGCGAATAGCTTCTTTAATTACGTCAAGATCCGCCGATGAAATACGTTTGCTCGTATCGTATTTTTTAGCCGTGTAACGGTTATGTAAGTCTTTAATAATTTGATGAGACATGCTCTTCTCCCCTTTGGTAAGGTATGTAAATACAAGATGGAGCAAGTTTATAGGGTTTGCTATCAATTGATAATTAGCAAAATACTTAAAAGACTTTCTAAAAAAATTTGATAATAGATCAAGCTCATACCCTTTGGGGTAACAGTGTTATTGGTGCGGGATCTGTAGTAACTAAAATTGTAGAGGCGGATACTGTTGTTGCTGGTAATCCAGCTCGTGAGATAAGAACACTATATTTACCATACAAAGATGTGCGGCGAGCGTTATCCGCGGGTTTCGTGATACTCAACCCACGCTACGGAGGTGGTGGAGACTGTGCGAATAATATCTGGAATGTATTTTTACTTTTCTGCGGACGTAAAAAAGCCCGGCTCTTTCGAGTCGGGCTTTCTTGTATTTGAAGTTTGGCAATGTCGTAGTGCCCACAGCGGTAGAGAGTCACATAGCAAATACTACATTATCATTGTGTCTGGTCGGCCTTTCTTAGGGCTCGCCTTCGAGCTGTTACGTTTCTCTACTGAGTTCGCCTACTTATTAAATCCCAGACAACAAAAAACCCGTTACATCGCTGTAACGGGTTTCTCTTATTTGGAGCCTGGCAATGTCCTACTTTCACATAGCAAATGCTACACTATCATCGGCGCTGTTTCGTTTCACT